>PCCJ01000090.1 GCA_002731665.1 Actinomycetota bacterium | reverse complement strand
TTCGCGTGCCTGCATCCAATTACGATTTCCTTCAACAGTGTTGATTTCACCGTTGTGCGCTATTAGCCGATAAGGGTGGGCTAGAGGCCATGATGGAAAAGTGTTTGTGCTGAACCTTGAATGCACAAGCGCCATTGAACTTTTGAGTCGTTCATCATTTAGGTCCGGGTAGAACTGAGGTAGTTGCTCGCAGGTAAGCATTCCTTTGTAGACAAAGGTTCGCGCTGACAACGATGGGAAATATGTTGAAGGTCGAGTTTCATGCTCGATTCGCTTCCGGATTATAAATGACCGGCGTTCCAATTCGAGCGAATGTATTGGCTCATCTGTCGGATCTCCCATGAAGAGAGTTCTGAATACAGGCATAGCATCTACAGCGAAGCTTCCTAAAGTAGATGGGTCTGTAGGAACTTCTCGCCAGCCGATTACGTGAAGGCCTTCAGACTCAACAATTTGTTCGATGGCTGCTGCTGCTGCTGCTGTGTTCTCGGAAGGCAAAAAAGCCATCCCAGCAGCATAATAACCAGGGGCTGGAAGCTTAAATTCGCACACGCTAGTGAAGTATTCGTGAGGAATCTGGATGAGTATGCCGGCGCCGTCGCCGACATTAGCTTCAGCTCCGGTAGCGCCTCGATGATCCAAATTGAACAGACATTTAAGGCCATTTTGAACCATCTCATGAGACTTCTGCCCATTCATATCTACAACGAAAGCTACTCCACAAGCATCATGTTCATTGGCGGGGTCGTATAGACCTTGTGCGACTGGAAGATTAACTTGGCCAGGATAGGAATTATGCATGTTGGAGACGTTCCGGAACTCGATTGATGGAGATTTTGAAAGTATTGAGTTGCTAGGACGGGACGCCATTGACCCAGATCTAAAGCGTTTCTCAGGATAGCGACTAAAGAGCGAACATTAGTAATTTTATTCAAGATCGTTCGGAGGTCTCGTGATTTTTCTAAGCCTTAATGCTGCGCAACAATACTGCTGCAATGAACAGAGTTGAAGATGCTATGACCACGGTTGGCTTCTGAGTGTTGAACAAATCACTAGTTGCCCCAGCCAACAACGGCCCGAACGCTCCAGAGAGTGAAGTAACGGTATGTTGCATGCCCATGAGCAATCCGAGGTCCTCATTTTTGAAAACTAGTTGGCCGTAAATCGCCTGGAGAGGAGTCATTGCTCCAAGCCCTATGCCAACGGCAGCTCCATAAAAAAAGCATGAAATTACGTTTTGGCTCAGTAAGAAGATGGAGCCTATTCCGGCAGTTAAGAAGGCGAACTGCATGGCGAAAGCGGGTTTGCGGATCGCAAAAGAGCCAATGATTCCGACCCGCCCAATGATTTGCATAAAACCTCTAAAAGCAGCTGCTGATGCGGCCGTTTGTAGGGTTACGCCTGCGTCTACCATGATTGGAATTTGGTAGACCAAAAGAGTGCTGTAGGCGAACCCGCCGAAGCCATATGCAATGAGCATTCGTCGGACCAAAGGCATCTGTACTGCCTTTCTAAGCGCTCTCAAAGGCTGGGGTGAAGGGAGTGAGCCGGACGGAGATCGCCCCTTGGGTGCAAAAATTGCCGCGCTGATAGCTCCAAAAATTGCGAGTAAACAAAAAATTCTGAATGTTGAGCGCCAATCCGTAGTGGTAACTAAATACGCTCCGAGCGGTAAATAGATCGGGCTGCAAAAAGCGCCGATTGCAGTTAGGACAGCTATCGACTTGCTTGGATCGCTAGGCCGCAACCTAGCGGCTGCTGTAGTGGAGACATGATAGAAACCCGTGGCCATGAGGGTGCCGGCGCCAAGGCTGCAGATAATAGCAAATATCAAAGGTTGAGTCGCCCAGGTTCCCAGAAGCATCGTTAATGCTGCAACAGCTTGAATCGTGAAGACTGCCGATCCGCCCCATTTATCTAGGATGCGTCCTCCTAGCGGTGCGCCGAGACCGTTTATAACTTGAGCGGTAGCGAATATACCACCCAAGAACGTGAGCGACCAGCCCGTGTCTTGGGCAATGGGCGCTACTAAAATCCCAAACGCATAGAACCATGAGCCATAACAAGTGCAGGTCATCAGCCCGAGAGCAGCTATGGGACGCCATTCCTTGAAGCTGCCTGGCCTGTCGTGCATGTTCGGGATATTAGTTGCTTTAAGTTCGGGTAGTTTCTCGAAGGCTGAGAATCGACGCGTGGATTAGTGAATGTTTTTGAGCTTGGTAGCTTTGTGAGATCGGTGGGTAGATGAATTGGGAAGTGGTTCATCAAGAATAAATAATGAATAATATTGCATCCAGATGCATAAGTAGTATGATTTGAGACATGGAGCGAGCGCGCGTTGGAATCGTTGGTGCATCGGGTTTTACCGGTGCGGAACTAATGAGGCTGATAGCAGGGCATCCGGACTTAGAGCTGGTTGCGATAACTGGTGATAGCCAAGCAGGTACAAGGGTTCGTGATTTGTACCCGAGCTTGGCCGCAGCCTACGGAGAATTGGTGTTTTCTGTCTATAGCCCTAAAAATTTTTTAGGCCTCGACGCTGTCTTCTTAGGCCTTCCGCACATGGCTAGTCAGCCAGTTGTTGATGATCTCTATGGAAAAGTTGGCTGCGTTTTGGACTTAGGGTCTGATTTTCGACTCAAAAATCCAGCGTTATATCCAAAGTGGTACGGAATGGACCATTCGGCGCCAAAGCTTCTGGACGACTTTGTCTATGGCCTTCCTGAACTTTATAGAGACTCGATGCCGGGCGCTAAAGGAATAGCGGTGCCTGGGTGCTATCCATCGGCAGCGATTATTGCTTTGTCGCCATTTTCAAATGGGGGCTATATAGAAAGTAAAGGCGTAATCGTGGATGCGGCTAGCGGAGTTAGCGGGGCGGGAAGGGCACCAAAGGCAAATACAACATTCGCGGCGGTAGACGAGAACTTCGCAGCGTATGGCTTGTTAGATCATCGACACACGCCTGAGATAGAACAAGAAATTGGGTGTGAGGTTCTGTTCACTCCGCACCTTGCGCCCATGGTCCGAGGAATACTAGCGACTTGCTACGCTCGTCCAGCGAACGACACTTTTACGTCTGCCGATGCTATGCAGGTACTTCATCACGCTTATGACGATGAACCTTTTATATACGTTGACGAAACACCACCCTCGACTAAGTCGACGTTAGGTGCGAATACCGTTCACCTCACAGCCCGCGTTGATGATCGGACTGGATGGCTGATTGTGATAAGTGCGTTAGACAATCTCGTTAAAGGGGCTTCAGGAGCAGCTCTTCAATGCGCTAATTTAGCGCTGGGTATTAAAGAAACAACTGGATTGCCTTCCTTGGGACTTATGCCGTGATTAATGGATGCTGGGTATTAGATGAGTGACAACGATTCTACCGATAAAGGAGTTGCTGGGACTTTGCGACTAGTGAGTGATTCTGACGAAAAAGAAATGCCTAGTGAAAATCGTTCTATCGAGGAGCACTTAGACAACGCTCAATTTTTGATCGAAATCCTTCCTTACATACAGCGTTGGAGGGGTAAAATCGTTGTTATTAAATACGGTGGCAACGCGATGGCAGATGACAGCGTATCTATGCGTTTCGCTGAAGACATCGTTCTGATGCAGCAGGTCGGGATCTTGCCCGTCGTCGTTCACGGCGGAGGTCCCCAGATAGGTGCTCTGATGGAGAAGTTGGGCAAAAAGTCTGAATTTCGTGATGGCCTGCGAGTAACAGACGCTGAGACCTTGGACATTGCCCGTATGGTGCTCGTTGGCAAAGTGAATCGTGACATTGTTGGAGCAATCAATGTCCATGGCCCTCACGCCGTGGGTGTTAGCGGTGAAGACGGTGGTTTAATTACGGCTGCTGCACGCAACCCCGAATTGGGTTTCGTTGGTGACGTTTCTTCGATAAACCCAACGCTTTTAGTGAAGCTACTCTCTGAGGGTCTGATACCAGTTATGTCCACAATCGGTGCGGACGCTACCGGTCAGGCTTACAACATAAATGCGGATACTGTTGCTGGTGCTGTAGCAGAAGCCCTACAAGCAGAAAAAATAGTTTACCTTACCGATGTAGCTGGGCTGTATGAAGACTTCGACGATGATAAATCGTTGATTAGGAGAGCCACTATTTCTGAGTTGCAAGAGAAAATAGATTCTGGCCTACTTAGCGGTGGAATGATCCCGAAAATTGAAGCCTGCGTGCGAGCCGTTGAAAACGGTGTTTCTAGTGCTCACCTTCTAGACGGACGCGTCCCGCACGTTTCGCTCCTCGAACTTTTCACTGATTTAGGTATTGGGACGATGATCGTTCCCTAATGCTCTAGATCCGCAATTTTTCTCGAAAGATGGATTCAATGAACACGAAAACAATCGCAGCTGAAGGCCTTGATAGCTATCCGTTAATGAGAACGTACGGGATACCTCCAGTCCAGTTTGTTCGAGGCAGCGGTACTGAACTTTTTGACCGCGAAGGAAAACGGTACTTAGATTTCTTATGCGGCCTAGCAGTTACATCGCTTGGGCATTCTCATCCTGCAGTAGCTGATGCCATAGCCGAGCAGGCGCGTACTTTACTGCATGTCTCTAACCTTTTTGAAACAGCGCCAGGTCTTGAAGTGGCGTCAACTATTAATCGCTTGCAGGGTGGGCGAGGTCAAGTCTTTTTTTGTAATAGCGGTGCTGAGTCCATAGAAGGGGCTATAAAGTTAGCCCGTAAAAATGGCGGCGATGGGCGGCACGTAGTTGTTAGTGCCCTCAAATCTTTCCACGGCCGTACTCTTGCAACTTTGCACGCAACTGGCAAATTAGAAATGCATGGCGCTTTTCAACCTCTCCCGGACGGGTTTCGCCATGTCCCCTATAACGATATAGAGGCATTAGAACGCGCAATTGATTCTTCATGTGCAGCTGTTTTACTTGAGGCCGTGCAAGGTGAAGGTGGGGTGAATGTGGCCGACGCGGACTACCTAGCGGAGGTCAGGACATTGTGCGACAAGCACAACCTTTTGATGATGATTGATGAGGTTCAAACTGGTCTAGGAAGAACGGGTAAGTGGTTCGGATGGCAACATTATTTTGATCCAGAAGGTGATGTGCGCCCTGATGTTGTGACCATGGCTAAAGCTTTGGGAAACGGTGTGCCGATCGGTGCTATCTGGGCGAAAAAAGAAGTGGCTTTTACGGCGGGGGAGCATGCAACTACGTTCGGAGGGCAACCTCTTGCTGCTTCTGCAGCTCGCGCGGTTTTACGTACGATGGAAGCCATAGATGCTCCCCAGCTGGCAAAGAATGCTGGAGATGAATTAATGGGCAAGCTTTTGACCGTTCCACATGTGTTGGACGCTCGGGGCTTAGGTCTGCTGATTGCCGCTGAGATTGATACCGCTGCAATCGGTAAAAGTGCTGGAGAAATTGCCTTGAGCTGTCTTGAAGCAGGATTAGTGGTTAACGGTGTGACTGCAAGTGCTTTGCGACTGGCCCCACCGTTGAATGTGAGCCACGAGCACATCGATGAGGCAATCCAAATTTTAACGAATGTCCTTGGAGGCGAATAATGAGGCATCTGTTAGAAATTGATGACTTGAATCCAAGCGAATTAAAAAAAGTCATTGCCCTTTCGTTGGCAGAAGCTTCTCCGAAGGTCTTGAACGCTAAAGGAGTAGCTCTCATATTTGAAAAACCGTCTGGTCGGACTCGAAACTCAATGGAAATGGCCGTTAATCAGTTAGGAGGCCACCCAGTTTATATCCAGCCAGAAGAACTTGGTATTGATGTACGCGAAACTGCGGAAGATGTCGTGAGGGTAATGGCGTGTTACCACGCTGTGCTAGCAGCTCGCGTCTTTGATCATGGACGGTTAGAGCGAATGGCGGCAATAGATGTGATGCCAATTGTGAACTTGCTATCCGATGAGGCGCACCCGATGCAGGCTCTTGCTGATCTGCTTACCATGGAACAAGAAATTGGTTTACGGGACATAGATCGTGTGGCTTACGTCGGAGATGCAAATAACGTTTGGCGGTCACTTGCTATTGGATGTTCAATGCTAGGAATAGAGACCTCGGTAGCATCTCCGCCCGGTTACGGGCCCAGTGATCTAGATGTCGAGCGGGTTCTTTCTGCGGGGGGCAAACTTACAGTAACAAGCGATCCTATTGAAGCTGTTCAAGGTTCCGACGTTGTCTACACAGATGTTTGGACATCCATGGGGCAAGAGAGTGAACGGTCAGCTCGATTGGATGCCTTCGGCCAGTACAGAGTAGATGCTGCGTTGATGTCAAGAGCCAGCAACCGCAGTCTTTTTATGCACTGTTTGCCTGTCCACCGTGGAGAGGAAGTTACCAATGAAGTTATTGAAGGGCCCCGCAGTAAGGTCTTTGTCCAAGCTGAGAACCGGATGCATAGCGCCCGTGGCCTACTCGTATGGCTTGCTCAGCAGGTAACTCCGGCATGACCAGTAAGTTCCAACGACAGCATCTGATTCAGCGTATTTTGTCTGAAGAGACAGTCGAGAACCAAGTTCAATTAGTGGATTTGCTAAGCCAAGAAAACATCGAAGCAACACAAGCCACAGTAAGTCGAGACTTGGAAGAGTTGGGTGCTGTGAAAATGCGAGTCGGCGGCAAAACTGTCTACGCAATTCCTGAATTAACGTCAGAGAGAGTTGTTCCCGTTGAGACCCTGCGGAGAGTTTGTAGCGAGTGGGTAGTTCAGATAAGTCAATCCAACAATATCGTCGTGCTCAAAACCCCTCCAGGATCGGCTCATGTTGTTGCTTCAGCTATCGATAGAAGTGGAATAGAGGGAGTCATTGGCACAATAGCGGGGGATGACACCATCATAGTTATTGCTAGTGAAGAAGCAGGAGGAAATAACATTGCTTCGAATCTTAAGTATCTGTCTGGCTTATGAGCCTTATAAACCTACGTACCTCGATGGAGACGTCACATGACTAATGGAAATACGCTTTGGCATGGTCGGTTTGCCGGTGGGCCAGCCGAAGCTCTTCAAAAACTAAATGACTCGTTGCCATTCGATCAAAGAATGTTCCGGGAAGATATCGCAGGTTCTCGATCACACGTTCGGATGTTGGAAAGCGTTGGCCTCATCGATAATGAAGAACTTGATGCGATTATGGCTGCGTTGTTGCAAGTAGAGAATGAAATTGCTGAAGGTACGATTCAGTGGGCTGCCAACGATGAAGATATCCATACGGCAGTAGAGCGCAGAGCAACTGAGCTAGCGCCAGCATCAGCGAAAATGCATACAGGGCGAAGCAGAAACGATCAGGTAGCTAACGACGTACGGCTTTTTGTTAAGTCTGAGATTGATGACTTAGTGTCTTTAGCGTTTGAATTAATTGCGGTGATTCGCATAAGAGCAGAAGAAGCTCACGCTGAAGCTATTTACCTGCCGGGTTATACGCATATGCAACAGGCCCAACCCGTGTCATTAGCGCATCACCTTGCGGCTTACTGCTGGATGTTGCTCAGAGATATCGACAGAATGAAAGACGCGAAGCGAAGAACTGATGTCTCGGTCTTGGGAGCCGGTGCCTTGGCAGGCTCGTCCCTGCCGCTGAATCCGGCTTTTACTGCTGCGGATCTTGGGTTTGATCAGTTATTTGAAAACTCCCTGGACGCAGTCTCTGACCGAGATTTTGTCGCTGATGTTTTATACGCGCTGACAACACTCGGCATTCACCTGTCGAAACTTGGCGAAGAGCTAGTTATGTGGGCATCGTCTGAATTTTCCTTCATCACTTTGGATGATGCGTTTTCCACTGGATCATCGATGATGCCACAGAAGAAAAATCCAGATATCGCGGAATTAGCCCGTGGCAAGGCTGGTCGCTTAATCGGTAATTTGACTGGTTTTCTAGCAACACAAAAAGGTCTCCCCCTGGCCTACAACAAAGACCTTCAAGAAGACAAAGAACCATTGTTTGACAGCTGCGACACGGCTCGGTTAACTCTGTTGGCTTTAAGAGGGATGATCCAAACTTTAGACTTTAATGGCGAAGCAATGAAGTTAGAGGCCGACTCTCCGTATGCGGCAGCAACAGATTTGGCTGAGCTGCTGGTTGAGCAAGGGCTTCCCTTCCGAGATGCTCACGCTGTAGTCGGTAAGTTAGTACGTGATTCCTTAGCAGGCGACAAAAGTTTTGCGGAGCTAG
>PCCJ01000089.1 GCA_002731665.1 Actinomycetota bacterium | reverse complement strand
TTTGGCCCCAATTATCGCTCGTGATGATTACGATTTCTTTGACGAGAGGTCTTGGACCGTAACCCACTATCGACAAGCTATGGATTTGCCAGAAGATCAGCGGGGAGAGCTCAATTTAGGATTTGTCGTAGAGTCGTCTTAAGCGCAATACGAAGAGAGTCGTTTGATGAAATGCACCGTAGAAAGCCAATAATCCAGAAGATGCAGCAGGTTTTGGCAACCTTGGCGGTGGCGTAGTGTTGAAGGTGAAAAGAGAAGTGAAAAGCCCAGACGTAGATGAGGTGCGGTTAATAATGTCAACCCAGGGCAACATGGACGCAGATACTCTGGATGCTTTTGTTAAAGTTGGGCTGAAGACCAAATTATCTCAAACGTTGTTTGATACAAAGGTTTAAGTGCTTTGAGAGGGGGTTCACATGGAATTGAAGCGTGTTGCTAAACGTGACGCTAAAGATCGGAAGCCTCAAGTAGATGAAAGTGTGGCTTCGCGTGTGAAGACCCCTCCTGCGGCGAGAAGTTTGAGTGTTTCTAGGTCGTTGATGGTTGGTCGTGCGAATGATCCTGAGGAGGGTCAGGCTGATCGGATGGCTGATTTGGCTTTACGGCATTTGAATTCTGGTTTGGGTGGGTCCACTGTTGGCGTTTCTAGGTCGTTGACGGTTGGTCGTGCTGATGATCCTGAGGAGGGTCAGGCTGATCGGATGGCTGATTTGGCTTTACGAAAAATTTCTGGATTTGAGAATGCGAATACGGCGTTGAGGAAGTCATCGATTGATGATCCCTTAGGTGGTACTGCTGTTGATTCGTCTGTCGAGAGTCAGATCCAAAGCAAGCTCGGTGGTGGTTCGACGCTTCGGGAGCGTGAAGCTTCTGGTTTCTCAAATGCTTATGGTGTGGATCTTTCTGGTGTTCGTGTTCATAGTGACTCAGTTTCGGACGATTTGAGTAGGTCGTTGCAAGCTGATGCTTTCACTGTTGGTAGCGACGTTTTTTTTCGTGGTGGTCTATACCAGCCAGGTACAGGGGCAGGGGATCGTTTATTAGGGCATGAACTTGCACATGTAGCGATTCAAAGTGGTCATGGGTTAGAACGGATGCGCTCAGACGTCGAAGCGAAACGCAGCGAATCTGCTGCTTATCATGAGCCAACAAATATTTTGAGAAACGCTACTGCAGGAAACGTTCCCGAAATTCGTCGAGCGAAGAAAGATGGTGACTCGGGCGCTAAAGGAAGCAAGAAGGAGCGCCGTAATGCTCTTCTTCAGGACGATCCTGCATCTGCCCCGACGTTGATGACGTTGAAAGAGTTCACGCATGATACTAGAGGGAATGCCTTAATTCATCGCGGCTCATTTTTCTCCTGGTTTGAAAACGCTTCAGATGTTTTAAAACAAAAGCTAAAGGCATACGAAGCCATTGATGATGGATACGGGTTGAGGGACTCGAATAACCGGATCCGTTACACACTGTTGCATGAAATCGAAGAAATCTGTGAAACCTATCTGAGTAAACGCGAAGTTTCAAGGACAAAAGATCATGGTGATATGGAGAGCACTGTTATAGAGAACACCGATCGGGAACCCCCCGGCGTCGACAATTTCGTCGGCGAAGGCTACGGCGAAATAGCCAATGGCAAATTTGAAAAGATTATGGCTATTAGCAGACTTCAGAATCAAGCAAAAAAGGGTAAAGCAGATCTGAAAAAAGCAGGTTTGGGGCGTGATGCTGAAGACCTTGAAGCATCTGCAAACAAAGATAAAAAAGTTACAAAAATGAAGAAAAAGTATGATCCGCAAACGGCGGGAACTTTCTTCAGTGGCTTGGCCGCTGTGATCGGATTGGCGGGAGGGGGTGCAGGGGAATCTAAAGAAATAGAGATCAATACATTGTTCGAGGTGGCTCCATTGATTTATGTCGGTGTAGTCGTAGTTATAAAAGCGAGGACAGACCTTAACAACAATAAAGGCGGCCTAATGCATGCGAATCTCCAATTAAAAGGACGACTTGAAGCAGGCCTTAACGTAGGTTTTGGAAAATTAGAGGGACACGTAGATTTAGGTTTCTTTTTAGAAGCTAAAGCTATGGGGCCTGAACAGCTTGCTAGTTGGTTCAGCCTTGGGGCCTATGACAAATTCAGGAGTTTGTTACCGGAATCAACTGTCAACTATCTATGGTTTGGTTCGGGCGGAGAAAATTTCAATAAAGCTAAAGCCGACGAATGGATGGCGAGAATAGACAAAGCGGTTAACGACTACCCCGAAGAGAATGAGGAAAAATACAAAGCAAAAAAAGATGAATCTAAAGAAGCGGCGAAAGAAAGAGCGAACGCATTAGCTGAAGATCGTCAAGCTTGGGCTGATCAAGCTCAAGAAACCTATGTTCGGGCAGGCCTTGTGGGTGAACTTTCGGGATCCGCTAAGATAGGTCTTCTCAAAGATAAAATTGACGGGGCAGCTCGGTACGGTCACGAAAAGCGTGTCGGTACAAGTATTTCTGCAGCGAGTCTCGATAAATATGTCAATAAAAATAAGGTCCACGATAGGTCCTATAGCGAGAGTTTCTCAAGCTATGTCAACGCAGTGGACGTTAGTTATGCGGGTTGGCAGGGCGTTCTTAAATTGGGTGTAAACTCGGTTGGCGGAGACGCAAGAGGATTCTTGGATATCGAATGCAAGACTCCTGCACCGTGGCCTGCTTCTTCATTCGTTAATTTCGCCAGTGTGCTTAAGCGTTCAATCCAACAACATACAAAAAAAGAAGCCAGCAAGAAAGAGAAATCAAAAGCACGAAAAGATGCTGCTAAATCGTTAAAAGTGGAAGCTGCATTCAATTCATCGGACATAAGTAACTTGTTCTCTAGCGGCGATGATGCCCAGAAAAAGCGTGAAGAAAACGCCCGAGCGGCAATGACGAAGTTGACTAGCCGTGCAGCTGGTGCAGATGCGTATTCCATCGAAGAAAATATTTACAACTCAGTATTAAGCGCTCCTCAGATAGCCGAACAGGTTGGCGATACAGCTGGCTATGCGAACGACTTAGTGATGGATGGTGCGAAGGATGGTCTTAGACACGTGGACGGATGGGTGTCCGAAAATATTACTGCGGAAAGGCCGGTGCTACCCCCCGATCAAGCAGGTTTTAGCGGCTTGAGCGGTGGCGTTGCGTTTAAGTTGAAAATAGAAGAGAAAAAAGGTGGGGGCTACGATTATCATTTCATAGCGGCATCCCAAAATAACCACGACAGAGAAACTCCAGATGCTCTCGTTAAGCTTGGGGTTAAGGCGAAAAATTCTCAAACGTTCTTTGAGTCAAAAGGTACGTTTAAAGATTTGTACGACTCGATCGTGGAGGATTTGAGTTACCTCGGAAAGATGGAAGAATTGAATGTTCTCTCTCCTGAAATGGGTATGTGATTCGCGGCGATGACGGAAGAGACTCCTATCTATATTCAGTGGCCGCGTGGCATTAATGGTGCTATTCAAGGTCGCTTGGTCGATATCGATGTTGATAATGGTTTGTGTAAATTAGACTGCGAATTTCTATTTACCGACTGGACCGAAATTGTTTTGAGTAAAACGTTTGGACTGGGCCATAAAGACCTGGATCGTTTGCCGTTGCTCCCAGTCCCTGGCGCACCAGTGCTGGCTCGCCTAGAGACTACATCTGAGATTGATGTCGACTTGTGGTCGATAGAAGCTTTATTCGACTATCTGGCGCCATTGTTGCGTGAAGATGATTACAAATTTTTTGAAGTGAGTCTTTGGCAAGTAACTCGTTACCGCCAAATGGCGATTTCTAATGGTGATGATGACTGGTTGATGAGCGGCTACGTAGTTGAACAGGAAAACGAGTTGTAGTTATGAGGCCTCACGAACGTGATTGAAAATGCCGAACAAATTGGTGTCAACCAGTATGTAAGTGGTGCTCTTCGTTATTTGAAAGCCTTACAAGAAGAAGAAGCTCTCGACCAAAAAGATTTTAACAAAGCGATAGCTGCATTTGACTATGAGAGTCCAGAAGCGCTCCTAGCCGCAAGGGCTAATAGCTCAAACCTGGAAATACTATGCTTCGGTTTCTGTGTGGCAGTCGAAAACGAACTACCGCTGCAGAAAGCTTTAGTTAGTCTCGGTCTATCTCTTGATGGTTCAGTGACCGTGGGTGTTCTGGATCAGTTGTTCGGTGTTTGGACCCGTGGAGCTTCACTAGTTGGCCCGAGTTCTCATCTAGTATCAGCCCACCTTATTAACGTTTCTGATACTGGTCCATTTGCAAGCCGTTCAATAAACGTATGTCCATCAGTGCTGTGGGCCCTAGCAGGAGACAAAAACTTAGACACAGCGCTACCTTTCGGAAGCGAGCTAATCAGCGATGCTGATGAAAGCGGCGATTTAACGTCTCTGCTGGTGCTAGGTGAAGACAGGCAAGCGAGACGAACAAAAAGTATAGAACGCCTTGCTCATAACTCGTTTCTATATGTACGTAACCCGGGAACTCTTGATGAGTGGAAATCAGCGGTCAGAGAAGCAACGATTGCTGGTGCAGCGTTAGTAATAGACTTATCGGAAGAGTTCTCGCCTCAAGGACTGCGACTCGCTGCAGATGCAACCCACCTCATGCTAGCCGTCTGCTGTAAGTCGCCAATAGACATAGATCTGTTGCCTAATGGACGAAATTGGCGTGAAGTTTATGCTGAAAATAAGGCTCTTACCAAGGAGGAGCAACTAGAAGAATTTGGGCAGGCCACCATGTATCCGCTAACCCAGGACCACGCCCACAAAGTTCGCAGAGGATTACCGCTAGTCTCTGACGACCTTAACCGAGCGGTGCGACGATTAGCTGATAACCGTTTGTCAACATTAGGAACAAGAGCTACCCCCACAAAATCCTGGAATGATCTAATTGTTTCGGAAGAAACCCTGCGAGATCTCAAAGAATTATCAAACAGATACAGATATTGGGACCAAGTCATGAGCCAATCTCATGTAGGGCGCTTTATGTCACCTGGAGCATTAGCTGTTCTAGCCGGACCATCAGGTTCGGGAAAAACTCTGGCTGCAGAAGTAATAGCTAACGACTTGAGTTTAGATCTTGTGAAGATCAACTTGTCTACACTGGTGTCTAAATACATCGGCGAAACCGAAAAAAACCTTGAAGAAGTTTTCGACGCAGCCTCAGTTGGAGGCGCACTAATTCTCTTTGACGAAGGCGACGCAATTTTTGGCCAACGAGGCAAAGTCACTGATGCACGCGATCGTTATGCGAACATGGAAGTCTCGTATCTCCTACAAAAAGTAGAGACATTTGAAGGTTTCGTAATAATCACAACAAACCTCTCAGGAAATGTAGACACAGCATTCCAACGGCGTCTGCAAGGATTCATCGAAATTAGCGCACCGGATGAAGACGCACGCCAAAAAATTTGGGACTTACATATCTCAAAAAACGAATGCGAAAGTGATGTTGACTTAAGTGAGCTCATTGCATTCGATCTGACTGGTGGCCAAATACGAAACATAGCGGTATCCGGCGCTTTTTTAGCAATCCAAGAAGGCCGCAAAATATGCCGTGCTGATTTAGTCAGAGCTACCAAACAAGAATTTGTGAAGCACGGCCGCCTTACCAAAGAGCTAAACATTTAGAAAAAGTTTGGGCTTTGGAAACGATTTTGCCTTGCACAGAAAATCTCTCTAAATTTTTCTGAATTGCCGCGTAAAGCCAACAGCCCTGTGCAAGTATCCGAAATGACCAATTGTTTTTACGAGTGAAAGAATTCTATTGCCTTCTTATTTGACTCCAGGTGTGTACGTAGAAGAAGTCCCGTCTGCTGGCGGGACACTGTCTGCAGGACTTACCGCAGTTGCGGCATTCGTTGGCTATACAGCGGCTTACCCAACTGATGACCCTTCTGATCCTCAGGGCCTAAAACCTCGACTGGTTACTAGCTGGTCTCAGTACGAAAATCTATACGGTGGATTTGTGGCAGGAGCTGTATTGCCGCTCTCAGTCTACGGATTTTTCAATAATGGTGGAGGCATGGCCTACATAGTGCGGGTCCAACACCAAAGTCCATCGGAAGAATCAGGTCAGTTAGCACTGCCAGCGGTCGATCGGGCAATAGGCCTGCCGCTAACAATTACCAGTATTGGCCCAGCAGACGGGCTAGCAGTAGCAGTTGAGCCCGGGACCGAAGTAGAAGAAGGTGAATTACCCCTCTTCAACATGGTTGTAGAAAAAAATGGCGTAGAAGTTGAACGGTTTGACGATGTCTCATTAGAGAGCATCTCAGGTAGTTCGTCTGAACTAGTAGAAGTAAGCGTAGAGGCTGATTTGTCTGCCTTGCCAGACAAAGGTTTAGCCCAACTAAAAGCCGGCATCTACCCAGTTTCACCAGCTGCGCCGCTTCCAGTCGATGTTCGCCCCAAAGACTTTGTTGGTAGCGAATCAGATCGCGTGGGCATTAACGGCCTAGTGATTGCCGATGAAGTAACGATGGTTATGGTGCCTGACCTGATCACAGCTGCTACCAAGGAAGACGGAAGCGTTGATCTAGGAATGTGGAAGGCCGTACAGACTGCTTTAATAAGCCATTGTGAGGGCCAAGCAAATCGACTAGCCGTGCTCGACGCACCTCCGGGAATGAACCCTCAACAAATTAAAGAATGGCGATCTGATGTCGCCATGTATGATTCTGCTTTTGCTGCCTTCTACTATCCATGGATCGCTGTCGACAATCCGGTTGCCTCCGGACCTGCGGACGCCGAAGTTATGGTGCCTCCATGTGGTCATATTGCTGGCGTTTGGAGTCGAGTCGATGACACTCGCGGTGTTTGGAAAGCGCCTGCGAACGAGGTCGTGAGAGGCGCATTGTCAACCGAACTTGACCTAACGAAAGCTGAGCAGTCTCTACTAAATCCGATAGGTATCAATTGCATACGTCCTTTTGGCACGAGAGGAATTCGTGTATGGGGAGCGAGAACCTTAGCTTCTGACACTGATTGGACCTACGTAAACGTTCGTCGACTGTTCAACATGATTGAAACAGCGATAATGGACGGAACTCAGTTTGCAGTGTTCGAACCAAATGACCAAAAACTTTGGGAAGGTCTGAAAAGAACCATCAACTCGTTTTTGCGGGGCCTCTGGCGAGACGGAGCGCTATTCGGCGCTACACCGGAGCAAGCGTTTTTCGTTAAGTGTGATTCTGAGACCAATCCGCCAGAGTCAATAGATGAAGGAAAGGTAGTGGTTGAGATAGGTATCGCTCCGGTGAAACCAGCTGAGTTCGTTATCTTCCGAATCAGCCAATTGAGGCAAACATCATAGCTAAAGCCAAAAGTGAGTGGTGCTAGTAGAAATTGATACTGGACCGCTCAGCAACAATCAGTTCGTTCAAAATTATTTGCAAGTGATTATGGAGTAAAGGAAAAGTTTTATGTCAGACATACATGATATTGAATTCCTCGGGTCGCAGTTTGCCCTTGAGCTGGAAAGTATCGAGATGGCTAGGTTCAGCGGCTGCTCAGGGCTTGGGTACACCACTGAGGTCGTTGAGTACCAAGACTCGTTAATGGATGGAAAACTAGTCACAAGGAAACGGCCAGGCAGAACGAAATATGACGACATAGTCCTCAAAAGAGGGCTATCTCCAGACGCCTCATTAATTGAGTGGCACCAAAAAGTCCATGAAGGGTTAATCGAAAGATCAAATGGATCTATCGTCATATATGACATGTCTGGAAACGAAGTCGGACGTTGGAACTTTGAACGAGGCTGGCCCTCAGCGTGGTCAGCATCAGATCTCGATGCGGGTACTGACGATGTGATGATCGAAGAATTAACAATCGCTCACGAAGGTTTGTTTAAGGCCTGATGGTGCTAAAAACCGAGTACAAATTTTCGCTTCCACGTGGATATCTAGACCCTAACGGTGAACTACACCGTGTAGGCACGATGCGACTTGCAACAGCTCGAGATGAAATTGAACCACTGCGTGACCCTCGTGTGCAAGATGCGGAAGACCCGTTCTTGACTCTAATTATCCTCTCAAGGGTTCTGACCGAGTTAGGTTCTCTACAAGCTGTTACCGTAAAAGAAATTGAAAATTTGTTTGCTCTTGACTTAGCGTTTTTGCAAGATTTGTACGCAGTAGTAAACTTCGGCACCCCGAGCGACGTGGCGGATTTCCTAGAGGAAAACCAAATCCCGGAACAAAACAAAAGTGCTGGAACCGAAGCAGCTGATCAAATATTTACTGAGCCTGAAGAAGATTCATCTGAAGAATATGATGAGAGCGCCAGAAGACGTGGCGGCGCAGTTATCGAGGAGGTATAGAGGTAACGCATTATGGAGCAATACCCTGTCGAACTCTTGTGGGACGAGATAGCGTATCTCGCTTATCACGTCCATTGGCCTTTAGAAGCACTTCTAGACATGGAACATGCAGATCGCATCAGGATGGTCAACCTGGTCGCAGGCCTGAATACCAGATCTCTTGACGAAGCTAAAAGCCTTTTGTCATAGAAGCTAAGAGAGATAGAACGACTAGCAAGGCGCTAATGAGTATTGAAGAAGTAGCCAAAAAAGTTTGAGGTGGTGTGAACAGTTATAGAGGCGTGGTTAATGGCCTAGTCGGACATTTTTCGAATGGATATTACGATGACGGCCCTACGACGGCTTCTTTCGTGATCGAAATAGACAATCCGCTTGCCACTGCCGTTTCGGTGCCTCTCCCACGGCTGGCTCTGGCGTCGTTTCAGGAAGTTTCAGGCCTTTCGATGGAAGTTGAAGTCCTCGAGAGAAACGAAGGCGGCGAAAATAATTACACTCATAAACTGCCGGGTCGAGTTTCTTACCCGAATTTAACTTTAAAACGCGGTATTACACAAGACAACTATTTTGTTACCTGGTTCCAAGAGTCGTATGAATGGATTCGTAAAAGCGGATACTTAGACAAGGCAGTCGGCGGCAATGGGGCATCGAGAGGCGCCGCTATGTTGGCCAAAAAGGGAATGCTCCCACCAGCGGCCCAGAAAGCCTTGGCTGCTGGTCAAAGCGACGATGTTCGGCCGATGGAGCGGCGCACTTTGGGGTTAGTTCTTATGGGAGCAAATGGAAATCGATTACGAACTTGGAACGTTTATGATGCTTATGTCGTGAGTTGGTCCGGACCTGACTTCAACGTCAGCCAAGATGAGTTCCCGATCGAAGAAATTGAGATAGCTCATAATGGTTTCGAGCAGACATGGTTTTAGGGAAAGACGCGAACGAAGTTCCTTCTGGTGAACTGAGACCTCTGAGAAGATCAATTCAGGCTCCTGGCCGTAAATCGACTAGTAGGTCATTAGGCACAATACTTACCGTTTCTCGAAAAATCGCGCAGGATCTCGCAAGGCCTCTTTCTAGACGTATCGGAAGTGTCGGGGAACTTCCAGTTCAAATAAATCCGACTCTCTTACCTCATGTAGCTCGCCAATCCGGCAGCTTAAACCGTTGGGGTGATAGAGATTTGATAGCTATAAAAGAACGATGGAGCCCGAAGGAAAAAACTCCTTTCAACGAACCGCGTGGTTTACCTCGCGCGTCAAATGCTGGTGGGCGAAGTCAGGTGGGAAGCGGCATAGGGCCATCAGGAATAGCTAGAAAGTTACTGTTGAGGCAGTACAAACCGCAAAAAAATGAGGCTCACACCGTTTCTTTCAGTGGGTACAGTCCCATTGCTTCTGCAGGGGCGCCGATTAGGCAAAGGCAACCATCTGGAGGCAAATTTAACCAAACCATCAATAGAAGTAAGGCCAAAAAAGCGGACCCCCTGCCTGGGCCTTTGGGCCAAATCGACAATTCAATAACACAAAAATCGGATCGACCTTTAAAGAACGCACCAGCTTTGCCAGTTGCAAACGATGTTAATACTCTCCGTAGTCGTGGATCGGCGACGCCGTTAATAAGCAATCTGCTTAATAGTCATGTAAGGAGAAGGCAGACCCCGTTGCACCGGCAACACAATCCAGTGTCTCAAACCGCTCCGATTCGATATTTTGATCATCTAAACAGAGGTAAGAGAGCTGCAACGATGCATCGTGCTGCAGACGCAAGCAGCCACGAGTTAAGTGTGCCACTTTCTGGTCGAGCCCAATTGATTACTAGATCTACATTTTCAGGGCAGGCTCGCAGCAATTTGACTGAATTTCAACGTCAATCAAAGATTGACAGCATGAACGGGGCGGCTGGTGGTTCTGTTGCGGCTGGGCGTTCTGTTGCTGGTGGGTTGAGTCG
>PCCJ01000088.1 GCA_002731665.1 Actinomycetota bacterium | reverse complement strand
TGTGCCAGCCAAGCCACAACGAACTCGTACAACGGAATCAGCCAATAATCCAAACTATTCTTCGTTACACAAGCGCAGAAAACATTTCGCGCCTCGACATGCAGATTGAGCAGCTTACTTACGTGGGTCGAGACGACAATCCCTATTTTGGTATTGCCGCAGTCCTCGAGCAAGTAGATGGACGCGGCAAGCTTGTATATCCCTCATCCGACCCATTCGCGATTCCAGAGATACATAGTTATTTTTGCGAAAATACACGAGATGCCAACCGGCTAGCTGACGGGTTGCTGGAAGCAATCCGGTTCGCCTCAAATGGCCCGCTAAGTGATTTAGTGCAAAAAATCGTCTTCCCGGATTTGTCGCGTATGACTGATCGAGACGACCTCCTCTCATTCATTCGCCGTTTTGCTTCCTCGGGATACCACCCATGCGGAACAGCGCATATGGGTCCCGAAAGCGATCCAGGTGCCGTTGTCGACCAGTATGGTCGATGTTTTGCTATTGACGGCCTCGCTATCGCCGACGCTTCGATTATGCCTACTGTTCCAAGAGCTAACACCAATCCGACTTCTATAATGATCGGTGAAAAAATCGGAGAATGGATCCGAACTCAACCAAGTCAATACGGATTATGAATCGCCTACCTAATATCGAAGATATCCGTCTGATCGCAACAGATTTTGATGGAACTTTGGCCAACTCAAATGGCAAGGTTTCAGAGCGCACGCGTGCAGCCCTCGCAGTTTTAGAAAAAACCAATATCGAATTTGTAGTAATCACTGGTCGACCACCCAGATACTGCAATTCCATTGTCGACGAAACTCAAATCCCGACCCGCCTCATCTGCGCAAATGGAGCTCTCTCCTATGACCCTCTCCTAGGCACAATTGAGCAATTTGCGACCATTAAGTTATTAGTTGCTATTGATTTGATAGAGGAAACTCGACGACACAGTCCAAATGCTGCTTTTAGCGCCGAAATGGGCACTGAGTTTGTGGCGGAAGGCAAATGGCTGGAACTAGCCGGAAGACCTCTCGAGGAGAACATTAGCGATATAGTTCCGTATTTAAATCACCACGTCCACAAGCTTCTGGTGAATATTCCAGGTCAGTCTCCGGATTCAACTATTAATTCGTTATCAAAAATTTGGGGACCGAGAATCAATCCCACACACGCCGGGCTTCCCTTCGTTGAACTGATGCCGCCCGGAATTGACAAGGCATTTGGAC
Organism: Actinomycetota bacterium; assembly: GCA_002731665.1. Next base: position 11,340 of record PCCJ01000088.1, on the reverse strand, counting down.
TGCAACGGTTATGCAACGAAAAGGGAATTGAATCATCATCAGTTATTGCTTTTGGGGATATGCCTAATGACAACGCAATGCTCGACTGGGCTGGCTGGGGAATCGCTATGGCTAATGCTCATGCGGAAACACGACTGATAGCCAACGAGACCACGATGTCTAATATTGATGACGGAGTCGCCGTTATCCTGGAAAAGCTTTTTTCATAGGGTCCACGACTCCTTCAGCCATGCACAGCGCAATAATCCTGTTTCCGCTTTCTAAAATTTTGCCGTCTAAGCTTAAGTTTCCGATGTAATGAGGTTCTGGAGCGCCATGTAAACCTGTTCAATTTCTCTGCGCTCCACGAATTCATCCTTAGTGTGAGCAATCGAAGCGTCACCGGGACCAAAGTTAGACGCAGGAATACCATGCTCAGCGAAACGCGCAACGTCAGTCCACCCGAGCTTTGCTTTCACCATAAGTTCATTGTCATTGATTAAATTGCTGATAATTGGGTGTTTTAAATCTGGAGCAGCTGCTACCGAATGATCAGTAATCACAACTTCGTCAAAATCTCCAACTTGTTCCAGCAGATATTTTTCTGCTTCATCGGATGACCTGTCTGGAGCGTAACGCAAGTTAACGGTCAGAAAAGCTCTATCGGGCACCACGTTTCCCGCTACCCCACCTTCCACAAAAACTGATTGAATAGCTTCTCTATATTCGCAGCCGTCAATAACCGGCCGACGGCCTTCGAAACTATCTAAACGACTCAGTACAATCCCCAGCCTATGTATCGCATTGGCACCTTTCCAAGGACGAGCGGTGTGTGCACGCTTACCGTGGTATGCAAACCGAGCTCTTAGAGTTCCTTGACACCCAGCCTCAATTTGAGCCGACGTGGGCTCGCCAAGCAATGCTGTATCGCCTTCAAGGAGATCTGGTCTCAGCTCATACAATTGTTTCAGTCCGTTGTACTCAGCAGCTACTTCTTCACCAGCATAAAATACATAAGTTACATCAATCTTCGGGTTCTCGATGCTCAACGAAGAGGCTAGCTGAGCAGCTAAACCACCCTTCATGTCACACGCACCCAACCCGTACAGTCGGTTACCTTCGATACGGGCTCCATGATTCCCATTAGCAGGAACAGTGTCTAAGTGACCGGCGATTATCAGTCTGTGCTTACACCCAAGCTGAGTTCGAGCTACGACATTGTCGCCGATGCGCTCAGTGTCTAAGTAGGGGGCAGTTCTTAAACACTTTTCGAAATAGTCAGCTAATGCTGTTTCATCGTGGCTTTCTGATGGAATATCGACTAGCTCAGCTGCTAAATCCAATAGATCAATCACGACCTTCAGTCTAGGGACCGCAAGCGCCGGTCAACATTAAAGACCTAACCGGCGTTCAATTACCTCGATCTGCGAATTTGGCTGAACCATAGCCAACCGGACGTGGCCCTTACCCTGCTCACCATAAAATTCTCCAGGCGAAACCAGAACACCCGCTTCTCTCACTAACCGCCGAGTGAAACTCCAAGCATCACCATCAGGGGCCGCTACCCAAAGATAAAATCCGCCGCGCGGCATTTGAACCTCTACGCCGAAAGACTCTAAAACCTGAGCCATTCGTTGAAGGCGAGAGTAATAGCGATCACGTTGCTCCTCAACATGGACCTGGTCACCGAGCGCTTCTAACGCTGCGACCTGCGCCGGGCCTGGCACCATAAAACCCGCATGCTTACGAATCTCTCTCAAGTAATGCACTATCTCAGCATCACCCGCATACAAACCCACTCTTAAACCAGCGAGGTTTGATCTCTTGGAAAGCGAATGCACAGCAACCACTCCCTCAGTCCCATTACTTAAAATTGTGCGAGGAGCACCATCCCAAGTGAATTCGATGTAGCACTCGTCGCTAAACACCGGAACTCTATTGGAGCGACCCCACTCTGCGATTGCTGGCAAATCATCAAGACCACCCGCAGGATTGCCAGGAGTGTTCACCCATAAAAGCAACGCTCGATCTGCATCTTCTTTAGATATCGCGTCGAGTCTTATCGACCAGTTTTCATCGACAGGAACAGGAACTGATCGACATCCTGCGAATGTTGCACCCATGTCATAACTCGGATAGCTCACTGCCGGATAGAGGACGGTGTCTTTTCCAGGCCTACGAAGCCGCATCCAATGAGGGAGTCCAGCAACAAATTCCTTTGTACCAATCGCTGCAGCAACTTCAGTTTCTGGATCGACCTCAGCTCCTGTGCGCTCGGCCAACCAAGATGCAAAGGCATGGCGAAGTTCAGGACGCCCGATGGAAGGAGGGTAACCTTTTTCTGATCCTGAACTAGCCAAGGCTCTAACAACTGCGGGAGGGGTCGGGTCCATTGGTGTACCAATAGAAAAATCTATAAGACCACCTTCATGATGCTGACCTAAAGGCTTTAACTCATTCAGGCGGTCATAGGGATAAGGAGGTGGAACAAACCCATCAGGCTTATCTGTCATAACCGTGGTTTCCCTTCGCCGCTATCTCACTATTACTCTGCATCTTATTTTGAACATTCAAATTTCTAAAACCCAAAATCAAACCTGCGTATCCAGCGATATAAATTCTTCGAGAAGATTCGTCGCAACTTCGTCTAGCCGCGCTCTTACCTTCGTTCCTGTCTCCTCATGAACTTCTATTAGCACTTCGCCTTCTCTGTGAACAGTTGCCAAAACATCTCCACGAGAATACGGAATATTCAACTCCACAACCTTAGTTAGCCGGCGAAGCCGCCCTGCCATAACCTCCAACAATTCAGTTACGCCTTCCCCGGTATAAGCTGAAGCAGCGACTGCATTTTCATAGCGTCTCAGAAGAGGACCTAAATCTCCATCTTCGATTTGATCTGTTTTATTGAAAACAATCAACTCAGGTACGTCTCCAGCCCCTATCTCACTTAAGACACTGTGAACAGCGCCCATATGCATTTCGGGATCATGACTAGATGCATCCACAACATGCACCAATAGATCAGCTTCTTTCACTTCCTCTAAAGTTGATTTAAAGGCTTCCACAAGACCTGTGGGAAGCTTTTGGATAAAGCCGACTGTGTCGCTCAGTAGAACCGTCTCCCCACCTGGAAGATAAAGCCGCCGAGTCGTTGCATCAAGAGTTGCGAACAATCGATTTTCGACTAATACATTTGCTCCAGTTAATCGATTCAACAGAGTGGATTTTCCAGCATTGGTATAGCCCACTATCGCAGCGGTGTGAAAGCGAGAGCGGCGGCGCGACTTTCTTTGATTGCTTCGTGTCTGACGCAAATTTGCCAAATCTTTTTCGAGTTTCGTTAGTCGCCTCTGTATCCGCCGCCGATCTACTTCGAGCTGAGTTTCTCCCGGACCACGAGTTCCTATTCCGCCAGCTTGCTGGCTCATGTCGTCTCCCCGTCCCCTGAGACGAGGCAACAAATAGCGAAGCTGCGCTAATTCAACTTGAGCTTTTCCCTCTAACGTCGTCGCATTCTGAGCAAAAATATCCAAAATAACTGCCGTTCTATCCAAAGCAGTTCGTTTAAAAATTTTTTCAAGGTTGAACTGCTGAGCAGGACTCAATTCATCATCAAAAATAACCGTATCGGCATCATATTCAAGTGAATAATCACGAATCTCTTCCGCCTTTCCCTTACCTATGAAGGTGGCTGGGTCAGGACTAATCCGTTTCTGCACAACTCTTAGCACAGGATCCGCTCCCGCGGTATCAACTAACTGGGCCAGTTCATCAAGATTCTGATCAACCTCTTCACTTGAGTTTCCCGGAAACTGAACACCAACGAGCAGGATTTGTTCGCGAAACGCACGATCAATCAGGCCACTAGCTTCACCACCGAACTCACCAAAAGCCCCTCTATGGGTTTCTTGGGTAGCCTTTATTACCTTGCCGTTCTTCTCATCGCCCATTAAGGCACTTCAATTGTCGCAACGAAAATCGATGGGCCGATGAGTAAAGCGCTGTCACCAACGTGAACATTAACTTCGCCTCCCGGCATGCGTACCGTAACTTGTTTGCCAACAAGACCCCAGTCATAAGCGCGAGTAGCAGCAGCCACAGCACCTGTGCCACAAGCCTGCGTTGCTCCTACCCCTCGCTCCCAAACGAGAAGGTCAATAACATCCACGTTTTCTTGTGACTTGCAGATGAACTCAACGTTCATTCCCTCAGAGTAATGCGCTTCATAGGCAGAACCCCCAGCTACAACATCAACTTTCGAAAGATCAGGTACACAAACAACGAGATGAGGATTTCCTACATCCGCTGTCGCAGCTAACAAACCAGAAAGTGAATCTTGTAACCCTTCGGCGATACCAGGTCCATCACCGACAGTCCCCATATCGACCGATGCTAATACCGCATCGCCATCGTCATCTATTTCTACTTCACGCAATCCCCCATCCGTTTCGATTTGAATTTTCACTCCGCCGAGAAGGAGTCTCCTTGAATGGGCGTGAGCTAAACAGCGAATACCGTTCCCACTCATTTCAGGTCTCGATCCATCAGCATTAAAAAGAACCATCTTTAAGTCATTACCACCAGATCCAGGTAACCCAAACAGCAAACCGTCAGCTCCTACTCCAGTTCGGCGATCGCATAGCCGCCGGGCGAGAGCATCAGGACTACCTGGTAAATCGTCAACAAACGTCACTAAGAAATCGTTTCCTAGTCCATGGTGTTTATATAGACGCATCATAACCTCCAGATTCTATTCTCTCAGAAGTCAGGTCATTAACTCGATTGCGACGCTCATCTAAGAAAGAACCAACATCTGAAAAATCAATCCAGTGGATACGCGGATCACGACGAAACCATCTCTGCTGACGCCTAGCAAAACGCTTTGTCCGCTGAATAGCTATAGCTAGCGCTTCCTCCAAAGATGTTTCTTTGCGAAGGTACGCTAATAGTTCTTTATACCCCAGCGCCTGCCGTGCGGTCGCAGACATTTCACCGTCAGACAACCGCCGGACTTCATCAAGAAAACCCATATCCATTTGCATCTCGTATCGTTCAACAATGCGTAAGTCCAGAAGGCTTCGATCAATCTCTATTCCGATCAACTCATACGGAGCTTCTTTATATTTATCAAGACCCGGGCCGAAGGAAGAGAAAGGTTTACCAGATCCAAGAGTAACTTCAAGGGCTCTTGCTATTCGCCGACGATTTTTTGAATCCATTTTTGCTGCTGCTACTGGGTCTAACTCAACTAACCGGCGATGAAGTAACTCAGTATCAATCTCAGTTTCTATCTGAGCCATAACCTCTGGGAACTGCGGCGGCGGAGTTAAACCGTCTATTGCCGCTCTGAGGTACAAACCAGTGCCACCGACTAACAATGGTTTTGCTTCCCGGGATTTAAGTTCTATTAATAATTTTTTGTATTCATTCTGATATTCCACGAAGGTGAACGAATCTATGGGCTGCACCATGTCAATTAAATGATGCCTAATCTCTTGCTGCTCTGAAATTGTTGGTTTTGCAGTTCCTATGTCCATCCCCCGGTACACCTGCATCGAATCAACTGACAACAACTCAACCGAATGGTCTATGCGTGCTAGCTCCATAGCAAGCGCAGATTTCCCTGAAGCAGTCGGGCCTACTATTGCTATCGGCCTCTCCATAGACAGATTGTGAATAGTCAGGATGACACCACCGGAATCCGGGTTCGATGTTTCGAGATAGCTGTCACTTCGATAAGTTCACCCTGCAGGCTGAATGTCTTCGCTGAAATAATTCTTACTAAGGCGTAAGAACCTTCCCGGATAGGATTCGGTGAAGGAAAATGCACTAAACGATTGTGGCGCGTTCTCCCAGTTAAAACATTGGGATCTTTCTTCGATGGGCCTTCGACCACAACCTCTTCAATCTGTCCAACTCTACTTTCGTTACCAAGACGGCTACTTCGCTCGATAACCGCTCGTAAACGCTGCATTCTTTCTGCTGAAACAGCAGACGGCACGAATCGGTCACCGAACTCTGCAGCTTCTGTTCCAGGCCGTGGTGAATAAACATAGGTAAACGCGTAGTCAAATCCCACTTCGGCGGCGACTTCCAAAGTCGCCTCAAAATCACCCTCTGTTTCACCAGGAAAACCGATGATGATGTCGGTACTAACTGCGAGTTCGGGGATTGCTAACCTAGCGGCCTCTACTTTTTCTAAGTAACGACTCGCGGTATACCCACGATGCATCGAAGAAAGAATTCGGTTGCTACCCGACTGCAGGGGCAGATGCAGATGCTCACATATCTCATCCACATCTGCCATCGCCTTGATAGTTTCCGGTCGAAGATCTTTAGGGTGAGGGCTTGTATATCGAACTCTTCGTATCCCTTCCACAGCGCTCACAGCGCGAAGAAGGTCCGTGAACAACGGGCGCGCCGTCTGTTTACTATTGATCCATTTTTCTCCAACTAGCAGGGAGGCTTCGCCCGATAAATCTTTCTGCGCTCGCAGCGCTCGCGTTAAGTCTCTGCCATAACTGTTGACGTTTTGGCCTAACAATGTGATTTCACTTAATCCATCTTTTGCTAGAGACTCCACTTCCTCTAAAAGCTCACCGAATGGACGTGATATTTCTCGTCCACGGACCGCCGGGACTATACAAAACGCGCAACTGTTGTCGCATCCAATCTGAATGGTTACCCATGCACAGTGCTTTGCGTCACGTTTGACTGGCAGGGCGGATGGAAATGCCTCTGACTCTTCAAGTATTTCTGTTATCGGGCCGTTCACTTTAGCTTCCTGAAGAAGCTCTGAAGTTCTACCGACGTTGTGAGTTCCTAACACAACGTCTACATGAGGTGCTCTTTCGCGAATCAAGTCACGATCTTTTTGAGCCAAACAACCAGCAACAGCGATTTGCACGTCAGGCCGTTCCTCTTTAAGGCGCTTAAGATTACCGAGTTGTCCATACAGCTTATTATCCGCGTTCTCACGAATACAGCAGGTATTCAGAACTATGACATCAGCTTCTTCTACCGAATCGGTCTCTTGCATTCCGTCGGTCTCTAATAGTCCAGAAATGCGTTCAGAGTCATGGACGTTCATTTGGCACCCATAGGTGCGCACCAGATATTTGCCGGTCACAACTCATATAGTATTGCCCCAGACCACTTGTTATGGACTTGTTTACCTAACATGACACATGTGATGGAAAATTTTGAAGAATGGTCACTTAATGTGCCCGAAGGAAAACTCGCAAGTCCTGGCCTTGCACCGTTCGATCTTCTCGAGATTGAAAGATGGAATATCCTTCGAGATATTGAGGGCGAACTAGACGTAGAGTGCCACCTACCAGCCTGTGCGCTAAACCCTCTCGGACAACTTTTTGGTGGTTTCACAGCTGCTTATGTAGATATTATTTCCCTGTACACAGCAAAAAGAGACTGCGGTGACAGACTGGGTTTCCAATCTACAATTAACATGCGTATCGATTATTTTGAGCCAATTCTCGACAAACCATTCATCGCAGAAGGCAGAATAGTGAATCGTCGTGGCGACAACCGGCTAATTTCGACCCGCCTTCTTCAAGATGGCAACAGTTGTGCCTTTGCTCTGACAACAATGCGACATATGCGCACCTGATTCTTGTTAGTCGCCACGTTCGAGCAACACAACCGAACAGGCAGCTTCTTCAAGTCCTATCACTCCGCCGCCATTTTCTTGTAAAGCAACTCGAGCATTCTCTACCTGCCGCTGTCCGGCCTCACCGCGCAATTGTGTTGTCAGTTCATAGATCATCGAAAGGCCAGTAGCTCCAACTGGGTGACCTTTACTTACCAACCCACCTGATGTGTTGATTGGGACAACCCCATTAGGCCCTGTTGCACCACTTTCAACAAACGCCCCACCTTCACCCTCGGGACATAACCGCATCATTTCGGCCTGGTAAATCTCACAAAAACTGGTTGCATCATGAACTTCAGCGACGTCCACGTCCTTTGGTTGAATCCCGGAAGCTTTATAGGCTTTATCAACAGCAATTCGAGAAAGTCCGGGCTCGTTCACTGAACGATATTTTCCACCGCTCATAGAATTTGCTGCGATTCTTACCGACCGCGCTCGCACACTCTCTGGAAGGCCAGCAAAAACATCTTCAGAAACCACTAACGCCGAAGCCGCTCCGTCGCCGATTGGTGCGCACATAGCACGAGTCAGAGGATAAGAAATCTCTCGATCCTCCATCACAGCATCTATCGAAGTTTCGAAACGATACTGAGCGAGCGGATTAAGAGCTCCGTAGTTATGATTTTTGGCTGCCCCAGCAGCGATCTGACGTTGGGTCGTCCCATACCGTTGCATATGAACCGCTGCTTGCATTGCATAGGTGTCCATGAACAAAGTGCGTCCTGGTCCTGTCTCAAAAGGCACCCCAGAACTTTCGCTTACCTGCCGATAATGCTGTTCTAACCTAGGAAGGTCCTCTTGGTCTACGGCTCTAGCGAATAGGTCAAACATCTGCGCTTTAATTTCAGGGTCCTGGTCAGCACCCGGGAGATACGTTTTCTCAACGCCGACTGCAAGAACAATGTCCGACTCACCTGACTTAATATCTTTAAAGGCCGAATGCAACGCCATCGAAGCTGTTGCACAGGCACCTTCAACGTTCATTACAGGCACTCGTTCAGGAAAATGCCCTTCGTCGACTAACTCAATCATCCAAGCTTGCCCGCGTATCATCTCTTGCCCGAAGCCCGCACCTGCTAAACAATTACCGACATAAGCGAAGTCAACGTCAGCTAAGTCAACAAATCCATCCGCAGCAACTCCAAGAACCGTTTCGCGAGTCAGATCTTTAAAAGTCTTATCAGGGTATTTTCCGAAAGCAGTGGAATGACTTCCAACTATCCACACATCTCCACCAGGAGTTCCCATAAGTAAATCAGCTCCGCTAATAGTTATCTTTATCTGGTCATCTAACTAAAACTAAGGTCTACTCAACGGCGAGTGAAGACAAAATTATCTGCCATATTGCTCCGAATATCAGACATATGGTCAAGATACTCCTTCATAGTGCCGTTGTAATTCCCATCTTGTCGCCTGTTATCTGCACCTTCAAAATTATAGTAGCCCGGCGTGCAATCTTTGTTCCGGCTTGTTGTACCCCGATGCTCAATAACTTGCTGCACCCACCATTCCTCTGCTTTCTCATTGCAGTCAAGACTGTGAATTTCCGCTTTACGAACAAAGTCAATACATTCAGCTATATGTTCGCCCTGACTATTTAAAACATCAGTCAGGTTGAACGCAAAAAAAGCCTGATAACCGCCCATGATGAACAGGTTTGGATAACCCTGAGAATGAATTCCTAGAAGAGTTCTAATTCCATCAGAGTACTTATCATTCAAATCTAAATCGTTATCACCTTTAATTTCGTTATAGATACCAGTTTTTTGCACTTCGAATCCGGTGGCATATATGAGCACATCAACCTCATATTGCGTGCCCTCAAAGATCGGCCCCTTTTCATTGATCTCAGTAATACCCTCACCATGAGTATCTACCAAATGCACCGACGGAAGGTTAAAAGTCGGCAAGTAATCGTTGTGGAAACATGGACGTTTACACATCAGCATGTACCACGGCTTTAGAGATTCAGCAGTTACGGAGTCTTCAACCACCTCGTCAATACGTTTGTGAATCCTCATCATCGCATCGATATTTGCATTTTCTTGTCGCCGAACTTTCTCTTCTTTAGGCATCGCAGCTCGACGGGCTTTAACGGCATCACTTACTTGTGGTCCCTCAATCGCGCGTCGACGCCGATCTCCCTGCCAACCGGGTTGAAGAGTTGAAGCCCACTCCGGGTCTGTTTCCCAGTCGTCACGAACATCGATCGATGACGGTGTCCGCTGAAAAACGAAAAGTTCTTTTGCTGCTGCACCAAGATTTGGAATTGCTTGCACGGCAGTAGCACCAGTGCCAATAATGCCCACTCGTTTGTCTTTGAGGTTCTCAAGTTCAGCACCTGTGAAGTCATAATCCCATCGCGACGTGTGGAAAGAGTGACCTTCGAATTTCTCCAGACCTTGAATCCGGGCAAGCTTCGGCTTAGATAAAGTTCCGTTGGCGCATACGACGAAACGGGCTTTCATCAGATCGCCTTGATCAGTTCCTACGTGCCACATCTCCTCATTTTCATCCCAGACAGTCGAGGTAACGGTCGTGCCGAATACCGCTAGGTCATACAAATCAAATCGTTCGGCAATAGATTTGCAATAATTAAAGATTTCATTACCGCCTGCATAATGACGGGTGGGCACATACCCAGTCTCATCTAAAAGGGGCAAGTAATCGTAGGCAACGACATCGCATGCCACTCCCGGATAACGATTCCAGTACCAGGTACCTCCGACATCAGCACCTCGTTCAACAATACGGATGCTGTCTACTCCTTTTTCGCGAAGTCGTGCCGAAGTTAGGAGAGCAGAGAACCCTCCACCAATGAACAGCACTTCAACAACATCGTTCAGCTTTTCACGTGGCTCGACATCATCTGAGTACGGGTCGACTGCGTATTTAGCCAAGTCACCAGTCAAGTCAGACGTGTAATAGTCTTCCCCAGGAGGTCTATAGGCCAGACGCAAATCTCGCTCTTCCGAAAATTTGTCTTTGATGCCTTCGTAATACTCCTGTGGAGGACGCTCTCCGCTTTCATTGCTGTAGTCAAAATTAAAGACGTTTTGTGGCTTAGCTTGATTGTCGCCCATAGAAGCTGATCTCTTTCCGTAACCCAATTTTCTCAATTAACGAGCACACTGAGACTACGCCAGGTTTCACGCAAATGCCGTTAAATTCTTGATTCAAGTTAACGTTTTTAGGACGCAACATGAAATTTACGCTGCCTAGCCATGGACTTAATGTAAAACTGTCGCAAAAATAGTCGGAAAAGAATTCTTAGAGCATGAGGAGAGGGAACTCCATAAATAGCAGAGACACCTTTCATTTGGGACTATTTACAATTCACGAAAATTCTCTATTTGATTTATTAACGACTGCTGGCCAACTTCTTTACTCAACCCATCAATAGCTCCTTGGACATCAGGTGTAGATCTATTCTGGCTAAGTTTTGCCTTTCCTTCAATACGTTCAATTAGAACCTCAACCCCAACGATTCCGTTCAGTTGTTTCTCAATAAACTCTCTCGGTGCATCGCTTACTTGCCATGGAGCCTTCTGATCAGCTTCATTTAAAATCGTAAGTTCAGTGACAAGGTTCTCTACCCATTGCGAATTGTCGATAAGAGATACTGTTCCGTGGACGTGGACCGTCAGGTAGTTCCAAGTCGGCACTACCTTTTGGTCAATTTGTTTCGA
>PCCJ01000087.1 GCA_002731665.1 Actinomycetota bacterium | reverse complement strand
CGCTCTAAAGTCCTAGTAAGACAGTCAAGGTCAAGCTTATAAAAATCCCATTGCTTCTTTGGCCTTAGCGACGGTTTTAGCAGCGACTTGGCGCGCTTTTTCTGCCCCAGCTGAGATAGTTCTATTCAACTCAGCTTTGTCGCTGAGTAGTTCAGCTCGCTTCACTTGTATTGGAGAAATCGCTGCAATGACCGCATCTGCTGCATCATTTTTCAATGGCCCGTATTGATGATATTCGTCAGCAAGAATCTCAGGGCCCATTCCTGTTGTTGCCCCTAGAATCGAAAGAAGGTTCGAGACTCCTGGTTTCTTCGCCCAGTCGTAGCGAACATCGTTATCAGAGTCGGTAACTGCTCTTTTGAATTTTTTTCCAATAGTTGAGGGTTCGTCGAATAATCCAACCGTTCCTTGAGGGGAGTTAAGAGACTTTGACATTTTTACGTTCGGAGATTGAAGGTCCATGACCCTTGCTGCCACTGCAGGAATCGCTGCTTCAGGGATGGTGAAAGTATTGCCGTAACGGCTGTTGAATCGCTCAGCAATATTTCGGGTTAGCTCTAAATGCTGTCTTTGGTCATCGCCGACCGGAACGCGGTCTGCGTCGTAGAGTAAAATATCAGCAGCCATTAAGGCTGGGTAGGTGAAGAGTCCAGCAGAGATGTGCTCTTGTCCAGAGTCTCCTTGTTTAGCCGCTTTATCTTTGAACTGTGTCATTCGTTTGAGCTCACCGTATGACACCGTGCACTCAAGAAGCCAGGATAATTCTGTGTGCTGATGAACTTGACTTTGAACGAATAAGGTGCAGATATCAGGATCTAACCCGATGGCGATCAGAGTAGCCATAGTCTCTAGAGTCTTTGATCTTAACTGCTCTGGATCTTGCTGGACTGTGACTGCATGTAAATCAACGGCACAGTAAAAACTATCGTGTTCATGCTGATCAGATGTCCATTGGCGCAATGCTCCAAGGTAGTTACCAAGGTGTATGTCGCCGGTTGGCTGAATTCCCGAAAGCACTCGTGTCATGTGTGGAGAAGATACAGGAAAGAAGAATGAGAACCTTTGGTAAGAGCACCTACAAAAAATTAAAATTTTATTAATAACTGTGACCTATGGAGTTACACCAATGTCATTTGCTGGGCTATCGTGAAGCAATGGCCTATGAGGTGCATACCGAAGTTTATGATGGTCCTTTTGATCTGTTGCTACATCTTATTTTGCAGGACCAAGTAGATATTTACGAAGTTTCATTAACCAGGATCGTAGATGCCTACTTGGCTGAGCTCGATAAGATGGTCGAACGGGTTAGGGAAGAGCGAGAAGTAACTGGCCAAATTGACCTGGAGATGGCGACAGAGTTTTTACTGATCGCCGCAACTTTGGTTGAGTTAAAGACTCGGCGCCTTTTGCCAGCGACAAATGATTTAGATCTTGATGAGGAATTAGGAATTTGGGAAGAGCGTGACCTCCTGCTCGCTCGTTTGGTCGAATGTAAAACTTTCAAAAATGCGGCTGAAGTATTACGGCAACTATCTACGGTAGCTTCTTTGTCATATGCGAGACGAGCCGGGCCCGATGAGCGTTTTTTCGCGCTAGCCCCAGATCTTCTTGAAGGGATTAGTGCCGAAGATCTGAGAACTGCCTTTATTAGGGCTTTGACGCCAAAGCCGCGCCAATCAGTAGACCTGCACCACGTGGCACCGATCACCGCAAGCGTTACGGATGCGATGGTCGAGATGATTGACGAGCTTCCCCGGGCCGGAACTATGAGCTTTAGGGGACTAACAGAAGGATTTGTCGACCGAATAGAGATAGTAGTTCGATTCTTAGCTGTTCTAGAATTGTTCAAACAAGGGTATTTAGAACTCGAACAAGATGACCATTTTGGCGATATTTCTATTCGTTGGATTGGCGAGCAGGATGGCGTTCTAGTTTCAGTAAAAGCTGATGGTTACGATGGCTGAGCGCTCTGAACCTTTTTCACACGATGAAACTTTTAACGCTATAGCAGCGCAGGTTGAATCCCAGCAGTCCTTGCCTAATGACGCTGGAAGTTTCGAGGATGAACGAAGTCTAGATCCTGAAATAGATCTTGTTGCTCCGTCGTCGGATGTAGGAGCTGCGTTGGAAGCAATTCTTATGGTGGCCGAGCAACCGGTAGAAGTAGGACTACTTGCACAGATACTAGAAATTTCGACAGAGACAGTTGTGTCTTTATGCAGCTACCTAGCTGATAGTTACGAAGATGAAGGCCGTGGGTTTACTATCGCAAGGATTGCTGGGGGCTACCGTTATCAAACGGTGGAGGCCCAGTCTCCATATGTGGAGCGGTTTATTCTCGAAGGTCAAATGACTCGGTTGTCATCTGCAGCGCTTGAAACGCTCGCTATCGTCGCCTACAAACAACCCATTTCACGCGCCCAAATTTCTGCGATCCGTGGGGTTAATGTAGATGGCGTCGTGCGTACTCTTCAGCAGCGCGGGTACATCAACGAAGTCGCGAGAGATTCGGGACCTGGCAGCGCAGGATTGTACGGAACAACTCCAAGTTTTTTGGAACGGCTAGGTCTGGATAACTTAGAAGAATTACCTAGCCTTGGGGAGTTCGTGCCAGAGTCAGAAATATTCGAGACTCTTGAGTTAGCGCTTCGAAATAGCTCGGAGGATGACTCGGGGATAGCAGAGTGACCGAAGAGGAATCACCTGAGCGACTCCAAAAAATTATGGCTAGGTTCGGAATTGCCAGTCGCAGAGTCAGCGAAGAAATGATCGAGGCAGGACGAGTAAAAATAGGTGACCGCGTCGCCGTGCTCGGAAACCGTGTGAGCTCGACAGACGTTGTCCTTATCGATGAAGTCCCGCTGCTTAGAGATTCTTCATTAGTTCACTATCTCCTGAACAAGCCAGTTGGAGTAATTTCGACTTCGAAAGATCCTTCTGGTAGACCCACCGTAGTTGGTCTTGTTCCTCAGATCGAAAGAGTTTTTCCTGTTGGGCGCCTTGATTCAGAAAGCGAAGGGCTTCTAATAATCACGAATGATGGAGACCTAACCCATCGACTCACACACCCATCATTTGGAGTACCAAAGGAGTACCTTGCTCATGTCGTGGGTGTTCCTGCGCCCGGCGCACTCAGAGCCTTACGAGAAGGAGTTGAGCTAGATGATGGTTTAACTTCGCCTGCTCAGGTGTCGATGGTCCAAGAAGGGCTTCTTAAGATAGTCATTCATGAGGGTCGTAACAGGCAAGTCAGACGCATGTGTGAAAGTATCGGCCATCCAGTACTGCGATTAGTCCGGACTCGAATAGGACCTATCAGTGACCCTAAGCTTGAATCTGGGAAATGGCGGTTGCTTTCTCCCAAAGAGATTCGATCTCTGTACTCCGCTACGTTACAGGAACAGAGTGATAGTACGAAATAGATCAGCTAGCTTGGTGTCCTCCTCGGTACCATTCATTCTGGTGAAAACACTTTCCTATAAAATGCTGAAAATGATTTATGACTGCTGAAATTAGACGTGCTCAGATTGTGGGAACAGGGCTAATCGGTGGTTCAATCGCAATGGCTCTGAAGTCACTTGGTTGGCACGTGACAGGCCGAGATAAGGTCCCCGAGAATGCGTCTAGGGCTTTGTCCCTGGGAGCTATTGACATAATCGGATCTGACTTAGCTGCTGAATTTACGTTCGTAGCTGTTCCAGCGGGCTCGACCGAAGAAGAAGTAAGACGAGCATTAGATGAGACATCTGGCTTTGTGACAGATACAGGGAGTGTTAAAGCTTCTATAACTTCGGCTATAAGTAACCCGAGGTTTATTCCAGGACACCCAATGGCTGGATCAGAACAAGATGGAGTCAATGGCTCTGATCCCCAAATTTTCGTTGGTGCTGTATGGGTTCTTACTCCATCATCAGGGACTGAAGATAATGGGCTCAGAGAACTCCAAGCTCTTTTGGGAAGCATTGGCTCTGACGTTGTCACTATGGGTGCAGAGCGTCATGACGCTCTAGTCGCTATCGTGTCTCACGTCCCACACCTGACAGCAGCGGCAATGATGTGTATGGCAGACGACAGAGCTAATGACGATAGTCCGCTTCTAAGACTTGCTGCAGGCGGCTTTCGCGATATGACGAGAATTGCTGCTGGAAACCCCCGGATATGGCTAGATATTTGCCAAGAAAATCGATTGGCAATTATCTCTGCGCTCGACGAGTTGTCGAAAAGATTAGGTGAAATGCGGGAGATAGTGGCTGGGGATGATGTCGAGAGCTTGAACGCGCTCCTGTCTCAAGCTCGCAGAGCTAGGAATAATCTTCCAGCGCGTTATGTAAGACCACAAGATTTGATTGAAGTTCGTGTATCGATTCCTGACAAAAAAGGGCAAATCGCGAAAATTACAATGCTCGCTGCAGACTGTGATGTCAATGTGGTGGACATAGAAGTCACTCATAGCGTTGAAGGCTCCCAAGGTATCCTTGTTCTGGTTGTCTCTAGGACTGAGTCTCAAAGGTTCCTGACGGCCCTTGCGGGTTTGACATATCATGCAACAATACGAGAACTAGCGTGAAGACTGGTCGTCTCCTGACCCCATTCGTATCTCCTGCTAAAGGAGTTGCAGATGTGCCGGGTTCCAAAAGTCTGACCAATAGAGCATTGATATGCGCCGGTCTGGCTGACGGGACGAGCGTAATCCAAAATTTTCTTATGGCTGATGATACTGAAGCTATGATTGCTGCTTTGCAAGATCTTGGGGTCTCTCTAACCGCCCATGAGAATGGCCGATCTCTTCAAGTAACGGGATTGTCGGGCCCACCAGACGTCTTGGATGTAGCAATCAATGCCCGGCTATCGGGCACTACTTCACGGTTCATTGTCCCAGCTGTAGCCGTGGGCCGAGGCAAGTTCACCATAAGTGGCGAGGCCCCTTTGATGAGGCGGCCTTTTCATGACCAAATAGTTGCACTTCGTTCATTAGGAGCAAATATTACCGAATTGGGTGAAGCTGATTGTCTTCCGCTAAAAGTTGATGCTAACGGTCTCGAGGGTGGGACAATTTATGTAAATGCTGAGAAAAGCAGCCAGTTCGCAAGTGGAATTTTGATGGCAGCCCCACTCATGAAAAATGGTTTGACCTTACATCTCGAGGGTGCAGTAGTCAGCAGACCATACATCGAGTTGACTTTGGACGTTATGCGAAGATTCGGAGCTGAAATATCAAATCCGACAGGTGGTACCTATGTGGTTTCACCAACGGGTTACAAGCCGGCTAACTATCGGGTCGAACCCGATGCCTCTGCAGCTTCGTATATGTTTGCTGCAGCAGCAATCACAGGCGGAAGAGTGCGCGTAAACGGGCTAAGTCGATCAAGCAAGCAGGGCGATATTGAATTTGTTGATGTCCTTGAGAATCTTGGTGCCACGGTGCATTCTGGTGAGACATTTTTAGAAGTAGCAGGCGGTTCGTTGTCAGGTGGAAAATTTGATTTGAAGGATTTTTCTGACACTGCCCAAACGTTAGCTGCTGTTGCAGCGTTTGCCAGCGCCCCCATTGAGATAGAGGGAATTGGTTTCATTAAGGCTAAAGAAACTGACCGTATAGAAGCAATGGCGACAGAACTTGAACGTTGCGGCGTTGCAGTCGAGCGAAGCCAAAATGGAATGGTTATAAATCCTAACCAATGGGCACTGCGTAGCGCTCAGGTAGAAACTTATAACGACCACCGAATGGCTATGTCAATGTCGTTACTTTCTCTACGAGTTTCAGGAATCGAAATCATAGACCCAGAATGTGTTGACAAGACTTTTCCTAAGTTTTTTGAAGTTTTAGAGAGCCTGAGAGATAAGAACGATTTCTTTTCCGAAACAACACCGGTGATAGCGATCGACGGCCCAGCCGGCGCTGGTAAATCAACTATCGCTAAGCTCTTAGCGGAACATTTAGGAGTCCCTCATTTCGATACTGGGGCCATGTATCGAGCGGTTACGCTAGCTTGCCTTGACGCCGGCCTTGACGTTGGAAATGTCGAAGCGGTAGCGCGTTTAGCTAAAAAAATTGAGATAAAAGTCGGGTCACGAGTTCAGGTCGATGGCGTTGACGTAAGCGAAAGAATTCGTGGAATTGAGGTCGGACAGAACGTAAGCGCTGTCGCAGCAAACTCCCTAGTTCGGACGATTCTAGTGGAACGTCAGCGACGTTGGGCCATTGAGTCAGGCGGCGGTGTTATGGAGGGAAGGGATATCGGAACAGCCGTGTTTCCTGATGCTGCTCTAAAAATATTTTTGACAGCAACTGTAGATGTGAGGGCAAAACGTCGATTTGACGAGAAGTCTGATCAGTCTTTGGAGCAGGTTAGAAAAGAGATTTTATCTCGTGATGAGACAGATTCTAATAGGCAAGACTCACCTCTTCGAATAGCAGCTAACGCGGTGATCGTCGACACAAGCAACTCGACGATTGCTAGAACTGTTGAATTACTTGGAATGTTATTTCGCTCAGAGGTGAGTCGATAAGTGACTGCAAAACCCTTCATAGACGAAAGAGCTCGTTGGCATAATCGAGCCATGTATCGGGTCCTTAAGTATCTTCTCTGGCTTTTTTTCAAAGTCTGGAATCGAGTAACCATCGAAGGCGTGGAGAACATACCGAAAGGCGCATGTGTGTGGGCTCCGAATCATAGAAGCTACATAGACACGCCGTTGCAAGCTGCTATTCCGGCCAGGCTTCGTTTCATGGGCAAAGATTCCATGTGGAATAACCGATTCTTTGGTTGGCTTTTCACAACGATAGGTAGCTTTCCAGTTAGCAGAGGAACATCTGATAGGGCTGCATTGAGTACAGCTCTAAACGTCTTGATGAGTAGTGATGATCCAGTTGTTGCTTTTCCAGAAGGTGAGAGAAAAGATGGTCCACGTGTGCACCCCCTCTTTGACGGAGCAGCGTATCTTGCTGCAAAGGCACAGGTTCCTATTGTCCCGGTAGGGATAGGAGGCACGGCGAAAGCTATGCCGCGTGGTGCAAAAATGATTTACCCCAAACGGATCCACGTAATTATAGGTAAGCCCATGCACCCACCAGCTTTATCAGATACAGGAAGACTGTCTCGTAAAGAAGTGAGAAACACTACGGAGTTACTTCGGGAAGAAATTCAGAATCTTTTCGATCGAGCTCAAATGAAAGTCGGAGGACCTAATCTGCGAGACACCGAAGACTAACGAGAGAAATCTGAAGTAACCAACCTAGTGTCAGAAGCCGACAGCGGAGAGTTCAGGTTAGTTAGCGAGCACCGATAGCACCTCGCTAGCAGATACATCTCGATCTCTAGCGGCTTTTCTGCAGTTGGGTGCGACTGCGAGCATCACATGAACGGCAGCTTCGAGTGAAGTAAGCAAATTGCGGAGCTCCCTAGGAGGAGGGAAGTATTCATCTTCTTGAGTGATGGAGATTTCTCGCACCCCATTGTTTGGAGCTAGTTTAGTAATCACTGCTTGAACTAATTCTTCCGGAGCTGAAGCTCCTGCGGTAACACCTATGATGCCTTTCAAGTCGCCCGGTAGCTCTGAAACTGAATTTATTCTGAAGACTTGGGTGTTCCCTGCCTCATAAGCAAGTTTTGCTAATGCCATTGTGTTGGAAGAATTAGCGGAACCTATAACTATTACTGCATCACATTGTGCTGAGATAGCTGAAAGGGCTGACTGTCTATTAGTAGTTGCGAAACAAAGATCGCTGCGGCCAGGCATCCAAACGTCAGGAAACTTGTTGACAGTAGCCTCAAGCACTCCTTCCCAGTCTTTATGGCTTAAAGTTGTCTGGGCTAAAATAGCAATCGGCTCAGCGAACTGGGGTAATGCCTCGACTTGTGCTGCGGTCTCAACAAGGCTTATTTCCTGTGGGGCAACGGCCATAGTGCCAACTGCCTCCTCGTGCCCCTCATGTCCGACATATACAATTCGGTAGCCTTTTCCAACCCGTACTTGAACTTCGTGATGGACCTTCGTTACTAATGGACAGACCGCATTTACAACGAACCCACCAGAGCGCTCTGCCTCAGAGACCACCTCCGGAGCCGAACCATGAGCGGACAGCATAATAGGCCGCCCTTTAGGGACTTGAGAAATATCGTCGACGAATTCAACACCAAGCTGACGAAAGCGATCTACAACTATTTGGTTGTGAACAATCTCGTGATAGCAGTAGACCGGCGGCTCGAACGATCTCACCATCCAGATAAGTGCTTTGATAGCCATTTCCACCCCCGCGCAAAAACCTCGAGGGGAAGCCAGAAGAACTTGGTCTACGTTCACGTCTTTGAGGTTAGCGTGCTCAGGGGGCGAGAAAGAAGAAGATCTGTTCGGCGATGGCGCTCAATTTAGGAGGATCACTCAGATCAGGAGGAGAGAGAACAGATGGGCCTATCCTTAACAAGGTATGTCACGTCCAATTATCGTCGCCGTAGAGCCGGGTAGCCCGGCTTACGAAGCTGGCCTACTTCCCGGTGATGAAATCGTAACAATTGATGGAGAAGTTCCGACCGATGTCATTAGGTGGCAACTCTTAGTTGATGAGCCCGACCCAGTTTTTGAGATTAGTCGCGGTGGGCTTGAAATTAGTTTGACCGTAGCTAAACCGGCGAGCAGCTCACTAGGAGCTGATGTCGATGCAGCGATATTTGATCGTGTGAGAACGTGCGACAATCATTGCGAGTTCTGCTTCATCTACCAACTACCTAAGGGGATGAGGCGCAGCCTCTATATGAAAGATGATGATTATAGGCTGTCTTTTTTGTACGGAAATTTCACCACTCTTACCCGCTTTACCGAAGCCGATCTTGAAAGAGTGATTTCTGAGAGTTTGTCGCCTCTTTATGTGTCCATCCACGCTACGGATCCTGAAGTTCGAAGTCGTATGCTCAAAAACAAGCGAGGTGCTTACAGCCTGAGATGGCTTAGGGCTCTGCTTGACCATGGCATCGAAATTCATGGCCAGATTGTTGTGTGTCCTGGTCTTAATGACGGAGACCTTCTTGACCAAAGCCTCATGGGTATTTTAGATAAATACTCGGAGTTAGCCTCTGTTGCCGTAGTGCCTCTGGGTGTTAGTGACTATAACCGTGAGACATCGATGCGAGCGCACAGCGAAGACGAGGCTCGAAAAGTAGTAGAAATTGTTGAAGACTGGCAGACCCGATTTCTAAAGTTGTTGGGGCGCAGGATGGTCTTCGCCGCAGACGAGTACTATTTGATTGCCAACGTGCCGTTCCCGAGTTCATCGACGTACGGAGAGTTTCCGATGCATGAAGATGGGATTGGAATGGTCCGGGCTTTCGAAGCGGAATTTAACGGAGACGTTGAAAGTGGAATCGGCCCTAGGGCAGGTTTTTTCCATTGGGTAGACGGAGCACCCGCTGAGGGCTACCGCGCTCCTCGAGAAAAACCTGTGGTAGCCAATAGAGGTGGTGAGCTATTAACTAATATTGAAGACCTCGAAGGGTCTTCGGTGCCAGTGCAGCTAAAACCTAGTAGGAAAGCTCCGATTGGCATACTTACGGGCAGCTATGGCATGCGGGTCCTTGCTCCGCTCTTAGAGGAATTAGACCGAGAAGATGTAAGACTTATAGAAGTTGAAAATAAGTTTTTTGGCGGAAATATTGGTGTTAGCGGTTTGATGGTTGGAGAAGATATAAGTCGGGTTTTAGAAGTTGAGCCCGAGGGTCACCGTTATTTATTGCCAGATGTTTGTCTAAGCTCGGGCCGATTTCTGGATGGCGTAGAAGTTGTTGACCTTCCTCGAAGTGTCGAGGTTGTGCCCGCTGACGGCATAGCATTGCGAGCTGCTCTTGAGGGCACCTCGCAACGGTCAATACCAGGAGGTAAGCATGGCTGAGTTACCTGTTGTGTCAGTTGTCGGGAGACCCAATGTTGGAAAATCAACTTTGTTTAATCGTATAATTGGTCGAAGAGAGGCGATAGTTGAAGAGCGTTCAGGCGTTACCAGGGACCGTAAAACTTTGGAAGCAGAATGGTCAGGCAACTCATTTTTACTCGTTGATACTGG
>PCCJ01000086.1 GCA_002731665.1 Actinomycetota bacterium | reverse complement strand
GCTTCCAATAATACTTCGTCCAGTAACGCAACAACCAGAATTTATCGTCTTCCGACAAACTCAAGAACAAGCACGACAGTTTGGTCATGTTCAATTTGGATGAAAAGAGACACCGCTGGAAGCACTGGCTATCAGTACGGAGCTTCTCCGATTTGGGCTGGTCGAAAAACAGGCTTCAATACTGATGAAAGTTTGTTTATTCCATATCAAACAGACGCTGGAGCTTTTGCACACTGGGGAAGTAATGCAAACTGGTCTGAAGGAGAATCAGGAACTTCATCGAATGGTCTAGTCAATGATACGGATTGGCATCACTTTTCGTATTATCGCAGCGGAGCGACCATGAAATTTTACGTTGATGGCACACTCGTTTTGACAAGCACAAGCTCTCGCCCCTCTGAGGCTTTAGGATTTAACGCCAATAATGGAATCGCAATTACCGCTGGAATGCGAGATACCGGAGCTTGGAATCTTAATAATACACCCACTTACGACTACTACGGTTTTAACGGAAAAATTGCGGAGGCAATTCACGTTGATGGACAAGCCTTAGACGCAAGCAATTTTGGGGCAACCATTGGCGGCAGTTGGAAGCCGATTGAATACACTGGAAGTTTTGGAAATCATGGATTTCATTGCAAGTTTGCAAGCGGAGCAATTGGAACAGATAGTAGCGGCAATGGCAATAACTTCAGCCTCCAAAATTTGACCAACAGTCAAGTTGTAACGAATGACACGCCCACCACATAAGGAGATATAAATGTTAGCAATTGTTAAATCAGGAGCTATTGAAAGCACAGGAACTCTAGAACAGCTTTTTCCCAATACAAGTTTTCCTGGTGGTGTTGCGCCTGATGATTTTAAAACAGAAGAGGGTATTGAAGAAGTTGTCGAGGGTGAGCAAAAAGATAATAACTACTACACTGTATCAACTGGAAACATTGTTTTAGTTGACGGAAAACCTACTCAACAGTACACGAACACTGCAAAAGATTTAGGTACGTTAAAAGTTGAAAAGGTTTCTTTTGTTAAAGATCAAGCAAGTCAACGGTTATCTGTGACTGATTGGATGATCATTAGGAAAGTTGAAAGAGATGTAGCTATACCAGACGCAACAACAACGTATCGCGCAGAAGTCGTAAAAGAATGTGCTAGGTTAGAAACTGCAATAGCAGGGGCTTCTGATGTTGAGGCTCTTATGACAGTAATGTCTTCACAGAATTTCCCCGCTGACTTATGAAGTGGATAGCTGATGTAGTAGGAAACCTGGGTGGAAAGGTTGTTGAAACCATCGATAACCGAGGGAAGAGAAAGCACGAAGACAAAATGAAAAAAATGGAAATCGAAGAGATGCGTCACAAGAAGCAACTTGAGATGGTTATCCGAGGTCAAGAGATGGATAACTCTTGGGAGCTTGAGCAAATAAAGAACTCAGGCTGGAAAGACGAGTTTGTTTTGATACTTCTAAGCATTCCAATGGTGCTTAGTTTTATTCCATCGACTGTTGGTTATGTTGAGGACGGGTTCGCGGCGCTGGCTCTTACACCTCAATGGTATCAATGGTTAATTTTAGCGGTCTTTGCAGCAATCTACGGTATTAGAATTTGGAGACGAAAGTGAGCGGCGTAAAAGTTCAAGGTTTTGGCGGGAAAGCACCAAAAGTTTTCGCTCGAATGCTGCCTGTTGAGATGGCTCAAGAAGCCACAAACACAAGACTAGATACCGGCAGACTCGAAGGCTGGAAAGCAAATGCATCAGTTTCTATAACGCCCGTTGCTAGTTACAGCATTACAACTAACACAAAAACTCTTTTTAAATATGGATCGAATTTCTGGATCGGATCTAACGAGGATGTTGATTTTATTAGATCACCAATCGCAGAAGACCCGCATAATAGAATTTACCTGACAGGAAGTGGTTCCTACCCAAAACTTACAACTGAGTCTATTGTCGGGTCAGGCACCTATTATCGGCTGGGGGTTCCAACTCCTCCTCAGTTTACATCTGCGCCAGCATTGAATCCATCAACAAGCGCCAATGTGACAACAGAAGAGCCGGTAAGCGTTTCGTATATTTATACTTATGTTTCTATATTTGGCGAAGAAGGACCGCCGATCACAGCAGACATTACGCATATTCTAGACAAGAGATCTGACCAAAGCGTAAACATTACTTTCCCAACTGTTGTCGCTCCGAACATGAGCGTTGCCAAAAAACGTTTATACAGAACGGATTCTTCGGGAACATACAGAAGAGTTGCGGAGGTTACGGCAAGCACTTATGCCGATTCAATATCAGACGCAGCTTTAGGTGAAGCTATTCCGACAACGACTCACGTTGGTCCACCCGACGATAACGCGACAGATCATCCAGACGGTCAAATGTTAGGTCTTATTAGTTTGCCAAACGGAATAAGCGCCGGATTTTCTGGACAAACAGTTTGTTTTTCGGAAGCGTTTCTTCCTCATGCTTATCCTAAAGATAATCGCTTAACTGTAAAATCTCCAATAGTTGGATTAGCGCCAATGACGAATGGCGTTTTAGTTTTAACAAAAGAAAAACCGGCGATGATCTCTGGTCTTGATCCGAGATCTATGAGCATGTCAGAAATTGATTCCACGCTATCGTGCGTCAGCAAGAACTCAATCGTTGATATGGGAGCTTACGCAATTTACGCATCACCCGACGGTCTAGTAAGAGCAACTGAGCAGGGATTAGATTTAATAACAGAACCAATTCTCACAAGAGACCAATGGCAAGCCTTAGTACCCTCTTCTATTAAAGCTTTCTATTACGAAGGTCAGTATTTGGCTTTTTACAATGACGGATCAGAGTCGAAAGGATTCATCTTTGATCCAAGAGGGGGTAAGAACGCTTATGTAAAATTAGACTTTCACGCTACCGCAGGATTCAACGACTTAGAAACTGACGAGCTTTACCTGGTCGTAGGTGGTTCTGTTGTCAAGTTTGCGACCAGCGGCACTTCATCAACCTATGTTTGGAAATCCAAAAAATTTCATTCGGAGAAACCCGTCAACATGGGCGTGGCAAAGGTTGACAGAGAAGGAAGTGGTTCGGTCACCATGAAGTTTTATGCTGACGGAGTCTTGAAGCAT
Source organism: Actinomycetota bacterium (assembly GCA_002731665.1). Next base: position 5,284 of record PCCJ01000086.1, on the reverse strand, counting down.
ACTCAGGCAGTTGCTGATTCAAATATTTTTAGATTGCCTAGCGGATACAAAGCAAAAGAGTTTGAGTTTGAGCTTACTTCCAATATACCGGTTAACTCTGTCTGTATTTATGAAGCGGCAGGAGAAGTCGTTAGTGGGTAATAAGCCAAAAGTAGCGACAATGGATGTTCCCTCTTCTTTCGGAAATCAGGAGAGGCGCTTTGCTGAATCAGTAAAAGAAAACGTTGATGTCCTTACTGGTCAGCGCGGTGAATCTATTGACAGGGCTATTACTTTTAGAGACCTGATAGACGCTGGAGTCATTAAGCTTAAAGACGGGTTCTTCACAGGGCTAGATAATGTTCCGTCAGTAGAAACAGCGCCACCTTTGCTTGATGTTGATATCCCTCCTGCTCCCGCAAATCTTACAGCCACCGGTGCTTTTCGCGTTATTGTTCTTAGCTGGACTCAAGTAAAATATAAAGGTCACGACCGTTTCGAAATTTTTAGAAATACAAGTAACAGCATATCAAGCGCAACCTTTTTTTCTTCGACGCCAGGTTATACCAATATCTACGCTGACGATGTTGGGACTACTGACGGGATTGGGAAGACCTATTACTACTGGGTTCGAGCTGTAAATTTAAACAATGTTGCCGGACCATTTAACGCGACATCAGGGGTTCAAGGTCAAACGCAAACTGATGTTAATATTTTGCTAGACACGCTAGAGGGAGAAGTTCTTTCTTCTACGTTAAATACCGCGCTTCAATCCACAATAAATAAGATCGATCCGACAGAAGCTGTTGTTACAAATCTAAAAGATATGTACACGGTAAAAATTCAAGCGACAACCGCTTTGAATGTTTCTGGGCTTCCGACAACCGGCGCTCTGTCAGCCACCGCTGGGTCAAGCACTATCACATGCACACACGGATCAACGGCAACGGTCGCTGTTGGAGACATTGTTCAAATTGCCAGCGCGTCTTCATTAGGTGGCGCGATAACAGCTTCGATATTGAACGACAAACATATTGTTACGACTCGAACAAACACTACATTCACCTTTACCGCAGAGAATGGAACGGCAGCGGTGTTAGCCACATCGTCTGACGCGGGAAATGGTGGATCAATTTCCTTATCTTTCTTTGCTCCTTATATATCTGGGTTCGGTTTATCTAACACTTTGGATTTAAGCGGCAACCCCACTTCGGCATTTATTGTAAACGCGGATAAGTTTGCTGTAGTTTCGCCCACTAACTCTTCGAGAATTACCGGCACAGAAGTTAGTAAGATGCCGTTTTATGTGACCAGCTCTCCATCAACAGACTCGACAACAGGCATCTCGATTCCGGCTGGCGTTTATATTAGAGACGCTTTTATTGCGAAAGCGAATATCCTTAATCTGCTTGCCGGTAATGTGGCGGCAGATGCAATCAGATCTGGAGTTGTTGCGTCAGCAACTTCAATCTTGACGCCTTCCATCAATATGGGTTCCCTAAATGCTCCTAACGCTGACCAACCTTGGAATTGGTCGGTAAGCAACTCAAGCACCAGATACACTAATTTTTCAGTTTCCACATCCGGTGAAATGCATGCAAATTATGGTCGCCTTCGAGGAATGGATATCAGGGCGGCTGACGACACAGTTCTTCTAAGGTCTGGTGGAGCGCAACAAGGCACCGGAGGAAGTCTAATCAATAACGGCGACTTTGTCGGGGAACTTGTCGTTAGTACAGCAGCGGACGGAACTGTTTCTCAAACAATGACCTACGGCATCGGATGGACCGCGACAGGATCTGCTACGTTTGCGAACGGTCAGGTCACACTCGGCGCTTCAGCACATATAGATTCAGAAATGTTTCCGGTTAGCGGAGGGGAAACACTTTATGTTGAAGTTTACGGTTCTGGTATAACTGCCGGTACTGACTTCAGCGTTTTAATAATCGGTTATGATTCTAGCAAAACCTGGTTAAGCGGAGCCGGTAATGCCACAGCCTCCGCATCATCATACAGCGTGGATTCTAACGTGGCGTCAGCGGCTATAACTATGCCCGTGAACACATCGCTTGCGTATGGGAAACTCAGGCTCACATCCACCGCTTCAAAAATTTACTACAATGTTTATGTTGGAAAATCTCCAAGACGAATTGCGCCAGAGTACGCTTCGACCTACATACGCAATGCGACAGTAGACACTCTGCAAATTGCTGGAGAAGCTGCAACTATTCCTCTTTCTTTGGCATCCGGTCAATACGGGTATCAAGACAACACAACCGAAGTGGTAATTTCTACAACGTTAGGCGCTAATTTTGGGACAAACATACCAACTAAAGTTGTTTGTTTGGCTGGAATCAAGATTGGCAGCTCGGGAACCGGTAGTGATTTTGCCTCCGCAATCATTACGCTTCGATACAACACCAGCGACAGCACCGCTATATCCGGCAGCACCATTGTGCAGCAGATTGGTCAACACGGAAGAAAAGGAGCGCCGCCATATTTGTTTACTCACGACACAATTAGCGGCTGGAGTGGCGCTAGATATTTTTTCTTAACTTTGACGGTTACCGGTGACGGTCAGACGGCTACTGGCTGGTGGAGATCAGATGCTTCAAACATAACTCTTTTTGGGTCTAGAAGATGACAACCGCTACATACATATCTCACGACGATAGCGGCAATATTCTGTCTGTAATATCTGGTCCCAAGAGCTGCTTGATCGAGCCAAACGAGTCTTTTGTTAACTACACTGGCGAGGACGAGATCACGACCGATTGGTATATTAAGGATGGAGCGCCGGTAAAAAAACCAGACCAGCCCTCCTCCGTCCATTCTTTCAATACGGAAACGGAATCTTGGGAAATAAGCTTAGACGAAGCTAAAAATCAGGCTTGGTCCCGAATCAAAAAAAATCGGGAAAAAGAAGAATTCTCCACCTTTAACTCTGGTGATCACACTCTGCAATGTGGACCAAGGAGCCAGCAAAGAATACTAGCAACAGTACAACGCGCACAACTGGACGGAACGATCAGTATCGATTGGAAACTAGCGGATAATAGCGTGGTTACATTCACTGGAGCGGAGTTCATTCAAGTAGGAAAAGATATGGGAGAGCATATATCAGGATGCCATTCCAAGGCGAGTGGACTTAGGACACAGATTGACTCGGCAACGAATCAGTCTGAATTAGACGCAATTGTATGGGCTTAATTAAATTCAAATGCGTACAAAAAAAACGTTACTAAATCAAGAATTTTGTTAAAATTAAATAGCGACTCGAAGCCCTAGCTTCGGCACAAAGGAAAGTCGCGAAACACACCCTCAAGGACAGAATCAAACTAGATTTGAGGATAGATTTTGTCCGTTACACACCGTCAATCAATAGCAGAAGATGTGGCTATCCTGGCTCCTAATTTAAGGGAACAGGACCGGCGTGAGATTTTTTGCTCACACGGTGTGACTCCTCTCGAAGCGTTAAGCATCTCATTTACTAAGGCAGTCGAGTGCAACTCCATAGAAGACCACAACGGTCATCTCGTAGGTATGTTTGGAGTATCACAAGCAAAAGACACAGGAGTGCCTTGGCTACTGGCAACGGACGACCTACCTAAAAAAGCGAACCAGCGCAGCTTTATTACCCAAGGAAAAGATTGGATCAAAGATATCCAGAGCCGGTATGAGCAATTAAGCAACAGGGTTCACGCTGACAACAAGATAAGTATCCGGTGGCTACGATCACTAGGATTCAGCTTCGACCAAGAAGCAATTTGGGGCTATCGCCCTTCACGTTTTATTAGATTCTATTGGAATAGATAAAGGAGAAGCCTATGTGCTTTGGCGGGGGCGATGCCCCAGAACCAGAAGAAAGCGCAGCTAAGTTAGCTTTAGCGGAGACAGCAGCCAGCAACCTTCAGAGGTACGGTGAGGTCTTTGTGCCGCTAGAGAACATGTATATCGATAAAGCTATGGGAAGCTTTGATCAATCGAATTATGTGGACGCGATGGGCAGTGCATCAAATCAAGCTTCTCAGATATACGAGAGAGGAGTTTCCGATGCAACTGGGGGCGCGTTTGCTAGAGGTTTAGATCCTAATTCCGGCGCGTTTATGGCTGAGTCAGATGCTCTTAGAACCGCCCAAGCAAGAGCCATGGGAGACAGTTCGGCTGCTACGGCTTTAGATAAAACAGACCAAGGGTTTGGGATGCTCACCAACGTGGTGAATATGGGTCAAGGTCTTTCTGGAGACGTTCTTGAGGGACAGATTGCTCAAGCAGATAACCAAATGGCTGCACTTCAAAGAAGAGCCGAAGAAGACTTTAGCCGGTCTTCATCTATACAAAGTCTTGCTGGGACCGGAGCAGGTTTAGCCGCCGGTTACGGACTCAATAGAGACACGGCGAGGTACGGATAATGGATTTTCTGGAGCAATTGTTTGCATCAAATAATGGTGTTAGGGATTTTTACGGGGAGTACGACAGGAACAACCCTTATGCATCTTTGAATCCTTACGCTTATTCAAGCATGAGTCCAGAAGACATGCCAGCAGACCAGCTCTACGCGCAGCTAACAAGAATGCAGCTACGGGATTATCAAGAAAGATTTCAGCCTGTTGAAAATATGTTGGCTGGTCAGATAACCAACACAGGAACCGGTCAGCTAAACGCCGATTTAGCAAGGACAAGGAGCGCGATAACTCAAGGGGCTGAGAACGTCAGAGGTCAATCGAATAGATTCCGAGAAAGGTACGGTCTCTCGGCTACTCCACAAACAGTTGCTAATGCAAATTCAACTACAGGCGCTCTTGTTGGCGGCTTAAATATGACTAGAGCTAGAGACTCAGACAGACAGCTAGGATTACTTACTGGTGGTCTTGGCGCTATTGGTCAGAACGCGAGGAACCCAGGATGAGGGGATTAATAGGTTTAGGTGAACGAAAGCGGCGTGAAGCTCAACAAGGTTTTGCGGCTGGCGCGAAACTAGAGCAAAACTATAAAGCTCAAGCAGACGCGCTTGAAGCGGCAGAAAGAGCGCAGGATGCAGCAATGCTCGGTCAAGGTGCCGGTATTGGTTCGATGTACGGACTTAACAAAAGTTATGGCGCACAAAAATTAGCCGGTGAAAAGCTTACTTCTGCTAACGATATTTTCTCAGGAGTTGGAGAGTTCACGCATACCAAGGGTGGTCTTACAAACTTTACTCCTTCTGGAGGGGAAACGATTGAAGGAATAAAAAGCTTTGCAGATATTCCACAAGAATCTCTTTTGCAAATAGAGATTGGCTCTGGAGCCTCTGGAGCCTCTGGAG
>PCCJ01000085.1 GCA_002731665.1 Actinomycetota bacterium | reverse complement strand
GCCAGGGTAAGAACTTACAAGCGTGGGGTAATCACTTTATTGCTCACCCCCTGAGCGATGGTGCAAGGTGGGAGCAGCTTCTAGGGCGCTCACACCGTACAGGACAAACGCGCAAGGTGGTTACAGTTACTGTGCCTACATTTGCGGAGTTTGGGGTGGCCTTAGCTTCAGCTAGAGAGGCGTCGAGGTATATAGAGGAGTCGACCGGACTAGATCAGAGGTTGTTGCAGGGAGATTGGATTAAACAAATATAAAAAATTTGTTGACAGCCTTCCGGTATACATGTAGAACCGTATCAAGCTTTAAGCTTGAACTGCACAGATGCGTTAACATAAACAACGAATCCGACCAAAAACAAAAAACAAAAGACAAAAGACAATATTAAGAGAGTTAAGATATGACCTTTAACTATGCAGACCTTATCGCGGGAGCCGAAGTACAATCTTCCTCACGCTATTTCGAACAAGGCACCTATCTCGTCCAGATTGATGCTTGTAAAGTTTTCCACAATCGTCAGCGTCGCCCTCGTGCAGCGGTGGAGTGTACTGTGATTAAGTCCAACAACTCAAGTTTACCTGCGACTACCAGTGCAAGTTGGGTTGTGAGTCTCGATAGTGATTCTGGACCCGGCAATCTAAAGACCTTTATCACAGATATCTTTGGTTGTTCTAAAAGCGATGCAAGCGATTCCGCCAAAGTGAATGCAATTTTTCCCATGGAAGACAGTACCACTCCTTCGATCGCAGTTGGTTTGCAAGCTATCGTAAATGCTTACGAGAAGCCAACCAAGGCCGGAGGCGTCTTCACTCGCGTATTGTGGACGAAGTTTGACCCTAAAACTACTGAACTCCCTGAGTTCACACCGCTTACGCCTTCTGTATCTCCAGAGGCTTCATCGAGTGCACCAGACGCGGACCCTATTCCGTTCTAAGGTTCATACCCACACCCATTGCGTCCTCCACGCAGTATCTTGTGTAGTTTTTGTCTAGGGGGGAGTGGCTCAACAGGGTCGCTCCCCCCTTTTCGATTTTGGAGTATTTTTTAGAGATACTACTAGACTTTATACGCTAGGCGTATTACACCTATAATCACCTATCTCACGCAAGATACACTTACATCACACAGAGGAGGGTGCTTGATTTTTTTTGACCTTGAGACATTTCCAATTGGGCCGAAGCGTGCTCCACGCATCGTGGCAGGCGCTTTTAACATTACTGTCCAGACTGCACGTGCGCACGTTGTAGATAAATGGGCCACACGTATGCAAACCTATCATGACCGAGAGATTTATTTCTTTTGGGGCCAGAATACAGGGAACTTCCTTGAACTGTGCGAGGACAGCGCTCAATCGGTTGTGGCGCATAACGGTGCTTATGATTGGGGGTGCATTAGTGCGCATAACCCTGCCTACATTGGTCGCATTTACGCGATGTTTCGTAAGCGTCGTATTGAGTGCACTTATTTGAGAACTCTTATTTGGCTCAATGCTCAGGGTCAGCTTAAAGCGTCACTTGGCCGTAAGTTTGATCTGGAACATGGAAAGCATGGTTACACGAGTTATGTGGGTGCCTGCTTTATGTTTTGTGGGATCGACCTCTCTGAAACCAAAGATAAGACTGTGCAGGTGACGTATCACACCATGCTTCAGTATTCATCGTTTGCGGAGTGGCCTGCGCCTTACCGAGATTATCTCATCCAAGATGTCCGTCATCTTCCAGACCTTTATGGTGCACAGGAAGAACGTTCCACAATTATCTTAAAGCAGGAGTATAAGGAGCTTTACATTTTTAAAGAGTCTCCTCGCCGAGCTTCTATACATTATGCACTCCAGTTAGCGTCTGCGTGGGGTGTGAAAGTGGATAGCTTAAGTGTTCGAACTTTGCGCCAAGAGGCCGAAGATATCGTGTCCGTAGCAGCAGACCAGATGTTAACTGCAGGACTGGCGACTTCTCTGAAAGGTCGTGCCAGACAACGTGCATTGAAGAAGGGTAAGCTTACGATTCGCATTGACAATAAAGCAGTCGCCAAGCTTGTAGAAGAGGGGTTTCGGGAGCAAGGCATGGAACCTCCTCTGACTGAAAAAGATCAGGTTCAGACAAGTCGTTCGGCTATGGTGGAGTGTGGGAATCCCATCCTCAAAGCCTGGGCAGATGTAGGTGACCGTAAAACGATATGGTCTACATTTCTGCCTGCATTAGAGAAGAGTTTTGATAACGAAGGAGTTATCAATACTAACTATTTCCCGTACTTGGAAACAGGGAGGGTGTCTGCACGCAACCCCAACCTACTCAATCCACCCAGAAATGGGGGGATACGGGAATGTGTCATCGCACGCCCGGGGGCATGTTTTGTGTTTTGTGACTATGAGGCGAATGAGCTTAGAGTCCTATCCCAAGTACTGTTGGATGAATTGGGCCGGTCGCGTTTGGCTGAACTTTATCAAGAAGACCCCTCTTTTGATCCGCATACCTATATGGCCACAAGGAAGTTAGACATTTCCTACGAAGAGGGTAAGATACTTAAAGCGCAAGGGGATAAAGAGCTTAAGAAGATGAGACAGCTCATGAAGTGTTGTAACTTCGGATTTCCTGGAGGTATGGCTTCGCGAACCTTCATTGAGTTTGCCAAAGGGTATAACGTGAAGGTGACTGACACAGAAGCCGAAGATTTAAAGCAATTCTTCTTTTCACAATTCCCTGAGATTAAGGACTATTTGAGTCGTGTAGGCACTCGTGTAAACACATACGATGGGCAAGGCTACATTCCAAGAGCGCAGAGATTTTCGGGTGACCGTAGATTTTGCCAACTGGCTAACTTCTATTTTCAGGGATTAGCCGCTGAGGGAGGGTTGGTAGCTTTCGTCCAAGTATCTGAAGCAGCTTACAGTAGGCCGGAGAGTCCTCTTTATGGAACGCGCCCTGTGCTTTTCGTGCATGATGAAATCATCTTGGAGACACCGCTCCATAAGGCTCACGAAGCGGCTATGGAGCTTAAGCGTGTGATGGAGGCAAGCATGGCTATCTTTACCCCGGATATTCCAAGTGTGGCAGAGCCTGCTTTAGCGACACGTTGGTGGAAAGGCGCAGAGCCTGTGTATGATGAGAATAATCGTTTGATTCCTGCGGATCAAGTTGTGGAGGCTGTATGAGTGCTGTTAAACTTGGAGTTGAGTGGACACAAGCGGAGATAGATACTTTGCGGAGTCTAGTAGAGTCGGGCGTTGCGCCAAGTAAGTTACCTACAATTTTAGGGAGGTCAGCAGGGAGTATTCGTGCGCGTGCCTCAAGATCTAAAATATCTCTTCAGTATGTGCGTAAGGGTTGGGAGGACTTAATGCCTCACTTAATTGCTCTGCAGGCGAAAGGGTATAGCTACGATGAAATTGCAGAGATTGTACAACGCTCTCCTCATGCAGTGCGCGGTGCCTTTTACAGATACCGTAAGAAGCGCAAGTTTAAGGCTACCCGTCAGGCATCTTTACGTGAGCGAGTGGAAGGCGTGTTGCGCGTATACATTGTGAGTGATGAAGCTCTGTCAATTGCTACAGATGGTCTTCTAGCACTCGTGGCAGAAGTCAGTGGCGTTACAGATGGTGCTGTAAATCTCAAGGACGTCTGAGGCATAATAAAATTCGCTACGCGCTTCCTTGCACTCTCCTTTAAGTCCTCGATTGTATTGTGCAAGAGCTTTACATCGGTCTTCTTGGTTGAGTTCTAGAAACTTACTGAGCGCAGATACTCCTGCCTGAATCAGATCGCAATTGCGTGCACCTCCCTTGCAGTGATATTTAGTAATCACGCCAAGGGGTCCTTTTGCTCCTTTTTTGGATGTGACGTATGTGAACCCTGATTCGCGCATACCCACAGAGAGTGCGAGCATGGGGTCAACCCCCTGGTTTCGAGCCTCCGTAGCTATTTTGTTGCAGGTTGATACCCTTTCAGCAATTGTACGAGATACTTTGTGTAGGTAGGTTTTGGATGGTGGGGTATCTGGGTGAAACAAAAATACCAGCGCGATCCAGCAAGGTTTGAAGAACTCCATTGTTGACTTAACTCCAGTTTCACGATTCACTATCGCCTAGATGTTTAATATAGGGTTGAAAAATGTTTAGAGATGTAGTGTTGCCTAAGCGGTCGATTGAAGATATGCATAGGCTAGTCTCCGAAGTCAGTTATATCATGAGATTGGCTACCGAAGAAGAGATTGAGTGTGCAAAATATTATGATGGTGATGTTTTCAAAGTATTTCTAAACTGTGCTCGGTCTATCGGGGTACCGATTCCCTCTGAGCTACACTCCACGATGTTTCCTGTACTTGAGAGTTTGAGCGAGCTTAAGGAGCATTTTAAGATGCCTCGGCCCGAAAAGATAGCTAAGCATCTGGGGCGTAAGTTACCTCGCACCCCTATAACAAAGTGGACAAGATCGTATAGTTATCCGAGTGGGCATGCTTTGATTTCGCGGTATTTAGCCTACACACTGAGCAACCAACCAAGTGTCAGTGAAGCTCAACGACGAGCTTTATTCGATTTTGCCAATCGGGTCGGCCTCAGTCGTGTACAACTCGGAGTACATACTCTTCAAGATATCCGAGAAGCTCGCAGACTTGTAGATGCTTTATTTATACAGCCGAGCGTTCCGTATGTCAATTGTGAAAGTTGTGTGTGAGTATGGACTTAAAAGATATTGTAGCACTTAAAAATGCACTCTTGTCACAACTTAAGCAGTTACGTGATGTCGAAATATATGCCGAGGTAGTACTTGGCGCTTCTGAGAACTTTCCGAAAGCGCGTGACTTTGCCTACACAGATGGTGCCTATATTTATTTCAGCCCTAAGATTTTATCCGCTCCGACGCATAGGGTCGACGGTTTGCTAAGACATGAACTTGCTCATGTGATCTTGATGCAAAAGGGATTGTTTTCGCACTCAGAGAGAGATGCGGATCGTGTGGCAGCTTGGGCATTTGGGACTCCCATCCTTTACGACTCAGAGGATATCCAATCTACTCTTGAAGGTCGCCCTGTTCGTCCTTCTTATCTCCCTAAACAATGATGATAAAGGAACAACCAGTGGGAAAGTGTAAAGCTAAAGGATGGGTATGGCGCAAAGCTTCAGTTCAGGCGATTGTGTTTCCAAAGACAGAGGATATTGGAACTTCGCGCTGTGTGGTGCAATCGAAAGGTGGGTTTAGTAAAGAGGACTTAGACCACGCTTCACAAATGCATGGTTTTGTGCGTGAAGCATCCTCTGGATTTACGCTCAGCTTTTATATCCCGGGCACAGGGGAGAAGAAGCAGGACATTGCGCACTACGATCGTCTCAAGGCAGACATTATGAAGCTTATCAACGCAGATTATGCGGTGATTGCTGCCAAGAAAGCAGTATCGCAGATCACTGTTTACAAGTGTGGATCGCGGTAGTTTATTTCTTCAATAAGACGTAGCCGAGAAGAATAGCGTTAACAGCTAATGATCCATAGAACATGTATGTAAATTGTTGAGTAGTAGCTTCATTACTAGAGCAATCCCTCTCTAACACTTCTATTGAAGACACTAGCTCTTGAACTTTAGCTTCCACCCCCGTATGTATACAATCGGAGTCGTTGTCTACCGCTCTGGCCGCCGCGAGTGCGTTTGTTGCATCATCCATTATGCTGGAGCCGAGCTTGTGGCGTCCTAAGATATAGGGTGAGTCACCGTCGACCGTGGCCACACGGATTGTGCCTCCGTCAGGTAGGCGAATGGACTCTGTAGTTCCTTGGCCTGCGGCAATGTATTCTCCAAACATGAGGTACTCCTTTACGAGATTACTATTGGGTCAAATGTTCTTCTTCAGAACGGGGAATACTTCCATCATATCACTTTCCTCTCTTGGGTACAAAAGGTCGAACCCTAATCGCAGATACCACAACGCACGCACTGAAGGAACCGCTTGAAGGTAAATAGCGTCGAACCCATTTTCCGCAAGTTGAGACTCTAGTTCTTGCATAAGATCTGAGCCTAAGTATTGACCCCTATCTTCTTCAGACAGTACTCGCACTTCAGACAAATAGATCGGAGTCTCATAATATAGCTGGGAGGTAGCGTCCCTCATATCGCTCTCAATCATCTCATATCGTTTATCGTCACTTATATCTAAGTCTCTGTATAAATCTTCTGCAGATTCTAATATTCGAGACTCCAGCACCGATCTGACATCTTCTTCATCTATCAAAAATCGAGCGATTGCGGAGATTTTGTCTTCTCCCTCCCTCCGCCATTGAAATACGTCTCGGTAACCATCTCGTTGAACAGTCAAATTATAGCCTTTGGGATTCTTGCGCCCTATAGTTTTTTGATCCGGTGTGATGTCACGGAACATGGGGTACTCCTTTACGATTCGTCTTTATTAGTGATGGATTTGTAGACTTTAACGCCACCCCAGAGGACGCCCAACCCTAACGCAGTGTAGGCCGCGTAGCGTAAGATAGGCATGATGGTTTCAGACAACAGCTTGCGGAATTCTGCAAGAGCGACGCCTATAGGGTCGGTGGCCGCCAATTCGGTTGCTTGTTCGTCAAGAAGTTTAGCCATTTCGTCCGTAGCATTGACACCGCCGCTTAAGATCGCAAAGCGCGCTTCGATTTGACCACCAACGTCGCCATTCGTGACATCGCCAGGGTTGATATACGCCTCATAGATAGGACGTATATGCTCTTGATAACAGGAGAATGTATCGCTGGGGGTCGCGCTCATGCGCCCTATTTCCTTTATCAACTGAGCGCGGATAAGATCAGCCTGGGTGCGCTTTCCTTGTAAACTACTCTTCGCTTTAATTGAGCTTCGGAAGGCGCTCAGCTTGGTACGAGCTTGCTCTAGCAGTTGGCTACAAGCCTTTTTAGCCTGCGCTTGTAGGTGAGGAACCAAAGCGTAAAGCGCCAAGATAGTTACTCCGACAGCTACCGCTATTGCCAAAGGCCAACCATTCTCTCGTATTGCGAGAATGTCAGAATTGCGCTCATCTATAGCGTCTTCGTCAATATTGAATATTACACTGGCGTCCTCAAGAAGTTCTTGAAGGTCATCTTGTGCCTTATTTCGGATACCTATAATGGCTGAGCTTCTCGCTATGAACAGCGGTTTTTGCTTCGGCATCGTAGTGAAGAGAGCATTCATAGCCTGCTGGTGAGCGCTGTGCTCCTGCTGAGCAGATGTGTAGACACCCACGAGTTGGTTAATGGTCGCATTCACGTCTTGGGCAAGCTCGTTTATGAAGTCAGACCCAAATACGCTACTTCCCACAACTGTGCAGATTTGCTGACTTGTC
>PCCJ01000084.1 GCA_002731665.1 Actinomycetota bacterium | reverse complement strand
TACACGCTTGGCCCGCATTCAGAAACTTTAACGCAGCAGCTCCCTTCGCCGCATGAACGGGGTCTGCATCGGGAAAAACTATGAACGGAGCGTGGCCGCCTAACTCCACTGAAACTCTTTGGAGGTTCGAAGCCGCTTTCGCAGCAAGAACTCTTCCAACCGCTGTGCTCCCGGTAAAGGTAAGTTTGGCAACCCTTGGGTCACTAGTGAATATGTCTCCAACCGGAGCAGGGTTTGATGTGGTGACCATATTAAGTACTCCGTGTGGGAGTCCGGCATCTGTGAGCACGTCAAGAGTCGCTTTAGCGCACAACGGTGTTGCTTCAGCGGGTTTAAGAACAACTGTGCATCCAGCCGCAAGAGCGGGACCAATTTTGCGCGTCAACATTGAAATTGGATAGTTCCATGGCGTTATTGCTGCCACCACACCAACCGGGACTTTCACTGACAAAAATCGCTGATCCGGGCGCTGAGACGGGAGCCACTCACCTACAACGCGCTTCGCCTCCTCAGCAAACCACAGTAAAAAATCAGAAGCGTACTTAACTTCAGCCTTAGCTGCTTTAAGGGGCTTACCCTGCTCGACTGTCATAAGTTGGGCTAGTTCATCCGATCGGCTGACCATTATTTCCCAAGCTCGGTACAAGACGGCGGACCTTTCATATGCGGTGGTCTTGCTCCAGCTTTTGAAGGCATCATGAGCCGCCGCAATAGCAAGTAATGCATCTTCCGCGCCGCCATCCGCAACAGACCCGATTGATTCTCCAGTTGCCGGGTTCAAAACTTCAAAACTCGAACCGCTCCGAGCGTCCGTCCACTCGCCATTAATAAGCATTATCTCATCTCCATTATGAATGTTTTAATCGACGCGCCTTCATAGGGACGTCAACAAGTTCCGATAGCGTTTACTAACCGATTATTTTCCTCGGGTGTACCAATCGTGATTCGTAGTCCTTCACCTTCAAAAGGTCTCGTTACGATTCCTTTTGCTTCTAATGCTTGGAACAGAGGTCCTGCTTCTGTTTTTATCGGCAACCAGACAAAGTTGGCTTGGCTAGGAGTAACAGGCCAACCAGCGCCCGTCAACAAGTCAGTTACCCGAGTCCGTTCCCTAACTACCTCATCGACTCGAACCTTCAGCTCAGCTGATGCATCGGGCTGCAATGAAGCCAAGACAGCCACTTGGGCTAGACCATTAACCAAAAACGGTAATGCCACTTTGTCTAGCGCACTTATTATTTCTACACTCCCCACTGCATAACCAACACGCAAATTTGCAAGGCCGTATGCCTTTGAAAACGTTCGAAAAACGACAACATTTGAGTAAAATGGCAGTATCGCATTAACTGGATCTTCGACATCTGAAGCGGTTACAAACTCAAGGTAAGCCTCGTCGATTACTACAACAACATCTTGCGGGACAGATTCTAGGAAACGCTTTAAATCGCCAGTAGAGCAAACCGTGCCCGTCGGATTGTTCGGAGTGGACAAGATCACTAGCTTCGTTTTCGAAGTGATGGCACGAGAGACTGCATCTAAATCAAAAGCTTGATCGACAAGAGGTATGGCTAGAGCAACTGCTTGCGAGATCGCTGAAAACAGAGGGTGCACTTCAAATGAGCGCCATGGATAGACAACTTCATCTCCCGGGTCAATGTAGGCTAAAAATAATTGCTGAAGTAGGCCGACAGAGCCACAACCTAGTGTGACCTGACTGGTTTCCACATTCAACCTGGCTGCCAAGACGGACCGCACTTCTGAGCCACGATGATCTGGGTAGCGATTGAGAAGCCCAGCTCCATCGCTTACAGCGGCTAAGACGCTCGGTAGCGGCCCATACGATGTTTCATTCGAAGCAAGTTTTATCGCTTCATCTAGATTGTGTTCAGAAGCTGATTGTTCCGCTGACTTACCTGGTTTATAGGCCGGTAAATTTGCGACGACTGCTCTTGGTCTACCCGTCAATGTTCCTACCTCTCTCTCGTGCGTATCATTCTAGGAGCTATTCTGTAATCGCATTGATGAGGGGCCAATGTGGGTGTGAGCCGCCTTCGGGATTCAAAGGAATTACCACAACTTCTGTAGCCCCAGCAGAATGATGCTCATCGATCCTAGTCAAAATATCAAGGCGTGAGCCCCAAGCCACTAGCGAATCGATCAGAGCGTCACTTCCGCCATTCTCAAAGTCTTGATCCGAAAAACCTAACTTCCGCCATGCCCGGTGATAGTACTCAAGTGTCATATAGAACGCGAGAGCTTTACGAGCTAGACGGCGAGCTTCATAAGGGTCTTCGCACAGCAAACACATTTGAGAAACATTCAGTTCTGTACTGTCCTCTAATTGTGCTTTGACATTTTGTGTGTGTAAAGGGGTCTGTAAAAAAGTACTAATTCCATCCACCTTGGGGATAACCATGTCTAACATTTTTGGCCCATGAGCGGCTACGTGAAGAGGTGTCGCTTGATCACCAGGAATTGTGATTTGCGAATGTCTCACTCTATCAATATACGTCTCTAGTTTTTTGACTGGTGGCTCCCAGACATGTCCTCGTTGCGATGCTAGACCAGAGTTCGAAACGCCGAGCCCTAAGACAAAACGACCAGCGGAAAATTCGGTTAGAGTCTGCCCAGCTGCGGCTGCTGCGACAGCGTCTCGCGCATATACATTCGCGATTCCAGTAGCAACACGGATGAACTCAGTACGAGCCAGTAGGAAACCCGCAGTGGCAAACGGTTCGCGACCAAATAACTCTGTTACCCAAATGGTGTTGACTGTCAGATCTTCTAATCGTTTAGCGAAATCAACCAGATCTATGCCCGACATTCGATCCGTGTTGAACATAATCCCAATTGGTCGTTTAAAATCTGTTTCTGGCACAGTTACCAGCCACCTTTCAAGTCCGCTGCCATTTGGTAGTTACTTCAAAACTTCTGAAACCGCAAGCTCAACGAAACGGTCTTCTGAATAATTCAAAATTTCTGTAAGAACTTTGAAGCTGTGTTGACCATAAGTGGGGGCCGCTTCAGTGACTATCGCTGGCGTCGCAGACAACTTGATCGGTGTCGACTCGACCCAAGATGTTCCACAAGTGCCATGAGCCACTTCGATAAAAGCTTCATTAAACTGTAGTTGATCATCTTCAGAAATAGAATCAACTCCAAGAATACGGTGGGCGGGAACTTCAGCAGCGATGAGTTCCTTCTCTGCATCTGCAACGCTTTTACTAGATGTCCAGTCGCTAATGACCTTGTCTAGATAATCATGCCTTATTCGTCTCTCATCTACATTCAGATCTGCAATCTCCGCAGATCCAATCAGTAGAGATAATGAACGCCAGTGTTCATCAGTTTCACAACTAACAGCAACCCATGCATCATCACCTATACACGGGTAAGCGTTCTGAGGGGCAAAAACTGCATCTCTGTTTCCCATTCTGGTTGCTACTACTCCGTTCACTTCCTTATCTAATAGTGCTGGGGCAAGGAAGTGTAAAGCACCCTCCAATTGAGAAAAATCTATGTATTGTCCTTCTCCAGTTTTTTGTCGGTGATGTAGCGCCGCTACCAGGGCTAGAACAGTGAATCGCGGTGAACCGTAGTCAGTGAAGGCGCTATACGGTCCTGAAGGCATCCGGTCGGCCCAACCTGTGACTGGGTAGAAACCGGCTATTGCTGCGGCCATAGTCCCGAACCCTGCGTAATGAGCCATCGGACCTGTTTGTCCCATTAGACAAGATGATGCCGCTATTATGTTGGGATTAATTGCCCGTAAACCGTCATAATCTAAGCCCCATTTTTTCATAGCGCCTGCGGAAAATGAGTCCGTTACAATATCCGCCCATCGAACCAGATCTTCGAGCACTGCTTTCGCTTCCTGATTATTTAGATCTAATCCGAGACCTAGCTTGCCAGCATTCAGAGAGTGAAACTGGAATGAGCCTTCCGGATCACCTTCTTCTCCTCGAAAAGGCCCAACGCCGCGAAGCACGTCCGGTCTTGTTTCACTTTCGATTTTGATAACAGTTGCTCCAAAATCAGCAAGGGTTCGCGTAGCGGCCGGACCAGCCAAGGCCCACATAAAATCCAGGACCTTCACGCCTTCCAGCGGACGGCGCCTGAGCGATTCTGCTGGGTTAAGTTCCGGTCTCCTGGAGAGGTCGCTCATTATGCGCTCGGTATCAGCACCAAGACCGGGAGCAACAAGATTACGGTGAATCAACTTCGAAGTCGATCGAGTGATCGGCCCACAGATACGAGCCGTATCCAATACAGTTCCTCCGCTTACCCGGGAGACATCGATAGAATCCCAGTAATCTCGGTCCTGTAGCTGTCCTAAACCCATCACATCGGTCATGTCAGCAATCGGTGCGATCAGTAAATTTTTTTCTAACGCCGCTTGCAGCAACTCGTCTTTAGTTCGGGTCGCAACGAAGCTACTAATCGTTTCATTGGCCTCTTCAAGAATTGCTGGAGTGGCTTCACCTTCTAAAACTCGATTTGCATAGCTCACGAAGTCTTCATCTTTTAGCTTCTTAGTGCACCCGCCTTCATCATAGATCCATTTCATCAGGCGGTTGCTATAGGGACCTACCATCGCACCGAACAAAAATGTGACCGTCACATAGCCATCTGCACAAGGATGAACATACTGAATTTTTAGTGGTCCCAGTCTAACGCCGCCCGAGAACCTCGTCTGCGGCTCTTGCGGCTCAAGACAAAAAGATCCCAGCATCCTGAACTGGCTCGTACTCAAATAGCTCATTTGCGCCGCAACATCTGCATGCTGCCCCAGCCCGCTGGATTCGCGCTCATACAACGCTAACGCAGCCGCACATGCCGCATCAGCTCCGGCGAAGTTCCATGTTTGTGGGATTCCTACGCGCACAGGCGGGCGGTCTCCGTCTCCTGTTAAGGACATCGCTCCCGAGGCAGCGGCAATGGTTATGTCTGAAGAAGGCCAATTTTTTTTAGGCCCGCCGGAACCGTAAGCAGAAATTGAAACAGTAATCAAACCTGGGTTTTGGGAACGTAGAAGCTCTAAGTCCACCTCAAATGCGCCACACTCCAAAAGCACATCCGCTGTCATCGCCAACTCAATTAGTTCAGTGTCATTAGAAATAACAACTGATGACTTACCTCTATCTTGCGTCAGATGAGAGAGAGATCTTTCTGAGTGTTGGATTCCCTCGACATAGGGGCCTCTGTGCCGGTGTCGTAAACCTTCTGGTGGTTCCACCATGACAACTTCAGCCCCCATTTGTGCCAACATAAAACCGGCAATAAAACCACGGTCATCACACAAATCTAAAACTCGATACCCTGACAACACCCTATATTCTCCCCTTCATTAGCAATAACTTGCGCTGTTTCAACGACCTGTTAGTAGGTTGTTACCAGTTTCGACCTTCCGATAGACGAGCTTAAGACAAATCCCGGCTCGATATTTAAACCTGACTGGATAAAGAATGTTTAACAGACCGATCGAAATTTCCTGGCTTATTGCTGTTGGCGTGGCGGTGTCATGGATCGGCGTTTGGTTGAAGAGTATCCCAGTCATTTTTGTAGGATTTGGAATGTTTTTGGGATTTACTCTGAGCATGATCATCGTCGCGTGGAATGAGGCTCGTTTCGGAACGGACTCGAACCCTGATAGCGACGCAACATAAGAATTGTGCTCACCGTAACTATTGAAATAGTGAAAGTGGCTAGGGCTAGCAGCTTGGGAATTAAAGTTCCTCCTTGGCGTGAATATCTAGAAGTCACAAGTTCGAATTAGATTCGTCCAGTTCTATATCAGCGGTTTCATTCGTGACGGCCATGCCACCAGCCGCCATTCAGCTTCCACCAAGGGTGATAGTGCCACCCAGACCAGTCTGAAGTGAGGAAAAGAATTCGCAGGTACTGCGCTAAAAGACTGCCCCAATTGCAGGTGTCATTGGGCTATGGTGGCACTGTGAGTGGGAAAGACTTCAATCGTTTCGGATTTGGTGAGAGCCAGCGTGTTTTTGCTTTTCAACCATCGACAACAGAAAATCTTTTGGCCCTGTCAGAAGAACAAATTCAACAGTTCAACGAGTCAGGGTACCTCACAGCGTTGCCAGGTTTGTCTTCAAGCGAAGTCGGAAATCTTCGTCAATACCTAAATGGACTAATAGGGGAAGTTGTTTCAGCTGATGATGCGCGAAACAGCTACTCGATTAACCAGTACCACAGGGTAAGTCGTCCTTTATGGGACCTTATTCATACACCGGTATTCGTCGACTATGTGTCGGATATTTTGGGTCCTGAATCAGTTTGTTGGAGCACACACTTGTTCTGCAAACTGCCTGGTGATGGAATGGAAGTCCCGCTGCACCAAGACGCCAATTATTGGCCGTTCACTCCCACGAAGTCAGTTACTATCTGGCTGGCGGTAGATGATGTTGACGAAGAGAATGCCGCTATGAGGTTCGTTCCAGAAAGTCATCTCGATGGTGACTTAAGGCATGCTGAATTGGCGTTAGATGGTGCGGTCGTACTCAATCGGCGTGTCGTTGAACATGAAAAATATGAGAACGATGTTGTTTTGAACGAGCTTCGGGCCGGGAAAGTTTCCTTGCACACAGATCTTTTGCTGCACGGATCAGCTGCCAACCTCAGTTCGCGTCGCAGATGCGGCGTAGCATTGCGATACTTAGCTGCAGAAGTAAAGGTCGTGCCAGGCGGAGAAGATTGGATTCGTGACGCCGTACACGTCGGTGCTGGCGACCCGTCCGGATACTGGCCAAACCGATCTCGCCCACTCAAAGATGAACCGCACAAGATGGCAGGATTCTCTGGTGGTTTCGACGGAAATTCTTGAGGACATTCGTTGGGAAAAATCCCGAAGAACCTTTTGTAGTGATATGTTTTTCTGGCCTCATTCGGATTTCTAATGTGTTCCAAAACGATCTTCCTACCCACACTGCCGCCATAGCCCAACAATGACTGGACCTGTTCGCAGCGTCTTAATTCGTGACTGCCTTATCAGCATTTAACGATGCCTCATCCCCACTAGTAGCTTTAACTATCCATGTCGCCACACATGGTTTATCGTGACCTTCGCAAGTCATAATTCTCTTAAGCTTTACTCGATTAACAGCTGATACCGGATATTTTTTACCGTCTCTATAGATTCTTCGACCGTTCAAACTGATTTCATGATTCGAATATAGTTATTTCCAGCCGTCACATTTATTTGCTGGTTATAAGCTCAATACGCAATAGACCCATCCTGAGTAGCCTTAAAGACTTGATAATATTACGTAACCTTCGAAATATGCGCATTCACACCTAGCGCTCTGAGAGATTCATAATCGTAAAACTAAAGAAATTCTCAAATCTGTCGTCATAAGAACGCCTGATCGATTCCAAGAACTGGCACAATTAACCAGCGTCGCGTTTTCCCCCTCAACAGCGACTACTCATTAATAACTATGTCGCTTACCACTAACTCAATCATGCGCGCAGATCTTCGGAATGTTGCGATTATAGCCCACGTCGATCATGGTAAAACTACGTTGGTCGACGCAATGCTTTGGCAATCAGGAGCATTTAGAGAAAACGAATCGGTTGCTGAGCGGGTCATGGACTCAATGGATCTTGAGCGCGAGAAGGGAATCACGATACTTGCAAAAAATAC
>PCCJ01000023.1 GCA_002731665.1 Actinomycetota bacterium | reverse complement strand
TCGTTCAACGAAGTACCCGGTGACGACATCGTCGATAGTTTCAAGGTTGACACGACCAGCTTGAATATCTTTTGTTACAGCTTGCGGCTCACAGTCA
This sequence comes from Actinomycetota bacterium, assembly GCA_002731665.1. The sequence goes on along the minus strand of PCCJ01000023.1, from coordinate 13,488 downwards.
CGTACGACGAGACGCCAGGGTAATTCCAATGAATCAAGTAATGGAATTATCTCCTTCAGATGGACGTCAAGAAGCACCATTGACTTGACTAACTCTGTACAAACATCTGCTTCGATATTTTGCGGATCCCAACACGCCATGTTTTTTGGGCCTATCGCAGCCTTCTCCTGATATAACCGAAAAACTTTTTCAATATCGGCACCTGGTCGTGCCGCTTGTTTATCCCACATGTCTTCAATGAATTGCTGTTCAGGCTCTTTCTCAACTGGTTCCAAGGATTTTGGCGCAGTAGTTGTTGAATCAATTGGATTAGCTAATTGTGAAGAAGTGGATGAACACGCAGCCAAAAACGTCACGACGCTCACCACTGACAGCACGGCTTTTTTCATGAGTAAGAGCCTAGCTAAATCAAACACCAACGACTGGTAACAATTAATTCCATAGCTCAAGAGGGGAATATGTAAAAGGATTAAAAAATGAGAGGAACAGTGAGCTGAAAACGAGAGTCTGAGGCTAGGACTCTCTTGACGCTTAATCTGAATGAGCCTATAGAGTTTCGAAGCAGCTAGCCGGGTGCTGCTGTGGCTAGGGAAAAGACTTCGGAGGCTTCTAATAAATCGCAAATTTTGACATTGCCTGAAAATACTTAAACACACTTTGAGTATCGAAGAGTTCAATAACTACTAATGTTGAGTTAATGACAGCTGAAATAGAACTGATGGAAGAACGCCGCTGGCAAGCGATGATCGATAAGGATATTGACGCGCTGAACGCTTTACTTCACGCTCAGATGAGGTATACCCATTCGAACGCAACTGTGGATACTAAAGATAGTTACATTACTGCGATCAAGAATAAGGTCTTTGACTATAGGAATGTGGAGACCAAAGATACAGAAATCCAATTAATTGGGGAAAATGATTTGGGCCTTGTCAACGGTCAGGCGTTAATTTCAGTGCTAGCAGGCGGTCGCGAGCTCACTCTAGATTGCCGATATACCTGTCTTTGGAAACATACCGATAACGGTTGGCAATTTCTTGCTTGGCATAACACGCCGTTACCGAAGTGAAGCCACAGTAGAGCCATAGTTTTACTTGTCACAGCCAGTTACCTTTTAACGACGCATCACAACTGCTATTTACTGTTTTCCCAGGGATAAAAGGCGCCACTGTCCATCAATATGACGTCATGGGGATGTAGATGACGGTAATGTCGTCTACACAGTAGCTAGTGGTCATGGGTGAAGAAGGAAACTATGAATCAAAAAAATGAGATTGCAGGTTATGACATTCCAGCTGTTGAAAGCTGGATATCAGAAAACACCCAGGGCCTCACTGGACCATTTAGCTGGACTCGCCTTGAAGGTGGGCATAGTAATCTCACCTATGCATTGCTAGATGCGCGCGGGCGGCAAGCAGTTGTCAGAAGGCCACCCCTCGGTGAACTGCTACCAAAGGCTCACGATATGGGTCGTGAGTTTTCGATTATTAGCGGGTTAGGCGGAACTAAAGTTCCAGTCCCAATTGCATATGGATACTGTCAGGATTCGACTGTTACAGGTGCCCATTTTTATGTTATGAGTCAGGTTGAAGGTCGAGCTCTTTTTGAATCAGAAGATGCGGAGGAATATCTAACAGTCGAGGCGCGTGGTCGGGTAGGTGATTCCTTCATGGATGTTCTAGCGGAGTTGCATTCGATCGACCCGGATGAAGTTGGTTTAGGTGAGCTTGGAAAAAAAGAGGACTACGTCGGAAGGCAAATAAAAACCTGGTACCGAAGCTGGTTAGCTTCAGCGGAAGGGGCAAAATATGATGATCCAACTCTTCATGAACTCCATGGCTACCTTAGTGATCGAAAGCCTGAACAGGGCCCGGCTCGAGTTGTCCACGGAGACTATGGTTTGCATAATTGCTTGGTTAACACAAGTGGAAACTTGACAGCGGTTTTAGATTGGGAGATCTCAACTCTGGGCGATCCCATGGCAGATTTTGCTTATGCGCTCAATACATGGACAGAGCCTGATGATGTTTTGGTTAATCGCGAGAACGCTGCGACTAATGCAGAAGGCTTCTGTGAACGAACTAAGCTCATAGAACGTTACGCGTCTAAAACTAATTGTGATCTAAGCGATCTTCCGTATTATCTAAGTTTTAATCACTTTAAGACGGCATGCATTATCCACGGTGTCTATTCCCGTTATATGCAAGGACAAAAACCAACAGATGGAGTTGACCTTGATTATTATCGAGAACGGATAGGAGTAAGCATTACTATGAGTCAACAGGCTGCTGAGCTCCTTGCTTAAGCACAGAGAAGTAGTGAATGAGAACTGACTGGAACCCTCTGCTTCGAGATGAGTTCGATAAAAAATATTGGTTAGAACTCCAGAATTTTATTACTAGCCAACGGGCCAGAACCCTTATTTATCCTCGAGAAGAAGATGTATTTCAGGCTCTACATCTGACTGCATATAGCGAAGTAAGAGTGCTAATCCTCGGGCAAGATCCATATCACGGCGCGGGTCAAGCAAATGGACTCTCTTTTTCGGTGAATGAAGGAATTAAAATTCCTCCGTCTCTAGCAAATATTTATAAGGAGATGAAGACAGATTTAGGGCTTTCACCTCCTAATCATGGAAACCTAGAGGCTTGGGCTAGGCAGGGAGTACTTTTACTTAATACGGTTTTGACAGTTGAAGACAGTAAGCCAGGTTCTCATCGGAACCATGGGTGGGAAATATTTTCTGACCGCATAATAGACGTCGTAAGCAAAAAAACTAACCCAGTGGTTTTTGTTCTGTGGGGTGCAGCAGCGCAGAAGAAAAAAGCGATAATCGACCTTGGTAAGCATATGGTAATTGAGTCTGCACACCCTTCGCCTCTGAGCGCCTACAGAGGCTTTTTAGGGAGTCGGCCGTTTAGTAAAATAAACCAGGCCCTAAGCCGCTTCGGCGTTGAGCAGATTGATTGGTCGATACCGCACCTTTAGATCTTCGTAATGTGCACCCGTGGCGTGTACGTATTGGTGGCGGTGCAAATCCATTCAACTTGTGAAAGATATAGCTTGTTCTCTCGGGTAACGGCGTCGATGGTTAATCGTTTCTCATATATGGCTAGATTTCTCGCCCAAACCCGATTTAGCCATGATGAACGCAGCGTAAGCAGAACCTTGCTGTTTTTGCCGGCGAGCATGCCAGCAATAGTGGGGGTAACGTCATCGTCGACCAGGCATTGAAAAGGAATTAACGCAGGGCTTTTGAAAGAAGACTCGTGGGCTTGGAGCGCTAGAACAAATGAGCGACGGCTGCGCATTTGGACTGCATGCGTTGAGTGCGTCAAAAGGTATTCATCCAGATCTCGAAGACCTTCGTCGGCTTGGGCCATGACAGTAACTGCAGCCAGGTCTAAGAATTCATGAGGCAGCCCGATAGTCACTTCACACATTTTCCTAGCTCTGGCTCGTGGAAGGTCATGGAGGAAATCCTGCACTCCCTCAGACTTAAGCCGGTCAAGTGCTGTAGAAAGCCACCAGCGTCGCCGTTTGTCTGCCTTGAAACAACCTGCCCATTCCTCGATGAAGCCTCCATCAGAAACAGCAGACTCCCATAGATCTAATATCTGAAGGCAGTACGGAGTCTTGCCTCCTAGGGCTATAAGTGCCTTTTCGGCATCGACCTCAGGATGAGCGCAAAGCAATAATTTTCCTTCACTCCAGACAACCTTGTGATTAGATCCTTCGCATTGGACATCAAAAGATGCTGATGGGATACGTTCAGTCCAATGCATCAGAGTTATTTACTTGCTGCTACAACTGAGATTTCTACGAGCCATTCAGGTTTTGCTAGGGAAGCTACAATAACGAGCGTTGAAGCGGCTTTGTGCTTATCTAGAGCCGTGTCGCGATGCTTCATTAACGTGGCTAGGTTTTGATCAGGAAGTACGTAGGTGGTGACAGAAACAATATCGGTAGGTTTCATTGATGCACTTTTAAGCATTGCGCTAATGTTCTGCCAAATAACTGTTAACTGAGTATCAAAATTAGCGGGTGTCGAACCATCTTGAGCTATGGGAACAACTCCGGAAGTATGAAGCCATCGCGTCTCTTTCGTAGTTAAAATTGCATGCGCATAGTTCGCTGCCGGGGCAGCTATGTTTTCTGGCCGAATTTCTTTTTTCAAAACCTCACCGCCATGTTCTAATGTTTATTTAGTCAAAGCAACCCTAACTCTATGCTCGCAGCGAGCGAAGCCCCGAGCTCTACTGCATTGTTTGTATCACTTTCTGTGATATTGCCAATTACTTGCAGCGGAGGTCTAAATTTCGCCCATTGCAAGCCCGTCGCAAGTCGTTCTACAGATTGGACTGTGCCAGTCCCGTCATCGCCGGCCTTGACTATTAGCTGCCATGGCTTTCCGACTGTTTCTTCGAGGCACTCGTACCAAATTTCTTCGAAAAAATGTTTAGTAGCACCAGCCATTGATCCAAAATGCTCCGGGGTAGCGACCACAACGGCATGAGCAGCAATTACATCTGCAGCTACTGTGTCAAAGGGATGTTGCGACATAACAGTAATCTTTCGAGTTACTTGCTCCGCAGCCAAGGTAACACCAGATATGAATGCATCGACTAGCTTTTGGACCCCGCCGCTGCGTGATTGGTAGACAACTAGTAGCTTGGAATCCATACGTCAGTGTTGCTCATAAGCGTCAGGAAGGGGGGCAATTGTCGTTATTAAAAGTAGGTACCCACTACGCAATGTTGCTTGATGAACCTGGCTTCGGGAAATTTCCTATTGATTTAGTTCATTTGCGAGTTGACAAGCCGGAAGATTTGGACGGTATTGAAGTTCTCTGGAGTCAAATTTTTACGGCAGAGATGGCGCATTACTCCAATAAGTTGAAACTCATTCAATCTACGGGGGCAGGTTTAGAATTAGTCCAGTTTGATCATGTTCCCAATGGGTGCCAGGTCGCAATAGTGCATGAACATCAGTGGGCGATCGCTGAGTGGGTAATAATGGCAATGGTCTCTTTGAACCGTGAAGTTCTTAAGCTTGATCGAGATGTTCGCGAAGGCAGATGGGAGCATCATCCGATTAATTCCTTCTCTCCTTCAGGGACAGAGTTAAACTCGCAGACCCTTGGAATTGTCGGGTTTGGACATATTGGTAGACAGGTATCAAAGTATGCTTCAGCATTGGGAATGAGAGTTAAGGTAGCGACTCGGAACCCTTCAAGTCAGGCCGTGGCCTCTGGATATGGAGCAGAGTCCGTTGAAAATTTGAACCGATTACCCGAATTTCTAAGCGATTGTGATCACGTTCTTGTAACAGTTGCTTTAGTTGACGAGACTGAGTCTCTCATTGGTCAAGAGGAACTAAACGCTATGCCAGATAATGCTTGTCTGATTAACGTAGCGCGTGGTCCCGTGGTAAACGAAAAGGCGTTGTACCAAGCCCTGCATGGTGGTCACATTGCTGGTGCGGCGCTTGATGTGTGGTGGCAGGAGCCGAATAAGCCGGGAGAGCTTCCAAAATCATCTAAGTATGACTTTGGTGATTTTGCGAATGTCCTCATGTCGCCTCATGCCTCAGCTATGACTAAAGAGGTCATGCAACGCCGGCTTCAGGCTGCGTACGCTAATTTTGACAGAATTAAACTAGGTGAGCCGGTCGAAGGCGTTGTTTAAAGAATCGCTGAGGAGCACAAAATTATCGGCGCGTCGATAATGCTAGCCACTTACTAGCTGCCCCAAATAACATAAGACTGGAAGAGATGAACGTAGAGCGCAGAGTATCATTTCGAAAATCGCTTGATAGCAACGATGTCGTTTTCGCTCCGCTTGCTTTAGACCCACTTGCTGCGTTGCTAGCCGAGAAGGCGGGTTTTCAGGCCGCTTACTTAAGCGGTGGAGCGTTGGGCTTTCAATATGCGGTCTCAGAAGCTTTGCTAACACTTACTGAAATTGTGGACGTTGCTCGTCGTATAACGGTTAGGTGTGGTCTGCCGTTAATAGTCGATGGTGGAGTAGGATTTGGAGATCCGGTGCATGTTCAACGAGCGGTATGGGAACTGGAATCAGCTGGAGCCGTGGCATTAGAACTAGAGGACCAAGTTGCTCCGAAGCGGGTTCATCACCACGTTGGAGTTGAGCACCTTATAAATGCTGAAGCTATGTGTGAGAAAATATCGGCGGCAGTAGAAGCTCGTACGGATAACAATTTTTTGATCATTGCTCGTACTGGTGCGAACGATCATGAAAACCTGAATAGCGCTATCGTACGCTTAAATAGATACATCGGTGCAGGTGCCGACCTAGTGATGGCGTTTGGGGGAAATAGTGATCTCAAAGCCATCAGTTCTTCGGTGGGTGCCCCGCTGTCAACAATAGCGAGCATGAATCGGCAATCATCCGATGGATGGCAGGATGTTGGCTGTTCTTTGGTCATTGATGCGTTTACGTCGCAAGCGATCATGATTTCGGAAGTTAAGAAATCCTACGAGCGCTTCCGTAATGGAGAAGATTCAGGAGCTAAAGTTGACGGTGAGGCTTTACATCGTGAACTAGTTGAACTTTGCGGGCTGGATTCGTTACTTGATCTAGAAGCTCAGACCACAGAAAAAGAAAGCATTGTGAAACGAATGGATCGATAGTGGAGGCGTTACCCCTAGACGACATTACGGTGTTAGACCTTTCGATCGCTAGAGCTGGACCTACTGCCGTCCGTCAACTTGCCGATTGGGGAGCTAATGTTGTCCGAATAGAATCACCGGGTGGGGGGTTCGAAGCAGGTGGACAAAGTTCTCCTGACTATTTGAATTTACATCGTAACAAACGATCAATTTGCATCGATTTAAAGAATGCGAACGGTAGAGATCTTTTCCATGCGATGGTATCTCAGTCCGATGTGGTTATCGAAAATATGCGGACGCCTGTGAAACACAAACTAGGATTCGACTATAAGACGCTGAAGAAAATTAACCCTAAAATAATTTTGGGATCGATTTCCGGATTTGGTCAAACAGGTCCTTATGCAGATCGCGGCGGCGTGGATCAAATCGCACAAGGCATGTCTGGGATGATGAGGGTAACTGGCTTGCCAGAACACGGACCTGTTCGTGCTGGCGTGGCGATCAGCGATGTGACTGCAGGCTTACAACTAGCGATCGGTATTATGGTGGCCCTCCATGAACGCCAGAAAACAGGTTTGGGTCGGTGGGTTCATACTTCGTTACTCGAATCGATGATAGGGATGTTAGATTTTCAAGCGGCTCGGTGGACAGTCGATGGCGACGACCCACCTCAGTCTGGAAATGATCATCCGACGCTAGGGCCCATGGGGATGTATCGCACTCTGGATGGTCATATCAACTTAGCTGCTTCAGGCGGGCGGCTCTGGGAAGCATTTTGTGGAGAATTGAAATCGACAGAGTGGCTAACAGACGTCAGATTCGTTTCAGCTAACGCAAGGAAAGCAAATAGATCTGCACTGAACAAGCTTATAGAGGAACGATTAAAGATGGACACATCATTTAATTGGGTGACGCGACTGAACTCGGTGGGCGTTCCATGTGGACCAGTGAACGGTGTAGCAGATGCCTTCGCTGACCCACAAGTAGAGCATCTCGGCATGGCCGTTGATACGGATCATCCTGATGCGGGTCAGATACAGATTGTTAGGAATGCAACCAATATTGATGGTGTATCAAATGATATAAGGCGTCCTAGCCCAAGAAAAGGTGAACATGCGCATGAAATTTTGTCCTCTTTCGGATTCGGTGAGCAAGGGATAGTCGAACTCTACGAGAATGGGGCCGTGCCAAAAAATGAGAGTGGCTAGTTTAACCGGTATTCTCTTTTAGCCTTCTAGTAAGGGCCTAGCTAAGCTATTTTTGCTTTGCTCTCCTAAAGGAAAGTAGTAAGAAAAAGTCGTCTGATCGTTTCAAAACAACGATAGCTAGCGAAGGTCAAGTGCCTTGATGGCTTAGGCTCTTGCTTGACATGATGAGAGATAGAATAGACGCGCGTTGCAAACCTAGAAACCGAGGTGGACCATGGATCCTGAGCTAGTCAAGTTACTAAACGAACGGGAATGCGAACGTTTGATATCAACCTATTGCCACTTGGTTGATTTCGGAAACGCTCCGGATATAGCGAACCTGTTTACTTCTGATGGTATCTGGCTTGGTCTGAATGTGAAGATGAATGGCCAAGCGGACATTCGAGCACATTTTGAACATAGAAAATCGGTTGAGCGTCGCCAGTCTAGACATTTGTGCACAAACATTGTTATTGATATGGGAATCGATACGGCTTCTTCTATCTGCTACTTGGTCAATTTCCGACATGATTCCAGTACGGGTAAAGCTGAGTCGCCAGCGCCAGCTGGATTACCTAAATATGTTGGCGAGTATCATGACACGTTTGAAAAAACGTCTGAAGGTTGGCGTTTCGCAGCCCGTCGTTTCGAAGTGTCTTTCCTGCGACCGGCAATTGTTAGTTAGAGGCCTGTAAACACAAATGGCTGGGTCAAAGGACATAGTGATGGTTAATTGTGTCGGTGACCCAGCCAAACCGATTTGCAGATAATCTGACTATTGAGCTGCAGCTGCAAAGCCCTTCGTTAGATCTTCGATTATGTCATCGATATGTTCGATGCCGACTGACAAACGAATAAGAGACGGGTTCACTCCTGTCTGGGCCTGTTCCTCTTCGCTAAGTTGGCTATGGGTAGTCGAAGCCGGATGTATTACTAAGCTTCGAACATCTCCAATGTTGGCGACATGACTATGAAGCGCTAGCCCCTCAACGAACTTCTTCCCCGCTTCGATACCGCCTTTTATGTTGAAGGCAGGTATCGCGCCGAATCCTTTTCCATTTGTTAATTCGCGGGCCCTTGTATGCCACGGGCTACTTGTGAGGCCTGCATACGAGACAGATTCTACTTGGTTGTGTTCTTCTAAGAAGTTTGCTACTTGTTGTGCATTGCTGCAATGTCGTTCCATCCGTAAACTTAAAGTCTCTAAACCTTGTAGGAAGAGGAACGAGTTAAATGGCGTGGTAGCAGCTCCGAGGTCGCGCAGCATTTGGACTCTTGCCTTGATGATGTATGACCCATGCCCAAGTGCAGGCCAATAGGCAAGACCGCCGTAGCTAGGGTCAGGCTCAGTCATAGTTGGAAATTTCCCGCTGGCTCCCCAGTCGAAACTTCCACCGTCGATTATTAGGCCGCCGATTGAAGTCCCATGGCCGCCTATGTATTTCGTAGCTGAGTGCACAACGATATCTGCACCATGCTCGATCGGGTTAACCAAGTAGGGGGTAGCTGCGGTGTTATCAACCATTAACGGTACGTTGTTACGGTGAGCTACTTCGCTAACTCCTTGAATATCGAGCCAGTTATTTCGGGGGTTTGGATTGACTTCTCCATAGAAGAGCTTCGTGTTGTTCTGAACAGCGGCTTGCCATTGATCTAGATCGTCGGGGTCATCAACAAATGTAACCGTGATGCCAAATTTGGGGAGGGTGTAATGGAACAGGTTGTAGGTACCGCCGTATAATGATGACCCAGATACTAAATGATCACCAGTTTCGAGAATCGTTAAGATTCCCAACAACTCGGCTGCTTGACCCGAAGAGACGGCTAATGCACCCGGAAGCCCGACAGCGGTCTCGGTAGCTCCTTCTAGTGCAGCGATTCTAGCTTCGAAAACGCCTTGAGTCGGATTCATTATTCGCGAGTAAATGTTGCCAATTTCGGATAAGGAAAATAAGTTCGCTGCATGATCGGCGCTATTGAAAGTGAATGAAGTCGTCTGATAAATAGGGACGGCTCGAGCATTCGTTGCTTCATCTGGTGAGTGCCCAGCATGAATTTGTTGTGTTTCGAATTGCCAATTAGTCATTTTGCTCCCAATGTTTCTTTGGAAGGAAGGAACCCGAATCATCCTCGATGGCCAACCGTTGGCTACGGTGGTCCCTCGGACAATTACTTGTGCTTTCGCACCACATCCCCACAAATGTGGGAAGCACCTTGGGTGTCCGTCCTAGGTTGCCGGGTTCATTAAAATGAACCACTCTGAATGTTGATACTGAGTTAACCATCACGTTGAGGAAAAGACAACTCAGACTTTTAAAAGTTGATTGACTAAGTCGAGAATAGTGATGAGCGATGGAAACGCTCTCCAAGGGTAGTTTCGCTTAGAAGTACTCTCAGAAACCTGAGTCCTTGTCAACAACACCCTCAACGGAGCGCCCTTCTCGCAAAGCCACGAGGTTACGACAAAAACGCTCCATGTTTCGGCGCCCTCTATGCTGGCTTGCGCCAGCTGTGTGCGGGGTCATAACACAATTATCTAGATTCCATAGTTCGCTCGATGCCGGTAGTGGCTCTTCCGGCGCAACGTCAAGAGCAGCGCCCCCGATATCGTTGTTTTTTAGAGCACGAACTAAAGCCGGACCATCGATAATTTCACCGCGAGTCACATTAAGTAAAATCGCCGTTGACTTCATCTTGTGAAAAAATTCATCATTACAAATTCCGCTTGTTTCGTCGGTAAGCGGTAGGCCAACTGCGAGCACGTCGCTCTGCGCAACCAGGTCATCGAAAGCATCCATTGATTCCACTTTCTCAACGCCATCACTTGGCTCAACGGGATTAGTGTCGATAGCTCTGACTGTCATACCAAAAGCAACAGCCCGTCGAGCTAAATGCCGGCCTGTTCCACCAAAGCCGATTATTCCCATGGTGAGCCCTTCGAGTTCAATCTCTGAGAATCGCATTAACTCGCGATTTTCCATGGACCAGCCATCGGCACCGAGTTGAATCGCCATTTTAATGCGCCGAGTAAGGGCGAGTAGCAGACCAAATGCTGTATCAGCTAAGTGGCCACCGACTAAACCTTTCTCGCTAGTGAGGACTACATCGCTATTAACGAATTCTTCGTACATGAACATGTCAATACCAGAGGCAGTTGCGTGCACCCATCGAAGCTTTGTCGCCTTCTCAAATAGCCACTTGGGCGTAATGCCAAGAATAACATCAGCGTCTGCAACAAACGGTACTGCCTCTTTAGGTCCATCTACTACAGTAACCGAGGCTCCTGGACCTGCTGCAGCTAAAATCATTTGGCGATCTGTTTCTGAAACTTCAGGCAATGTCAAAGTTTTGGTAACTAAAATATTTAATGGGTCTTTTGGCGGATTGATTATTGTCACGTATAGCTCATTTCAACTTGTCCAATTCCTGAATATTCTGCCGTCCAGGTCTCTCCGGCATTAACTGTGTAACGGGTGTAAGCGCCTGTAATTATTTTTTGTCCGGGCTCAATGGCAAGTCCAAATCGATCAAGAGTCGCTGCCAATCGAGCGATTGATAAGAATGGATTATCTACCTCTTGGTGATGAGTGCATTGAAATACTTCTTCGTGGTTTCGTCGCTGGACAATTTGTGTAGCATCTATGTCGTTTATCTTGTCGATAGGAGTTCCGGTTCCTTCTACTATGGCCCAATTCGTGAGGTTGTCAGCCACCAACATTGCAATGTTTCCGCCGACCACAGCTCGTTTTTCGTTAAGTTCGTATCCCGCAGCTACGGTGGTAATTTTTGATGGAATCGATCCCGGCTCTACGTTGCTGCCAGCTATGCGTTCGCCTATTGTGAAACACATCTCTGGCTCGATAGTGGCTCCGTTGACAGATCTAGCCGATAGGGATGAACCATTGGGAATGATACGCATTAAGTGGCCGAACGGTCGGTCATCTATTCCGACTGATTTACGTGCTCGATCAGAGGTGAGACCTACCTTCCAACCGACTTGTAGACCGCCAGCTTCCAGTCGCCGTTTGCGTATTTCGACCTGTATAGCCAGACCATCTTCAAAACTAAGATTCGCAAACGCTTCACTCGGGAGATCTGCATTTTCTTCGTAGTAACTCCATAGAGCTTCCACTGCGATTTTTTGAATTTTTGTAAGAGGGTTCACCTAGTGCAGATTAGCTCTATTCTGACCGTCCATGCACAGCCTTATGCTCTCGAATGGCTTTTAGAATACCGCGTCCTGCAGCCTCCATCAATGAAACATTGTCCTTTCGGAGGAGTAGTTGCGCATGTTCAACCGGCTCTAGTAATCCCTGAACTTTTGGAATAACATAACGTGCGAACAAGTCATAACTGCGATTAGTCGCATCAGGCTTTGCCCAGTCATGGACGAAACCGACAAGAGTGCCAAAACCTCCGGCCAAGTCATACAGTTTGGTTATCGCCTCCGCTGCCTCATCAGGGCTTCCGATGATTGCTCCTCCGCGGGATATCATTTTTTCAATAAACCCATCAGCTGCTGATTCAGTTATATATTCACTTCCCGGCCTGGCGAGAGTTTCAACGTTGTAGCTGTTGTGCCAGTGCAGTAAACCATCTCGGACTTCCTGGATAGCCTGCTCGCGTGTATCAGCGATATGCCATGGCATCATGACACGCCAATTATTACGCGAAATAGTATTCCCATTTTCTTGCGCATAGGTTTCAGCAAAGTTCCACTGAGTCGGAAGGGCTGCTAACCCTTCTTCACTATAACTAGCAACAGAAATTACGCCCAGACCATATTTGCCAGCTAATTTCATACCCGATGGGCTTATAGAACTAGCAGTGGCGATTTCTAATTTGTTCTGCAGCGGTTTTACTTGCAAGAAGGCTTCATTTAACTCGAACCAGTCTGATTTGTAGGTGAACGGCTCCTCTTCTATAAGTAATCTCTGGATTACGCCAATTGCCTCATCCTGACGATCGCGAAGCAGCTCGGTGTCAATCCCGTAAGTTCTCGCGTCCGATGGCAGTGCTCCAGGGCCAGTTCCAAGAATAGCTCTGCCTCTGGATAGATGATCCAGCTGTGTCATTCGCCCGGCAACATTGTAGGGGTGGTGGTACGGGAGCGAAGTCACACCAGTTGCCAGTTTAATATGGTGAGTTCTCTGTGCAGCAGCGGCTAAAAACATGTCGGGGTGACCGATTGTTTCCCAACCGCCACTGTGATGTTCTCCTACCCAAACTTCGTCAAAAAGAAGCTCATCGAACATTTCAATCATTTTTAGGTCGCGTTCGAATTGGAGTGTTGGGTGTTCACCTATTGGGTGATGAGGTGCGATAAATGTTCCGAAGCGCATGCGTGTCATGGGGCTAGGTTACTTGATGTGCTGCGGGGTGGTAATGGTTCTTTAAGATCACATTCACCAGTAATAAAGTGAAACTGATTTCGCCGATTATGTTAGTTGCATGCTGGTGCAGATGTAATTTGATATCGAGCGTATAACAATAGATTAGTGACCAACTGTTGCTGCGTGTGGCGGTTGGTAGCTGGTTATGCACTTACCTTGTTTAGAGAAACTTAGGTACGTGAAGACCTCCTTCAAACATGATGATTCATCTAAGGGCCGTTCAAGGCTGTTGCTTTAACTGAGTTAAGTGACCGTCTTGCTAATTAGCTGCATAGTG
>PCCJ01000083.1 GCA_002731665.1 Actinomycetota bacterium | reverse complement strand
ACGGAGAACTTGGATTCAACAAATCAAGTTCACCGAAAGAGCCTGCTTCTATCGAACCATATGTTTCATCGGTCGATACGTGCACAAATTTTTCTATGTCGTGCGTTCGCGCCACATCACACATCACGTTGGTTCCCAAGCAGTTGGTAAGCACAAACTGATCAGGGTTTTGGATAGAACGGTCGACATGACTTTCTGCCGCAAAGTGAACGATCTCTTTGTGACCCTTTACTACTCTGCTGACGGTTTCACGATCACAAACATCACCTTGGACAAAGCTGACCCGAGAGTTTTCCATTAGATCCGCCAGCGTGCGCCGGTCTCCAGCGTAAGTAAGACAGTCTAAAATTGTTATCTCATCATCTGACGCTTCAAGAAGACGACGAACAAAATTAGATGCAATAAACCCTGCGCCACCGGTTACAAGAATCTTCATTTTCTTAATTTCTCAGTCCATAAATGGGGCGCAGGTGATCTTCAATATTTTTCAAAAACGGATTATTAGCGTCGCGCCTCGAAAGAATCGGGCTAGCAACCCCCCACTCTGCGTTAATCTCCGGGTCATCCCACGCTACGCCCAACTCATCTGAAGAATTGTAGTAGCTATCGACTAGATAGGTGATCGTAGCATCAGTCAAACTGGCAAAACCATGTGCTACGCCGGGGGGAATAAACAGACCCCGGTGACCTACACCATCAAGGTTTGTTTCTATGGTGCCACCTTCAGTCGGCGACCCAACACGGAGGTCATGAAGAACTACTCGCACAGTTCCAAATGGCACATACCAATAATCGGCCTGGTGAAGGTGGTAGTGCAATCCAACGACACACCCAGCTTGTCGATCACCTCGATTCGCTTGCAACATTTCGCGACTGCCATTAGGTATCCACTCGCGCCGGTAAGTTTCTACGAAAAAGCCACGATCATCATCGAACACTTGGGGAGTGATGATGTAAACGCCGTCTATTAACTCCGAAGGAACAACCTCAGCCATACTGTCGCCATTCTAGGAGGTATTCGGCGGCATTGGTTAGCGAGGTAACGGTCGCAGGTGATAGACATCACCAACGTTAATAGTTTTTTCATCCCCATTTGCTAGCCGAACGAGCAGCTGCCCATCGTTGTCTATATCTATGGCTGTTCCTTCAATGGCAGACATAGGTTCAGCAGCAGTCGATATTTCCACTTTTACCTGTTTGTGAAGAGTGGCCGAATTTGATTTTAGCTCTCTCAAAAGTTTCTTTGTTCCACCACTTTCAAGTAGTGAATCGTATCTTTTTTCCAAGTTTATTAAGATTTTTTTACTAAGAAGATCCCGATTAGTTTTTTTCCCAGATATCAAATTCAAGCTAGATGCCCGATGTTCAAGATGCGGAGGGACTTCTGGCCAATCAGTATTAATTCCGATCCCGATTACTAGGGCATTCACCTCTCTTCCGACAATAACAGTTTCCGTCAAAATCCCAGCTATTTTTCGATAGCCGAAGTCACCATCGATAGGTCTCGTGGGTGGCTCGATTGAGTCCGTGACAAGGTCGTTAGGCCACTTCACTTGAAGCGTTATCCCAGTAAGTTCTTGAACCGCCGAGATTGTTGCTAGAGCCAGCGCTGAAGTGAAGAGAGAAATTTGAGAAACCTTGAAAGCTGTTGGAGGAGGTCTTAAGAGAATGGACATCATTAGTGAAGTCCGAGCAGGCGCCTCCCACACTCTTCCGCGCCGACCCCGTCCAGCAGTTTGGAGATCAGCAATCAAAACTTCTCCTTCGGGTGCTTCTTCTCTTGCTCTCCTCAAAAGTTCGGTGTTAGTTGACTCTATTTCTGAGACCCATTCGACATTTTTAAATCGAGTTTCTGACACGTCGGTAATTGGGTTACGTTCCACGTAGCGTTATCGTAGTCATCTCAACCTGATTGCTTCTTTCTTGTTGGTCAATCTCTTACGACCGCAGATGTGGCACGATGGCACCTACTTTATCTCACGCCCGGAGGGCGGATTCCGTGTTTTCTAAGATTTTGATTGCCAATCGTGGAGAAATAGCTGTCCGAGTTATCAGGGCTTGTCGCGAATTGGGTATTACTAGTGTGGCTGTATACAGCGAACTCGATCGCGATGCCCTTCACGTGCGCCTAGCCGATGAGGCTTACGCTCTCGGGGGTGAAACCGCAGCTGAGTCGTATCTGAACACCGAAGCAATCCTGGCAGCGATAGAACAAAGCGGTGCCGAAGCTGTGCATCCGGGCTACGGGTTCTACAGCGAAAATGCCGATTTTGCTCGATCTATTACTGAACTTGGCATTGCCTTCATAGGTCCCCCGCCGGAAGCAATCGAAGTAATGGGAGATAAGATTTCAGCGCGATTAGCAGCCGAAAAAGTAAACGTAAGCGGAGTACCGGGCACAACAACAATCATTGAGTCAGCCGGTGATATACACGCTTTCGCAGACGAACATGGATATCCAGTTGCCATCAAAGCTGCTTACGGTGGTGGTGGACGAGGTATGAAAGTCGTTCACTCTGCTGACCAGGTGGTCTCTGCACTCGAATCCGCTCAGCGAGAGGCACAAAGTTTTTTTGGGCGCAGCGAATGTTATATGGAACGCTACTTAACTTGGCCCCGCCACATTGAAATGCAAATCATTGCGGACCAACACGGCAATACAGTGTGGTTAGGTGAACGCGATTGTTCGGCTCAGCGCCGTCATCAAAAATTAGTTGAAGAAAGCCCCGCTCCGAACTTTCCTGAGGATGTTCGTCAAGCGATGGGAGCAGCGGCTGTTGCTGTGGCCGAGGGTTGCGACTACACCAACGCAGGCACAGTAGAGTTTTTATATCAAGACGGCGAATTTTTTTATCTAGAGATGAACACCCGTTTGCAAGTAGAGCACCCAGTCAGCGAATTAGTCTCTGGGATAGATTTAGTACGTGAGCAGATTAGAGTTGCTGCCGGCTTGCCCTTATCTTTTTCTCAAGCAGATATGACACAAAACGGTCATGCTATCGAAGTCAGGATAAACGCAGAGGACCCCGCTGGCGGTAAATTTTTACCATCTCCGGGCGATCTGACGAAACTGTCGGTGCCACAAGGCTTCGGAGTTAGATGGGATGGTGGATACGAAGAAGGTGACACCGTAAGTCAATTTTACGACAATCTTGTAGGGAAGCTTATTGTTTGGGGTTCCGATAGGCCTACCGCTATCGATCGAATGTTAAGCGCACTTAGCGAACTTAAAGTTGGTGGCATAGCTACAACTGCTGCTGCTCACGAAGCCATCCTTTCTCACGAAGATTTTCGAAATGGGATCCACAGCACCAAATGGGTTGAAGAAGTTCTAGACCTCACAGGCGTATCGGGTAAGTCATCGGAATTTTCTGAAACATCAGATAGCGAAGAGAAGGTTCGCAAAGATGTACTAATGGAGGTCAATGGTAAACGCTTTCAGGTAGCAGCATGGGTTCCCGAAAGCGCCGCAACGATGCCTTCCTCCCCCTCCAAACAGCGACGCGCTGCGGCAGGTAACACTTCGGTTACTGGTTCAGGTCGAATCGCCGCTCCGATGCAGGGAACAATTATCAAGATTCATGTCGAAGTCGGTCAACAAATCACTGCGGGTGAGTCGGTTGTCGTTCTTGAGGCTATGAAGATGGAAAACAACATCAATGCCGACAAAAGCGGCAAAATTACGGAACTTAAAGTGGACGTCGGGGACACTGTTGGTGCCGGCGACCTGATTGTTGTGATTGAATAGGACCACACCGTTGGTCAACAATGCTCGCACCAGTGTCTGGATATCATCATTCTCAGCGAGCATGGCTCCAATGCAGAGCGGGTGGTTTGTATGCAAAAACCGATAAAAGGCATGGTTCTGGCAGGCGGCAGCGGTAGCCGTTTATTCCCACTCAGTTCTGTTGTAAGTAAGCAGCTGCAACCAGTTTACGACAAGCCAATGATCTACTACCCAATTGCTACTCTCATGTCGGCAGGCATCCGAGATATCCAGCTCATAACCACTCCCCATGATCTACCTATGTTTGAACGCCTCCTTGGAAGCGGCTCACAATGGGGTCTTAATCTTAGCTATGCAGTGCAGCACGCTCCTAAAGGAATCGCAGAAGCTTTCATCATAGGAGAGAAATTTATTGGTGACTCCCCAGTTGCTTTAATCTTGGGCGACAACATTTTCCATGGTGAATTAAAACTTGCCGAAGAGCTAGCAGTCTTTAGTAATGGAGCAGTAATTTGGGGCTACCCAGTTGATGATCCTGAACGCTACGGCGTAGTAGAGATTGATGATCATGGCGCTGTGCTCAACATCGAAGAAAAACCTAAACACCCGAGAACAAATTTAGCCGTTCCCGGGCTTTACATATATGATCACACTGCTTTTGAGCGAGCAGCGGCTCTTATTCCTTCAGCTCGCGGGGAACTGGAAGTCACTGATCTTAATCGAAGTTACTTGTCAGATAAGCAACTAAAAGTGATTAAGCTCGACCGTGGTGTCACGTGGCTCGATTCAGGAACCCACGAAAGCCTCTTGGACAGTTCGAAATTCATCTCAACCATTGAAAAGCGTCAAGGTCTAAAGATAGCTTGCTTAGAAGAAATCGCATACCAGCTTAGATACGTCGATGAAGAAGGTCTACGTTCAGCCATCGCTCGAATGCCAGATTCCCCATATCGCGCCTACTGTGAGAGCGCTCTTCCGGAGTGAAAGTCAGAGAAAATCGACTAGTAGTCCGCTTGATAACCGTAATTATTGTCGCCACGATTGTGTGTGCCATCGGATTACCATTAGCTGGATCGAAAGTCTTTCTTAGGTCAGACACGTTACTGCGATGGGCGCCCTGGAATGAGAACACCTCTATCGATGTGGAGCTCACTTCAATTCCCGTAGCAGATCCTGTGGATTCCGGCTTTCCAGCTCAACACCAGTTCCAAGAAAGAGTATTTAGTGGCGACTTGCCTTTGTGGAATCCTTTTCCCGCTGGCGGGACACCCCTTGCTTCTCTTCCAAATCAAGGGCTTTTTGACCCATTAAACTTACCGTTCTGGTTTCTTCCTGATCATATAGCTCCGGCATGGGTCAAAGTGCTTGAGTTAATAACTGCTATTAGTGGCATGTTTCTGTTGCTCAGGAGGCTAGGGGCAAGCCAATCTGCGGGTCTGCTTTCGGGCCTGGTTTACGCATTCAGCGGGTTCCAAACAGTCTGGACTAATTGGCCTCAGACACATGTCGGGGCGTACCTTCCATGGTTGTTTTGGGCGGGCGAAAGTCTCGCTAGACGCATAGATATTCGTGCACCTCTTTGGATCTCGCTTATAACTGCAGCAATGTTGTTATCAGGCTTCCCAGCAGTAACGGCTTGGGGTGCCGCAACTCTCATTCTCTACGTGCTTATGCGCTCTTGGTGTTTTCACAAAGATTTATATCGTCTGTTAGGACAGTCGATCTCTCTCTTAGCGTCATTTGCACTCGGTATTGGTTTAGCTGCTTGGCAATTACTTCCTTTTCTCTTTCAAATGCGAAGTATCGATCTAGGTCATCGAATTCAAACCGCTGCAGATCACCTTTCTTCGAGCCTTCTAGCAACTGCGGCTGTTCCCACTGCTTTTGGCTCTCACGAGCAAGGTTTTTTTTATGGAGATAGAAACTACATCGAAAGCGTCGCATTTTTAGGCGCAGGGGCGCTTGTTCTAGTCAGCTTTTCATTGTTCAAAAAACGGCCGTCAAATGTGTCCGAATGGGCTACACCTATTATCGCGTTTCTCCTCTTTCTCACTACAACGCTAATTTTTTTTGGCGGACCACTACTTTCAGCAGCCCAGAAGCTACCAGTCTTCGACTCTAATTTCATTGGGCGCATGAGATCGATATGGCTCCTTTTACTGTCAATCCTCGTTGGCCTTGGACTAGAAACAGTTATCTCTGTTTCTAGGACAGCTCCGGGAAAATTAAAGGCCTCAAAAAATAATTTTGGTTTACTCGGAACCGCAATCACCCTATTATGCGTCGCGTTCAGTATTTATTATGTCCTCGAACGCGGTCACGCCGAAGGGGTCACATCAAAAATTGCGTTACCGGTGGCGATTGCTGTGGGTGCAGCATCTTGCGTTGCTCTACTTGCCTACGCTGCCCGTCGAAACTATTCATGGTCTAAATTTTCGCCAGTTTTCATAACTCTGATTGCGTCAGCCGAAATCTTGCTTTTTGTTCTACCATTTTGGCCCAGAATCGATTCTGATAAACATTATCCGAACACACCAGCCCATGAATTTCTGGCAGCTAATGCCAACGGAGACAGAATTGCTGCACATGATTTAGCTTTCTATACCGGCACTACGACTTATTACGAAATCAGAACACTAACTGGACATACTTTCCATCCGCCCACATGGAGTGATCTTTTAGAAGCAGTGGACCCACTCGCTCTGACCAGATCCCCAACATTTTCATTCATAGAATTTCTTGATGTCCAGCGTCTAAATTCAGCTATTCTCGATCGTTTAGCTGTTCGATGGTTAGTAACCCAAGTCGACTTTCCTATCATTGGAGAACCTTTTGCCGGTCCGGAAATAACCGGAAGCCAAAAAGCGGTGACAAGGACGGCACTTTCGACGGTCGTGGCTTCTCGCCCAATTCGAGGTATCGAAATAACTGCTACCGAAGATTTACATACAACTGACCTAGCCGCCCGCCTCGAAGTCGAAATCACAAGCTCTAACGGAGATGTTATTCGCAGCGGACGTCATGTGAGAGGCCTTCTTCCCAAAGGAAGGCACTGGATTCCCATAGCCGGAGAACAGCTGTCTTCCAAAGGACAAATTGAAATTTCTGTTCGACTCGAAGGTACTAACGGCGACATGACTTTGGGCACGACTCAGAATGGCCAGCTAGCAGTCAATTTGATGCTTCCTGGCACTGAACAACTGCGTCTCGCTTATGCCGACGACGTCGTGATCTGGGAAAATCTTAATGCAGTTGACCGCATCAGATTTGCTAGCGATATAGCAATAGTTCCTGATTCATCAGAACGAATTCAACTTTTAACGAGCCCTCTTCCTCCACAGGTAGTGGTGCTATCAGAACAGGTGGACCACGTAACCGGTTCTTATGGCGGAAAGGCAACAATCTCTGAAATAGTAGACACCTACGATGAGTTGGCGATAACTATTTTTTCTGAAGACCCCGGTTATCTGGTTGTCGCTGACGCGCT
Source organism: Actinomycetota bacterium (assembly GCA_002731665.1). The sequence continues at coordinate 3,484 of PCCJ01000083.1, read as the reverse complement.
ACAAGATGGTTGGATCGCTTTCGTTGATGGCGAACCTGCACCATTAATAAACGCGGACCACGCCGTAGTTGCGGTGCCCATTCCTGCCGGTGTTAGTAACGTGGCGTTACTTTATAGCCCCCCTGGGTTAAGAGCAGGGGTTGCGGTTTCGGTGCTATCCACTCTTCTTACGTTGACGCTAGGCTTCATCACTTTTCAAAGAAGTCGATCTTCAGAATCAAATAACTGAGCCCCGGCTTGAAGTTCCATTCCTCTAACTCGCTTAAGTATTCGCTCCGATATCACGCGATTAGCCCGAAGTAAATCTCCAAGAATGCCTAACATTAAAAGCTGAAAAGCAAGAACTAGGCAAACGGCACCGACTATCAATGACTGAACGTGGCCCGAACCATCCGAAGTGAAAAAAAACCAAGCGAAACGTCCAAAAAGAATGCTTCCTATAGAAGCTAATAGAACGGCCGGCAACGCAAAGACTTTAATGGGCTCATGCATTGCGTAGATTCGAAGAATAGTCCCTGCTGACCGTCGCACATATTGTCGCTTAGATCGAAAGAGTCGAGAAGGTCTAGTTGTTTTGTTTACCCTAACCGGCACGTCTACCACTGCTAGGTCAGATCTTCCTGCCTGGATCACGGTTTCGAGCGTATAGGTGAAACGTGATACCACATTTACAGTTAACGCAGCTTCTTTGCTGTAAGCACGAAATCCCGACGTAACGTCAGCTACATCCGTTTTCGAAGCATGACGAACGACCCACGATCCAAGTCGTTGAAGTCTCTTTTTGCTTTTCGAAAACTCATTATGATTTGCGATGTCGCGTGATCCTATGACTAGATCAGCTTTACGACCAACAATCGGTTCTATCAATTTTTTAATATCTTCAGCAAAATATTGATTATCGCCATCCGTATTCACTATTACGTCTGCGCCTAGCTTTAAAGCAGCATCCAAACCTGCCTGAAATGCCACAGCCAAGCCTTTATTCTGAGTGAGACTTACAACAACATCTGCACCGTTCTGACGAGCGACTTCGGCCGTTGCGTCAGTTGAGCCGTCATCTACGACTAACCATAAGACCTCATCAAAGCCTTCGAGCTCACGCGGGAGAGCACGCAATGTCTGAGGCAAAGTTGCTGCTTCATTTAAACATGGGATTTGAATGACCAATCGCACCTCTCCATTGTGCTCTATAGATGCGCTAGAACATACATATGAGTAAAGAAGCCACATATAAATTAGAAGGTCATATAGCGACTATCACTTATAATCGCCCAGAATCACTTAATGCCATTAACGGAGATATGCGCGAGTGCCTCAACGCTGCTTGGCTAGAATTTTATAATGATCCTGAAGCTTGGGTAGCGATTTTAACTGGAGCTGGCCGAGCCTTCTGCGCCGGAGCGGATCTTCGGTCAGGGCAGGGAAACGCTGCAGGGAAATGGTCCGGTAGCTATTTCGAGATACCTACTATCAATAGCTTCGAAAGTGGCTTAGAGCTATGGAAGCCAACTATTGCTGCCGTTAATGGCGCATGCATCGGCTATGGGCTCACCGGTGCTGTTGCAACGGATTTTCTCATTGCTTCCGACAAAGCTATTTTCGGAATGCCTGAAGTGAAAGTAGGGGTGCCTACCATAGTTGGATCAATGCGCATTTCTGAAAAGTTATCCTGGGCAGATGCTATGGATATTCTTCTCACGGGAGACAACATAAGCGCGGAAAAAGCATCACAAATTGGGCTCGCTTGGAAAGTGGTCCCTCATGCAGAATTAATGGAAGAAGCTCACAAACTCGCAAATCGGCTTTGCCAAGGAGCACCGCTAGCAATTCGAGCTGTCAAAGAAGTAGCTAGTCGCTCACGCAGAATGGGTTGGAGCGAGGCTATACGAATGGGCGAAAGTATCCGAAGAATAGTTGCGGACACCGACGATGCTCAAGAAGGACTTGCTTCATTCCGGGAGAAGAGACCACCGGTCTGGAAAGGAAGATGATTGCTGTAGCAATCTTCTCAATTATTTTTCGAGTACCAGGCGCCCAACTATGTCAGTACCGAAAGCGGTTAGAATTGCCAGATAAAGCAGTCCTGTTGCTGCCATGACCGCAGCGTACTGTCGCTCGCGCAGCGCAAGTCTGGTGACGCCAGTAAGAACTAAAGTCGATAATGCGCATGCTGCCCAGAACCAGCCCAGCATGCCGCCGTATCCATCGTCTATTTCTCCTGAAAGAACCGAGATCATTCCAGTTGGTATTAACAACGCTGCAATTTCCAACGGCCATATTCTTCCGAGCCACGAGACTTGCTCTAGTAACGGATCACGCCTTAGGCCCGGCTGAACTAAATACCAATGACCTAGAAGCATCGCATCTGTGACTACACCTAAAAATGCTGCGCCAACGACGAGGCGCAGTATCTCTAACACTAAGTTGCCATTACCCGCGAATCCAGTCGCACAAAGACCAACAAAACCTATTACAGGAGCGAGTAAATCCCAGCGAGGGTTGAACTCAGAGACGTCTAGATCGACGGTATTTGTTTCTTTTTGTATACCTGTCATTTGAGCTACGCGTTCGCTGCGTCGGTCATTTTCTTCACTCTGGTAGGTCACGCCGCCTTTACGGCGGGCAATCGAGGCAGCCAAAACTGCAGACGTTGACACAACAAGCGTTACCAAAAACACGTCTCGGACCGTTTGTTTTGACCAACCGAATCCGGCGAAAGCCCCTAGCACAGCTACAACAATATAAGTGGACCGCATTAACCACCCGTAACCAAGACCTACTTCTCTTCGCCGAGTAGTTACCCACAAGAAAAATAGGCCACCGGTAGACCACTGTAAGAGCACGGTTGCAGCATCAACAGTTGGGCCAGTTTTCATCAATGCTAAGTGTACTGAGCATCTAGTGCTGGTTTGTTGCTATCGCCTAGACCTTGTGCCGCTTGGCTTGCATGATAGCTTGACCGTGTTAGCGGGCTCGCTTGAACGTGACCTATCCCGAGTTGAGTACCATTTTTTATCCACGAAGTAAAAATGGAAGGCTCTACCCAGCGTTGTATGGGGATGTGGTGCGTCGTCGGTCGCAGATACTGCCCAATCGTCACGATGTCCACTCCGATGGCAGCTAAATCAGCCAAAGCTGAATCGATCTCAGCGTCAGTCTCTCCCATCCCAACAATAAGCCCAGATTTGGTCGTAAAGCCGGCTCTTTTTGCCCTCGCTAACATAGCTAAACTACGTCCATAACCAGCACTCGGGCGAACGGCGCGCTGCAACCGAGCGACTGTCTCGAGGTTATGGTTTAAAATATCAGGGTTAGCCTCTAGCACTTCTTCCAAAGGTTCCTTGAGGCCTTTAAAATCTGGTATCAAAACTTCTATTCGCGTGGTTGAGGTTTCCTTACGAATCGCGTTAATGGTGTCGACAAACCCAGAAGCACCACCATCGTTAAGATCATCTCGCGCTACCGCTGTGATAACTACATGCTT
>PCCJ01000082.1 GCA_002731665.1 Actinomycetota bacterium | reverse complement strand
TGACCTTGACTGTCTTACTAGGACTTTAGAGCGAGCCCCGTTCATCTCTTTGGATTCTTCCGCCTTTAAAAACTGAAACTTCATTAATGTTGGAACGTGTTGCGCCAACACACCATGACCGGAATCCAAACACAAAGATCGAGACTCCCACGACTGTTCCGAGCATCGCACCGATTCCAGTAACTGCTGTGAACCCAGACGACAGGAATATGACGAAAAAACCGCTGAGCATCGTTCTAACGTTTCTGTCCCGAAGTCGCAACGGGGCTCGCTTGAGTCCTGGGTTTCTCTCTTCCAAAGTTTCAATTACTGTCTTCTCAAATCGAGATTTGAGTAACGATGCGTCATCAAAATTTATGTCTTCCCACGTCTCCGCTACTGCATAATCTTCTGCAGCGTGCATAACAGTTCCGATGTCTTGAGGAGCTGGCCTTCCAGCGGAAACTCTCTCCGCTGCTTCGGGATCGCGCTCTATCAACCAATTTCTGAATGCCTCAAGACCTCCGGCCAATTCGACTCGTTGCTCAGGCGTTATAAACCCGCGTGCTTTTTGTCTAGCCTTCGATATAGATTCATCAACCGCTGGGACCTTAAACGTTCCAGCACGGTCTCCGTGAATTTCCAGAAAGACCGCCTGTAAGTGACTAGTAAGTTCCGTCCCGTTCATAATCTCAATTTCCAATTAGTCTGCTCATCGGCCTCTTCTAGAATTCTCCCTAGATAACGATCTACAGTCCAATTTTGTTGTTCGAAATGATGCTCATTTGCCCACGCACAAACGAAAGGATCGCTACCAGCAAGCTTTAAGAGTTCGGCGCCAACGCTGGGATAGCAGAGGTACTGCCCCACTTCGCTACCTAAAACTCGACTATTCATCCAATCTTGAGCTAATTTCTTAGTGATAAAAAAACTGATTACGGTCGCAAAGACGCGGAACAAAGCGCTGCTCGAAGCTTTCGATTTACCAATGTCATGCAAAAGCGCTGCCTTAATGACTACCTGGTCATTAGGAAGAATTTTTTCCACATTCTTGGCGACGCTTATGCAGTGGCGTCGGTCAGCCGAGCCCATATTTACCCATAGCTCTATCTCCGACGGTGACAACTTCGAATGAGCCCATGAATCATCTATTTCATGCAGCTTGGGCTTTCGGACCGTCTCAAGAAAACGAAGAGGAAGATGAAGTGCTGAACGTCGCATTAGCCAAATATTACTTCTTAGACTTCAAAGTTGCGCCCTAGGGTGAGCTGAGTCATAAACGTCGCGAAGCACTTGTTGACTTACTAAGGTGTACCGTTGCGTGCTGGTAATGGAAATATGTCCCAGTAGTTCTTGGACAGTTCGAATATCGGCACCGTGGTTAAGCATATGAGTAGCACAGGAATGCCGAAGAACATGGGGGGTCAGCTCAGGTCCCAATCCGACATTGTCGCCATGTCCTCTGACGACTAACCATGCGCCCTGTCGACTTAACCGACCACCTCTGGCATTAAGAAACACTGCAGTTTCAGCTTCTCGAGACGCCCACACTTCAGGACTTAACACCGGTCGACCGCTGCTACCAAGCCAATCGATCAACGCATCTGACGCGAGCCGTCCGATTGGAACGATTCTTTCTCGGTTGCCTTTACCTAAAACCCGCATAAGAGATGCATCAATATCTATGTCGCCGAGTGATAAACCAACTAGTTCACTGATACGAAGCCCCCCTCCATAGAGCACTTCCAAAATTGCCCTATCTCTTTTCGTTAATGGGCTAACGCCCAGAGGAGATCCTAGTAAAGCCTCTATTTGGTTCTCGCTTAAAGCCCGCGGAAGGCCCTTCGGCACTTTTGGCACATCAAGAACAGCTGTCGGGTCCTCAGGTAATAGTCCTTCGATTGTTAGAAATCTGTACAAGGACCTAACAGCGACTGTAGCTCGAGCTACTGTCGATGGAGCCCTTCCTTTCTCTTTGAGAAAAGCTATGTATTTAGCTAAATCTTTCGTTCCAGCTTCAGAAAGGGTCAGTTTATACTTAGTTAGCCAACCGATAAAGGTAGTGATATCGCGTCTGTAAGCATTTAAAGTCGTGGGAGCTCGTCCTTTTTCAGACGCGAGCCACGTCAGAAAATCTTCAACTTCCAACGGCAAAGCATCGCCTACCATCGGCTCATTGCTCTCTATGCATTAAGCCGATGCAAGGCCACTGACAACCCGGCAATAGTTTTCGCATCTACCAGCTGTTTGGTTTCTATCATCATGGGGATATCCGATAACCGGACACACTCAACGGTCATACTCTCCTCTTCAATACCGTCGGCTTCTCGACTACCAGCTTCCAAGCCTAAAGCTAAAAATATCGAAATTTGTTCATCGCTGAATCCAACGGCTGTACGAAGCGTCATCAGATAATCCATAGTCTTCGCTGAGTAGCCGACTTCTTCCATTAGCTCTCTGTGAGCCGTATCGATTTCATTCTCGCCTGCTATATCTCGAAGTCCGGCTGGAATCTCAAGTAACCAGTCGCCGATCGTCGGCCTGAACTGTCGTACTAGATAAACGTGCTCTAAGTCTTCTGTTATCGGAACAATAGCAACAGCGCCATTATGTCGAACAACATCTCGTTCGAATTCCTGACCTAGATGATCAACCCACTTAGTCTGCTCCACAGCGAAGGCGTAACCTTCAAATACCTGCTCTGCAGAAAGCATCCTAAATGACGGTACCAGTGGTTCGTGACCAGACTTATCGGACACTGTTTAGTCGACCGACTCAATTGGAGTTTTGATCAGGTGCGGATTTCTTCCTTCTGAGCGAGCTAGCGCAGCGCCAATCAGACCCCGAAATAATGGCGCCGGCGCATCAGGGCGGCTCTTGAATTCAGGGTGTGCCTGAGTTCCGACCCAGAAAGGATGATTTTCAAGTTCAATAAACTCGACTAATCTGCCATCTGGAGAAAGCCCACTGCATAAAAGCCCTTCAGCTTCCATAGGTGACCTATAGTCGTTGTTCACTTCATAGCGATGGCGGTGCCTTTCGTATACGAGATTATCCGCATACATTGCAGCAATTCGACTTCCTTCAGCCAGCCGAGCGGGATAGACACCGAGCCTCATAGTTCCGCCCATGTCAATAACATCTTTTTGAGATTCCATTAAATCTATAACCGGATGTAGGGTTGTTAAATCAAATTCCCGACTAGTCGCTCCTGCTAGCCCCAGCTTGTTACGACAAAAATCGATGACCATAACCTGGAGTCCTAAACATATGCCTAGACATGGGATATTGTTCTCACGCGAGAACTGAGCTGCAGCAATCTTTCCCTCAATACCGCGCTCGCCGAAGCCTCCCGGAATAACTATTCCGTCTAGGTGCCCGAGGCGACCAGCCGCTAACAACCCTTCAACTTCTTCAGCTTGTATCCATTCAAGCTGGACTTTTGTTCCATGGTAGTAGCCACCATGTCTTAGCGATTCAACAACCGACATATACGCATCTGGGAGGCTCACATATTTACCAATAACTCCTATTAGAACCGTATCTTCCAGCATTTCTATACGGTTGACTAAGTCAGTCCAAGAAGATAGGTCAGGAACCAACCCAGTTAATCCCAAAATGTCACACACATAATCATCTAGACCCTCGTCATGCAAGATCAAGGGAACTTCATACAAGTTTCCCACATCTGGCGCATTAACCACTGCTGAGATATCGACATCGCATAGCCGTGATATTTTGTCGCGCAGAGAAGGTTCAATTGGCTCTTCGCTTCGAAGAACCACCGCATCAGGCTGAATTCCGCGACTTCGCAGTTCAGTAACTGAATGCTGTGTGGGTTTTGTTTTTTGTTCACCAGAAGGCCCTATGAAGGGCACGAGTGTCACGTGAACGTAGCAAACATTTCCACGTCCAACGTCCAGCCGCATTTGCCTAATGGCTTCGAGGAACGGCAGAATTTCTATATCCCCTACGGTGCCACCCACTTCTGTAATGACAACATCAGTATCATTCGCAGACAGACGGTTGATACGTCGTTTAATCTCATCGGTAATGTGAGGAATCACTTGGACCGTTCGTCCAAGAAATTCTCCACGGCGTTCCGCTGCGAGAACCGTTTGATAAATCGATCCGGTTGTAGCATTTGAATCTTTGCTAAGAGGTACGTCTATAAATCGTTCGTAGTGTCCTAAATCTAAATCTGTTTCGCCTCCATCGTCTGTTACGAAAACCTCCCCATGCTCAAAGGGATTCATGGTTCCAGGATCGACGTTTATATAGGGATCAAATTTTTGCATTGTTACCTTGAGCCCACGACTTTTCAGAAGTCGACCTAATGACGAGCCCGTTATCCCTTTTCCCAACCCGCTGGCAACGCCGCCTGTGATAAAGATGTGCTTGGTCATGTCCAAATTCCCGACTCGTTCCCTTCGAACATAGCTTGTCTTAAGTCATTTCTTCGGCATGCTCTTGTAAAGGTTTTCAAATTTAGACAAAGTTGACCAGATTTCATCGAGGAAATGAAGATCCCATATTGTCTAAGCGACGCAAAACTTGATTCCTTGCGATTAATGAGCTGAAAGATACCCTTTCGCTCAATAAATTAAGGCCCAACAGGGCGGCAAGAAGGAACCATTCAATACGGTCTGAAGCAACGAGGATCGTCGTGAAACCTATTATTGCTCCTAACGCATTCACACCGCTGTCTCCTTGCATATGTCTCTCTAAAAGTTCTGAAGGCATCAATCCTACTGCCGCTCCTACTATCGCAGAAGCCCACGCCGTGCTTACTAGAGCTGATGGGCTCGCCCATAAGGCCACAGACCCGACCAGAACAACCCACCAGACAATACCTACTTTTGTTGCACGGCCAGGAGCACGGTCGAAGAGGTTTAGTAGGTTTGCCGAACACGCTACGATCAACACAGCTCTGATTAGCTGAACCCAAGTAGTAGTAGCATCCGCAACAACTAACGCTATTGCTGAAATAGCAAGGCCTCCGACTAACTTAAAGAGTCCTGAAGTCATTTTTCGCTCCCGCAGCAGAGCCTTCAAGTGCCCAATAAAACCCCCACCACTTTCTTGAGGCGATACGTCATCAAAAAATCCTAAGACGCAAAACGTTGCCAAGAGAAGAAGTACGGACATTCCGTGCTTGACTCTCAACGAATCTTGAAAATTTACAATTAAGCTGACAGTGCTGGCTAGAGCTACAAGAACAGACAGCATTCCAGAAACGGCAACTAATCGTTGGCCTCTATAGTTAGGTTTCATCCACGGCTCTCTGTGCAGCGAAGACCCCAAACGGCCCCAAGCCAATAGTCCCCCGAGTCCTGAAACTACAAAAACGCCCAGTGTTAAGATCACTTCCACTCCCCCGTAAACGGAATTTTAACAACAGCTGCCAGAGTGCTACGCCAACCTAAGCGAGACGCTGCAGCTTTCAACAAATCTGCACCCTGAATTCCTCGATGAATGAAACCAGCGATATTCCTGCCAGATGCCCGATGAATAAACGGCACTTCTGCTTCAAGAATTCGAGCATTCTTTGCTGCTACATCAAGGGTCATTCCTACCTCCAGACCGAAGCCGCTCGCTAGATTTAAAGATCTTAGCAGCGGGCCTTTAATGGCTCGCTGCCCTGAGAGCGGTTCTTCAAACGATCTGCCAGTTGCAGACAAGAGTATCCTATTTGCCATACGCTTGACGATTCCATAACCTCGTGACCTTCCAGCTTTAGGAAACACTGAAACAATCATGTCAGCCGCATCGCTCGTGAGCATCTCTAGCAAAACTTTAGCATGGGAAGCTGAACTACTTAGGTCTGCGTCAATTAACAGATAACCGTCTGGAGCTCCTGATGCGCCAACGGCTTTTGATACCGCACCGCCTTTACCTAAGTTCTTTGGTAAAGAGATCACGCGTGCCCCTGCTTCTCTGGCCGCTTCACCCGTTCCATCGGTCGAACCGTCATCAACGACGACGACTTCCCCGAGCTCCTCTAACCCCAGGAGGGCTTTCACCGTGGCTGAGATACTTTGGATCTGGTTGTGCGCAGGAACAACAGCAACTACGTGAGTCATTTCGACTTCACCGTATCTATAAACAGCTTTTCGTCATAGTGCGTCACAAGAGGCAAATTTTCCAAGGATGAGAGAAAAACAATCTGCCCCATAAAAGAATTAACGTCGTTGACAGTTGAAACTGAACTGGCTAGCTGAGGGTCAGAGCGCACCTCTTTCACAAACTCGTCAGTTAGAGAAACGGCGGTAGCCATCTCTATCGCCACGGTGCTACCCGCTAGGCCTTCGTCGACAATTTTCTTAAGGAGAGGGAGAAATAAATTCTGATTCAAGGCTTTATTAGCTACATCGCTTACTAACAACAAACCTATGTTCGAGTTACCAATCTGAGATTCGTTCGAGCCTTGATAGGTAAGGACTCCTGCTCTTATCAATCGCGTAATTACTGGTTCGCTACCTAACCCGGTGACTCCCTCTATATTCTTCGCATCAAGTAAAGTTTTCGCAATAAAAAACGTTAAACCTTTCGTAACAGCGGCGAGACTATTGCTCGACAGTCTTAACTCAGTAGCAACAGCATTCCGAGCCTTAATGTCTAATAGGTCCAAAGACTCATTCACCCAAAGGAATCCATAGAATTCGCTACTGGTGCGCGACAACAGCATTTCAAGATCAAATATTTCTGAATTTTTTAACGATTCTGGTGCAAGCATTATCCAAGAGCTTCCATCTAGCTTTCCTTCAGGAAGTGTCTCTCTCACCACGGCTTTGATTTCATCTAGCTCAGCGTTAATTTCGAAAACCATTTCTTCGGCATCTAATTTTTCTTCAATGGCCAGAGCTTTTTCGAGACCGAACTCATTGACCTGGTCCTCTAGTTCATTTACCAAAAATGAGTCTACGAAAGTTGAACCCAAAGCTAGACCTATTCCTAAGGCCAAAAAAACTGCAACTATGCTAACTATGTGATATCGAAGATTAATCACTTTTGATCACAACCCAAAATTAAGCCAAACCGTTCGCAGAAGAAGCCTTAGTGGCTCTGTGACTATCGCAAGAACTACGATCGTGAACAGTGCGGACGTCACAAGTAAGGCTAGATCCCTTTTTCTGACTTGAGTGCGATACAGTCGGCTTACTCCTTTTGCATCAACGAGGATCGACGAGACTTTTATACGCGTAAGGAATGTTGAAGCCATACCTCGTCTGCCCTTGTCAAAGAAATCTGCCATGGACGTGTGTGATCCAACCATCACTATGAGCTCCGCCCGTTGCTCAAATGCTAGACGCATTGCTACGTCTTCACTGGTTCCTAGCGCCTCAACGATTTCATACTGGTACCCTAACCTGTCAAGACGAACGGTTCCCGGCGCGACTCCCCCTGGGTAAGCGTGAACCAAAAGTTTCGCGCCGCAAGAGAGTGCCTCCCGCGACACAGAGTCAAAATCGCCGATTATCAAGTGAGGTTTCAACCCTGCGTCTAGCAAAGCGTCAGCTCCACCATCGACCCCTATTAGAATCGGCTTCATCTCTCGCATATAGCCTGACCGCCGCAAGGCAAATAGATCCTCTCGAAAATCAAGACCACGGACCACTACCAGAACTTGTCTTTGGGCCATCTCAACATCAAGATTAGTTATAGTCAGGTCTTCGGTAATTAACTCAGGCTCGCGAGCTAGATACTCAAGAGTATTAGCAGCGAATTCGCCAAGTTCACCACGAACTGCTTCTCGGGCAGATTCTAAAATATCGTCAAACTCTTCTTGAGAGCGGCGAACGCCTTTGCCGAGTTGCTCTCCGCCGCTGTAAACTGCAGTTCCCTTTACGGTTAAAAGTTCTCCATCAACTATTTTATTAAATGCTGCTTCACCAATTTCGTCAATGATTGGAATCCCCGCCTGTATCAGGACCAAGGCACCCAAGGCGGGATATCGGCCGCTCATGGTCGGTTCTGCATTTACGACTGCTGATACTCTCGCTGCGACCAACCCGTCCGCCGCTATACGGTCGAGGTCCTCGTGGTTTATAACCGCTATTTCGCCGCGATCTAATCTTCTAACAAGATTTTTGGTTCGTCTATCAACTCGAGCTCTGGCTAATATTTCGTTACCTACCGGAGGTATTTTCGCACGTCTCCAGGCTTTCATGTGGTTAGCCGTTCATTGGCAGCTATTTCCAGTAATTCAATCGCATGTTTTTGACCGCTTTCTGATTCAGGCTGGCCAGCTAACATGCGGGCTAGTTCTACGACTCTCTCGTTTCCCGATACCGTCTTCAAAGTAGAACTTACGCTTACGCCATCATCTTTTTTGTCGACGACAACATGCTGATCTGCGAACGCTCCGACTTGGGGCAAGTGAGTAACTACCAGGACTTGATGGTTTAACGCCAAAGAGGCAAGGGCGCTGCCTAACGCCAAAGCTGCTTCCCCTCCAACTCCTGCATCGACTTCATCGAACACTAACGTCGCTGGGCCAGAGCTCAGGACAAGCCTTATCGCAAGCATGACACGCGCTAGCTCACCGCCAGACGCAACTTTAGCCAATGGTCTCTCGACATCACCACTGTTCGCTCTGAATCTGACTTCAACCTGGTCAGCTGGATCATCTCCGTCCACAGCAACTGTAACTAAACCATTGGCCAGTGCCAGCGAAGGTAAGAAGGAGCTAATTTTTTGCCCTAAGCTTGGTCCATTTTTCTTTCGCGTCAGAGCGATATGTTTAGCCTCTCGAGCTATTTCAGAATGACTTTTTTTAATTGACTCTTGAAGCCGTTTCGCTGATTCATCGTAGCTACTCAATGACTCAAGCTGCGATACAGCATTCTCACGAAACTCAAGCACTTCACTGAGCGTGCCCCCATATTTACGACAAAGGTCTAACAGAGATTGCCTTCGCTCACGCACCTCATTTAATTTTTTTGGGTCATCTTCTATCTGCTCAACTAGCACTCGTAATTCTTCAGTGGCATCTAATAGCTCTGCGCTTACGGACCTTAGATGTTTCTCAATTTCAGCGTAAGGTTGGCGATTACTCAGGGCGTTGATAGCAGCACTCATCTGGTCGAAAGCCCCTAAATCCCCGGCGAGCAGAATATGAGCTTTTGAACCTTCAGAAATATGTGCGGCAGCATCTGCAAGAAGATCTTCCATGTGTTCCAAATCGCTGAGCTCATCTACATTACTAATCTGACTTGCATCAATTTCTCCTATTTGAAATTTACAAAAGTCAATTTCACGTTGCCGTGATTGCTCATCGCCGCCCAACTTGTTTAAGCTTTCAAGAAGCGCAGCCAGATTAGATTTTGCTGCAGTCAGGGCGCTCAAATCGATTCCGCTGTACTGATCTAAAAAATCTCGTTGGACTCGAGCACTAAGGAGTGACTGATGCTGGTGCTGTCCATGAAGATCGACTATTTGCTCACCTAAAGAAGACATCTCGGCTGCTGATGCCATTTTGCCATCGATATACGAACGGCTTCTGCCCTCTATTGGAATTACTCGTCGCAGAACAATCTCACCACAATTTTTTTGCTCGAATCTTCCTTCGACAACTGCCTCAGAGGCCCCAGACCGCACCATGGATTGGTCGGTTCTCCCGCCCATTAAAACTTGAATCGCTTGCACGATCATAGTTTTGCCAGCCCCAGTTTCACCTGTCAGAACTGTCATGCCGGTCCCCAAGCACAGAGTTGAATGTTCAATTACACCCAAGTCGCGAACTGTCAGCTCCAACAGCATTAGCTATCCTTAAGACCAAACTTTTGTTTAAGCACCTGATGAAAGCCACTGCCCCCAGAGGTAACCAGCAGGGCGAAGGTCATTGCCTGCGTAACGACTATTGTGTCACCTTCCTCTAAACTTGCTACGTTACGGCCATCGACAGATAGGTTCGCCGCTCGGTTTCCAGCAACGCGTATTTTAATTTCAGTTTCTGGCACCAAGATCAACGATCTATCAAACAACATGTGCGGTGCAACTGGTGTTAGTTGTAAAGATAAGTGTGTTGGAGCTACTACGGCTCCGCGCGCTGAGAGATTGTAAGCGGTGGAGCCGGTTGGAGTTGAGACAATTAGCCCATCAGCCGCGTATGTCGCAAAATGATTTCCATCGAGCATCACTTCCAGACGGACCGTGTGTCCTTGGTCCCTTTTTTCGACAATTACTTCGTTGAGTCCGAGCCAAAGGCCGCGCTCAGATCCATCAGAACGAATCAGCTTTCCTGCAACCATCATTCGTTGCTCAATCGGTAGCTCGCCCGATAATGCACTTATGATCGCTTCGTCTATTTGGTCTGGTTCAAACTCTGTGAGGTACCCCAATCGCCCCATGTTCACACCGAGAACCGGTACGTTTTTTCCTGCGACTAGGTCAAAGGTTCGTAACATAGTTCCATCGCCACCTACGCTAACGGCAAGGTCGGCATCGGTTCCCAGCAAACTAACGTCTGTAGCGACATCTGGCAACGTGAGGACGTCGGCTTCCTCAGGTAGCATCTGAACTTGGTGCCCTTTGAGCAACAAGCCCCTAATTACCCTGTTACACAAGGCAACTGCTTCTGGACTTTCGCTCCGAAGAGAAAAAACTAGGGTGCTCAAGGTGCCACCTCTAAAATAATTTGAGTTATCAGCGTGTCAACGTCATTATCACTGTAGATGTTTGACTTCACTTTACGCGCATGCATGAGGAACTCACTGTTCCCATTACCGCCGAGTAATGGCGAATGGATGAGCCCAACGACAACGAGGCCTGCTCTGTCGACTGCAGTTGCAACTTCATGTAACACCCTTTGCCAAACCTTAGGGTCTCGAATCACTCCGCGACCACGATCAGCTTCTTTGCGGCTTGCTTCAAACTGCGGCTTTACGAGCATCACGAGATCGCCTTGCTCCTGAACAAAGTCCGCAAGGTTACTTAGAACTGTTCGAAGAGAAATAAATGACAGATCGGCAACGACTAGGTCTGCTGGCCCCCCGACCTCCTCAGCAGATACATTTCTCACATTTGTCCGCTCCCACACTCTGACGCGCTCATCTTGTCGGATGCGCTCATGCAGCTGCCCGTGACCAACGTCAATAGCCACCACTGTGGTTGCTCCACTCTGCAACGCACAATCTGTAAAGCCCCCAGTTGACGCGCCAGCATCAATGACCCGGGAACCCGTTACTACTATTTTGAATGCATCGATAGCAGCTTGGAGCTTTTCACCGCCACGAGACACGAACCGTGACCTCTCGACCGTGATAATCAGCGGGTCTGCTGGCGACACCAGACGAGAAGGTTTATCGGCAATCGCTCCAGCGACTAAAACTTTACTCGCTTCAACGAGCTCTTGAGCTTGAACCCGAGACACAGCTAGCCCGCGTCGCACCAGTTCTTCGTCAAGTCGCCGTCGACTCATGGCACCACTATAAACGACTCGAAATAAAGGTGCTGCACATGGTCAAAGCTACCACCCGAGTAGCTCTGTATAAAAAGTTTCAGCCGAGTACTTGGTTCACGAGAGAAGCTAAATCAGCGCTTACGATATTCGGTTGCGGATTTAACTTTAAAGCCGTATTTGCATCAGTCACTCCAGAAAGAACGAGACCAAAGCGAAAGTTGAGTTCGTTAGCTAATAGACCGTCAGTCGATGGAAGGTCGCCCACAACGATGTCATTAACAGCCGGGGCAGATTTGCCTAAATGGCGCATTATCATTTTTGCTACTGGCTGATGAGGCTTACCGGCTACGACGGCATCAACTTTGCCTGCCGTTGC
>PCCJ01000081.1 GCA_002731665.1 Actinomycetota bacterium | reverse complement strand
GTAATCATCTGGCAGGAATTGTTTAATTCCTTTGAAAAGTTCAGCTTTAACGAGCTCGGGGTGCTCTCGAGACATTTGTGCAATTTTTTCTTGTTCAAGAAGTATCTTTTTTCTAACTATTTCATGCACCCATTCTTCTGGAATCTCTAGCTCTCGAAGCATGTCGGCAACTTCAATTGCATTTCTTCCAGTGGCGAAATACGTTGGCGACCTTTGGAGCATGGTGATGTGGCTGCATTTCTCAGCCATTGCAGGAATCAGTGTTGCTGCTGTAGCGCCGGATCCGATCACGACAACTTTTTTACCGCTGTAATCGAAGTTCTCAGGCCATGTCTGAGGATGGATAATCTCCCCTTTGAAATCTTCTACCCCGGGCCAGGAAGGCGTGTACCCCTCAGAGTGGCGATAATACCCTTGGCACATCCATAAAAAGTTACATGAAAAGTTGAGCTCTTCTTTAGTTTCATTAACCGTGACAACGAGCTGCCACATCTTTTCCTCGGTAGACCAAGAAGCAGATGAAATTACGTGTCCATAACGCACGTGAGTAGCAAGTTTGTTTTCTTCAATGACTTCGCCCATATACTTTGTAATCTCAGCTGCTGTGGCTATCGGTGCGCTAGTCCAAGGTTTAAAGCGATATCCGAAAGTGTAAAGATCGCTATCTGAACGGATACCAGGATATTTGTGGGTGCGCCAAGTTCCGCCGAAACTATCTTGTGCTTCTAGAACTACAAAAGATTTGTCGGGACACTGCTCCTGCAAGTGATAGGCACCCCCGATTCCAGATATTCCAGCGCCGACAATAAGCACATCGAAATGTTCCGTTAGGTCAGTACCTGACGCAGCAGATTGTTCGGTTGTCTTAGAATTACCCATAGAGTTGCACCTCGCTGAATCTGGATGACTCTTCGAAGGCTAATGCCGCTAAACCGTGATAGCGATATCAGGCAGTTAATTGAGAGCGGGCTGGATATAAAGTTGCCCAAATATGAGAAGGAAGAAGAGTCAGAGAAACCAACACAGTGTATTCCATTGATTGCTTGTCATTTGGAACAGAATCGCTTTTTCAATTTTGTCAGTGAATAATTGTTGATACAGCCTTTGCCGAAGCTAGTTGTGAAACTTTTTTAATTTAAGAACCAAAGTTGGTTGCGAGGTTAGCCAGACAATCTCCTGTAGCGAAATCTTAGGATGCTGGGGTCAATAAGCGATAATGTGTGAGAATAATAAAGAGTCAGCACGTGGTGGTGAAGGAGCTTCAGTGGAATCGGCCGAATACGAAAAGTTGTTTCAACAAAATACGGGGCTTATCACTGAGTTAGCAAAAAGTAATCTTGATGGCTTAGTGCCGTCTATGGCCCCTTGGGTGTTGAGAGAACTAATCATCCACCTAGGTGGAGTATGGGCCTTTGTTAGCAGATCGGTGGCCCAAGGAAGTTCAATTGATCCAAACCACGGGGTAGCGACATGGGGTATGGCTGAAGAGAACCGTCCAAATACAGAAAATCTTGCTGAGTGGCATTCTGTCGAGGCTCAAAATCTTCAAAAAGTTATTTACTCTCTGAAGCCAGACCAAAATGTGTGGTCCTCAAACTTGACGGATCCTACAGCGAGCTACTGGATGCGGCGAATGTGTATAGAAGCGGCGATTCATCGTTGGGATGCTCAATCAGTTACCACCTCTGGGAGTGAAATAGATGCTGGCCTGGCTATCGAAGGAATAGATGAATTCCTCGATTTCTTTATCCCGCAGCGAATCCCTACATCATTTGCGGGCGTTGGAACAGTTCATTTTCATTGCACCGACAGCCCAGGAGAGTGGCTAATCACTCGAACTTCTAAAGGCATAGAAGTAGATCGATCCCACGCAAAAGGCGATGTAGCGTTAAGGGGTGCTGCTAGCGATCTGTTATTATGGATGTGGGGCAGAAAGCGTTTCTCAGAATTGGAAACGTTTGGAGATACTAATTTATTGGAAGAATGGCAAGCGAAGGTTCATATTTAACTACCTTGCCCTCAGCGCGAACTATCGAAAAGGTGACGCAGATGGAAACTAACCTAGTGAGCGAATTGTTGTGCCAACAATTGGCGGACGCTGCATTCGGAAAAACAGGAAGAAGGTCCTTCTTCGAATATAGAGATACAGGACTCGCCGACCTCACCGAAGGTAAATATAGGGCGCAGGTTATGCGCTCAACAGATGTCATGGAATCAACTGGGTGGCACTACCACGAGTGTGATCTCCAATTCGTGTACGTTCTCAAAGGATGGGTTGATCTTGAGTTCGAGGATGGTCGATCTGAAAGGCTTTCGGAAGGCGGGGCGATGGCCATTCCCTCAGGCATGGTCCACAATGAAACGGGTTGCTCAAATGATTTTGAGGCCCTGGAAGTTGTTACTCCATCAGAAATGGTCACTGTCCCTGTGGATAGGCCCTGACTGGAAGACCGGTAGTTTGCTAATCAGTTTGATGTAGCTGTGTGTGAGAGGTAGCTCAACTAACCTCGCCAATAAGCACCAAACTAGTCACAATCTGATTTGCGAAAGTAGGGCTTAACGATCACCTGTTGCTTCATGATTATCTTTTTTATTTGTTGCGAAGCTACTCACTCCTTGGCGAGAGGGCCTAGTGGCAATGGCCTCTTCGAAAAGTACTCCACTATCAGTTAGAGAAGCTAACGAATCCGGTTTCGCAATAAAGTTGCTGAGAATCTCTTCGTTGTGCTCGCCGAGGAAAGCAGCCTCAAAGCTATGTCCGGTTTCCGCTTCAGAAAAATGAATTGGAAATGCAGGTACGACGAGTGTGCCCAAGACGGGGTCAGAGACTACTTCGATTGCTCCAGATGCTCGTAGCTCAGGAAGATTTCCCACTTCATCGATGCTCAGAATAGGGCCACTCGGAACTCTATGTTTTTGGAGCATCTCCAATGCTTGATCTCTGGAAAGATTAGACGACCATAACTCCACTAGCGGGTTAACTAAATCACGTTCGGCCTCTCGTGTGAAACGGTCTTGCCACCGGTGTCGAGGGTCAAGCAAATCAGCTCTATCCATAGCGCTGCACAGGTCATTCCAGTGGTTGTCGGCTGCGGCGGCAATAAATATGTAACCGTTTTCAGTTGTAAAAATGCCGTATGGGCAAACTAGAGCGTGAAATCTGCCGTTTCGTGTTTGGATTGTTTCCCCTCTAGTGACTGACCAAGTCTGCAGGGCCGTGTCATGAGCTTGTAAGTAGGATTCCAGCACCGAAGTTTCAATTTTTTGACCACGTTGTGTCTTTTCTCTCATGAAGAGAGCGCCAAGTATCCCCGCAGTTGCGTTTGTGCCGGTCAGAACGTCTCCGACAGGAACTCCGATTGGCACGGGAGCACCTCCTAATTCTCCGTTTAAGGAACCAACGCCTGCGTATGCCTGAGCAGTGCCATCGTAGCCTGGAAGATCGGACAGGGGACCTGTCTGTCCAAACCCTGAGATGGAGCACATTATTAGCTTTGAGTTTGTGGCTGAGAGTTCTTCCCAACCTAGCCCGAGCCGCTCCATTGTTCCTGGAGTGAAATTCTCGACAATTACGTCAAAGTCATCTGTGATAGATCGAATCAGTTTGATACCGCGGTCATCTTTTAAGTTGACACATATAGATCTTTTGCCCCGATTGTGAGTTGCGAAATACCCGCTTCTACCGTTTATCTGAGTTACTGAATTTCTTGTTAGATCACCGCTAGTAGGCGCTTCGACTTTCACGACTTCGGCTCCCATCTCTAATAGGTATCGAGTGGCTGTTGGGCCGGAAAGGACTCGGGTAAAGTCAAGAACTTTGATTCCCTCAAGGATTGCTCGCATAGTGAGATACTAAGTGCCCAATGGCATCTTTGCCCAGAGCTTCGATAACTGCTGCAAGTTTGCTACTTGCGTTAGAAGAAGTATTGAGCAGTGCTCTGCATGAAGAAGCGAGAGCTACCGTTGTTGCGAGGATTTAGCTAATCGAGCTTGGAGCATTGCCAAGATCTAAGTCGCATATCTTAAATCACAAAAAATGAAAGTATTGCCTCTCAACACATGGGGCTATCAACGTAAATATTTGTTGGGAAGTCGATCTTGAATCTAATAGAAATAGCAACCTTTGGGCCTTCAGGGAAACTCGATAATCTGACAGAATTTAATAGCCGCCCTTGTTCACCGAATCCAAAAACCGGTGAGGCGTTTCTATCAGCATTTCATCTATTTGACCATCGGTAACGCCCATCTGTAGGAGCGCCGGAACCACGTCTTGGCTTATGTGCAGGTAGTGCCAATTAGGTAGCGGTGCAAGGGGAACTTCACCTTCAATCCAATCGATATAACATGATGCGTCATGGCTAAGAACAAGCTGGCTGGCATGTCCCCGGTTGCATAGTTCGGCGACCACTTCGACTCTTTGCTCCGTGTTGAGGTACCCGTCTATTCCGAACCGGTCCATTCCTAGAATGCTTCCCTGATCGAGTAATGCTTGGAGGTAGTCAATGTCATTAGTGTCACCGCAGTGTCCAATAACAACGCGAGAAAGGTCCACTCCTTCTTCTGCGAATATTCTTTGTTGGTCTAAGCCTCGATGCGTTTCAGCATTCGTATGAGTAGTGATAGGGCACCCCGTTTCGCGATGCGCTTGAGCGCAGGCTCGCAGGGTTCTTTCCACATCAGGGGTAAGTCCCAGCTTGTCAGTGGCGCACTTGATCACACCGGCTTTTATTCCCGTATCGGCAAACCCGTCGGTAATGTCCTTAACGAAATGGGTAGCCATCGGATCAACACCGTTAACGGGACTGCGCCTTTGGTAATAATGTGGCAACTCATTAAAAGTGTATAAGCCAGTCGCGCAAACAATATTGATGTCCGTGCGAGCTGCAACTAACTGTATCCGCGGTATGTACCTACCGAGACCTATTGCTGTGGGATCTAGAATTGTGTCAATTCCAGCTGCCTTTAATTCGTTGAGTCGGTCGGCTGCGTCACTAATCCGTGTCTCTTCATCTCCCCACTCATCTGGGTAGTTATTTTGGATTTCTGTTGAGATAACAAACACATGTTCATGCATCAGCACTCTGCCAAGATTCGTGCTTGCGATGGACCCTCTAGCAGTTTCAACTGAAGTCATGTGAACATTATTTCACCAAAGGGTCTAAGTTGCTTGATATGAGTAACACGATCGAACTTAAAACCCATGAAGGGCTAGTTAAGGTGCTAATAGGCGCCGTGGTAATAGCGGAATCTGAATCTGCGATACAGCTACTTGAAGGAAACTTACCGGCCTGTTTCTATTTTCCGCCAGGCGATGTCAGCTCTGATTTGTTAACTGCATCAACGGCAGTGACTCATTGCCCTTATAAGGGCAATGCAAGGTATTGGCACGTCACAGTTGATGGCGTGACTCATGAAGATATTGTTTGGGCTTACGATTCTCCAATTCTAAGTGTTTCACCGATTGCCGGCTATATGTCTTTTTATAACAACAGAGTCCAGGTTGTGGGTTTGTCTAAGTAGCGACACGGTTCTCTGGCAGATGGTTAAAAAGCATGGTAGATGATCTGCGAACACTTGTTGCTAAGAATTAATATTCGAATGGGTCAATCGTTCAACATGAATTTTCTTAATTTCTGGTGTCTGTCCTTGCACTAGAAGAAAGAGAGCCTCTCTAGCGAGTCGTTGCGCATGTTGATCAACGATCATTCCTGAGCCCCCACGCGAAGCTAGCAGCGCAGATGTGGAGCGTATGCACAAATCGCCTAGCCGCCCTCGCGCTGCTGGTAACTCGGATACCGATGCTCCGTCCAGCATAGAACGCGTGGCTATGAGCTCATTGTCAAGAGCAGATGGACCCAATAAGCTCAACGCCCTGCTAGTAACTCCAAGGCCAAGTGACCCATTAGCTCGTAAACCGGATTGGTACTGCAGGTACCAGGAATCAAATTCTTGTATTTGAGTGACTTGAGTTTGATCTACGTAAAGAGAATCGAAAGAAAGTTCAACAGTATGTGTTGAGTTAAGAGCGGCCAACGAAAGAGATCTAGTACGAATGCAATTTGTTTCGTTTGCTTCGACTAATGCCCAGACAATCTTATTTTCATGACGTGCCGCAACAAGAACGACATCGATATCTCCCCAACCGGTGACGAAGGGCGCAGTACCTGAGAAATGCCAACCAGTTGATTTATTTTCAGCAACAAGCGTAGGAGGGCCTGGGCGCACTAAATGAGCAAAAGCCACTCCACCTCTTGCTTCGCCGGACGCGAGACGATCCGCCCATTCGTCTTTCATAGGCCCTTCGGCGTTAGCGGCTGCTTTGGAGGCACCTCCATGCTGAACCCAACAGAACGTAGTGGTCAAGCACCCGCTTGCGAGGATCTCTACTACCTGGTGTTGCGTCGCTATGTCTACGCCAGCGCCGCCAACATGTGAAGGTGAAAACAGCCCGTAAAGCCCGACCGATTTTAGAATGTCTAGTTGTTGACTTGGCACTAAACCAGAAACGTCTGCCTCAATGGCCCTTGGAAACAGCTCGTGGTCTGAGACGAATCTTGCCGTGTCTATTAGAGATGTACTCACCATCATTCATCCTCAAATAGTCGGTAGATGACAGGTGAATACAAATTTCCTAGACCGCGCCTAATCACCTCTTCGAATCTATCTTGAACTAAGGACGCACCGGCTGCATCTACGCCAAGCTCTGAAGCTAAATCAAGAAGGTACCCAAGATCTTTGTGGGAATAAGTCGTGGGGAACCTGTCAGTTGGATATTCACCACTAGTCATATGCTCTCCATGGCGCCTGAGAGCGAAACTGTCAGCGGACCCTAACGAAAGATATTTAAAAACGTCATTTCGGTTTATTCCGGCTCGCGTTGCAATCGCCATGGCCTCGGCAAGTGCTGAAACATTCTGAAATAAGACCATGTTGTTTACGAGCTTCATTACCGTTCCGCTTCCAATTGGCCCGCAATGTGATATTTCGGTGCCCATTAGCAAGAGCCATTTTTCGATCAGACGAAAAGTCTCTGCTGAAGCGCCTACGGTAATGGAGAGTGTGCCCTCAACTGCGTTGAGCACACCGCGAGCGACAGGAGCATCAGCAAAATTGACGCCTACGTTATTGAGCTCACTAGCGATCAAATGATTAGAACTAACCGTTGTGGTAGTGCAATCGACAAGAGTCTTGTTAGGAGTCATATGTTGCAGGAGGCCATCGTTTGCAATGCATACTTCCAGAGTTTCTGATTCTCCTGGAAGGCATACGAAGATTAAATCTGCTGTTGCTACGTGTGCAAGGTCGTCAGCAGCGATAGCGCCGTAGTCAACTGCTTGATCGATGCGGTTATGGTCGAGATCAAAAGCGATAACAGGCACCGACGCTTTTCGGGCAAGGTTGTGACACATGGGAGCTCCCATAGCGCCTAGCCCTATAAAGCCGATGCTCCCGGTGGAAGAGTTAGGCATAGTAATGTCCTTTGTTCGCCTATTGAGCGCTGTTCAATTATGTAAGTTTCAGCGTTAAAATGTACTACCGATCTGCAATGAAGCTAGGAGGGAACGTAATGTCGGCTATTCCACAAGCAGATTATACGTCAAACGCTTTTAAGAATTTTGTGCTTCGTGAACGGTGAAGGCCTTTAAATTACCGAATCGAGACTCAACCAAGTTTGATAATAATGGGTCGTTTAGTGGAGAAACTATTGAGGTTTGCAATAGATTCAGCCTTTATCATTTGGAGAAAGCCTAATTAGAAAGTGATCTATCTCACCGTCTATGTGGAGCAAGTAATGCTTTAATTTGAGTTTTATTTTCACATAGAAATTGATCATAGATGAGTGACGCAGGCTGTCATTGGAAGCTGATTTAGAAACTAATCTATGGGTTATAGTCGAACTATTAAGTGCCTCAGTCGAGCTTTATGAAAGCACCATTGCTAGCGAGGCAAGCTATTGAAGATTGAGATGCGAACACTTCTAACAATCGGCGAGCAACGATGAACTTGGACTTTCGTCAAGACATCTACTTAATGGATATAAGAGAGAAGCTTAGTGTTATTGGTGATTACTATGATGAAACAAAAAAATGAGACCGTTGTAGGAAGATTCAAATAGCTATAAATGCTTCAAGGCACTCGTCTCCGCACGAAAAAAGCTATATTTATTGAGAGTTCGCCCGTTTGATGCAAGATGACCAACCTGATTTAAGAAATCTTCAGGAAATGTCAAAAATTATAATCTGCAAGATCTAGGAACCTGAGGAAACCAATGCCTAACCGCAATGAAGAAAAAATATTCGAAGAAGCAATCAATGTTGCCAATATTCCTACGCTGCTCATGGTTATTGTTCAACTAACTGGCGAGTTGCATTGGTTAGATGCGCCATATGCGCCTGGGAGACAGACCGGTTTGGGCGATAATGACTCTGGCGGTCTTAGCGAGGAACATCAAACGGAAGTTCGAGAAGCGGCCTTAGAAGCAATCCTTGCCTGGAGAGATGGAAGGCCGTTAGCGCTAGCTGATCCAGACGAAGAGCTAATTGTTCGTATGTTGAGTGTGGCTATGGCTGAAACTGTGCCTGAGGAGTACGGACCGTTCACAGCGGCTCAGCTGGGCCAAGTTAAATTTTTGGACCATGATCCAATTGAAACTCCAGAAGGGTTCAAGGTTCTAGTTATTGGAGCTGGCGTTTCAGGTCTATGTGCAGCGATAAATCTTAAACAGCTGGGAGTTGAATACCAGGTCATAGAACGCAACGCCACAGTCGGCGGTGTCTGGTGGGAAAATAGGTACCCAGGCGCTGGCGTAGATACTCCTAATCACCTTTATTCATACTCATTCGCGCCTTTCGATTGGGACAAATATTTTTGTTTACGCAGCGAGCTTCATGAGTATCTGGAGCATGTTTGTGATCAATTCGAGGTTAGAGACACGATTCGTTTCTCTACATCGGTAGACCATATTGAATACCAAAAAAGCAGGCAGACCTGGCAAGTCCAAATTAGATCTGAAAATGGTGAAGTTGAACTATTAGAAGCCAATGTAGTGATTAGCGCTGCTGGGATATTCAACCCACCTGTTTCCCCTGATATCGATGGCTTAGATAGTTGGATAGGGGAAAAATGGCACACCGCTAAGTGGCCTGAAGGAGCGGACCTAAAAGATAAACGAGTAGCAATTATTGGTAACGGTGCTAGCTGCATGCAAACAGCTCCGGAGGTCCAAGATGATGTTGAATCTCTGTCTATCTACCAGCGTTCAGTGCACTGGGCGGCTCCGTTCGACCAATTCAGGAAACCAGTTCCAGAAGCCCTCAGATTTCTCTTACGAGAGGTTCCCCTTTACAGAAATTGGTATCGCGTTCGCTTAGGTTGGACTTTTAACGATCGGATTCATTCTGCACTCCAAAAAGATCCGAATTGGGAGCATCCAGAACGATCTCTAAACGCTCAGAACGATGCGCATCGAGCCTATTTCAGCAAGTATGTCGAAGATGAACTTGGTGATAAAGCTGATGAGCTTCTAGAGAAGGTCCTGCCGACCTACCCACCATTTGGTAAAAGAATGCTGATGGACAACGGATGGTATCGGATGTTGCGGAAAGACAACGTAGAGCTAATCGATGACCGGATAGAAAGAATAGATAAAAATAAAATTATTTCTTCAAATGGTGAAGAGCGAGAAGCTGATGTTTTAATTCTAGCCACTGGGTTCGATGTCTTAAATTTCATCACAACCTACGACGCTGTGGGACGAACAGGGGAGAGCCTGGCGACCCAATGGCAAAATGACAATGCGAAAGCTTATCTTGGGACTGTTGTTCCCGATTTCCCTAATCTGTTCACACTGTATGGTCCGAATCTGCAACCAGGTCATGGAGGCAGTTTAATTTTCGTAGTTGAAATGCAGGTGCGGTACATCATGGACATCATTTCGAAGATGACTAAAGAGGGAATTGGGGCAGTCGAAATTCGGCAAGATGTGCATGATGAATACAACGCTCAGGTTGATGCAGCACATGAGAACATGGTCTGGACGCATGAAGGAATGACTTCCTACTACCGAAATGATCGAGGTCGTATAGTCGTTAACTCGCCATGGAGAAATGTGGACTATTACGAAATGACACGCGAAGCTGATCTTGATGAGTACATAATTGAGCCGATGCGGTCGAACGAACTGATCGCAGATTGATATGACCCAGGGTTGGAGATGAGCCTAAACTAATTTTGCGAAGGTTTCAGTGACTTTATCGACGTCGTTTTCTGTTATGTCTACATGGGTTACCAGCCTGCAACGAGATTTATTCCACAGAGTGCGAATACCGAGATCGTGCAAGTCAGCTTGCATAGATTTACGTTCTTTTCTCAGCTGAATAAATACCATATTGGTCTCGTTAGCCTCGACGATTATTCCGCTATTCAGCTCTAAACCGGTTGCCAAAAGCGCTGCATTTTTGTGGTCTTGTGCCAAACGGGCGACATTATTTTGAATGGCGAATAAGCCCGCAGCAGCTATCAGCCCTGCTTGTCTCATTCCTCCGCCTAGCATTTTACGCCATTTTCGGGCTTCGTCTATGAAAGGTGATTCGCCGACAAGAACTGATCCAATCGGTGCGCCAAGCCCTTTGGATAGGCAAACTGAGATTGAGTCGAAAAAGGCAGTGATCTGACTAACTTCAACGTTTAACGAAATAGCTGCATTCCAAAGCCGAGCCCCATCAAGGTGATAGAGAAGACTATTATCTGAAGCAGTCTCGGCGCCAGCGGCTAATTCCTTTAAACCGATAGCTTTACCGTTCGTTGTGTTCTCTATACAAAGTAAGCGGCTTCGCGCAAAGTGTATGTCGTTAGGTTTCACGGATTCACGGACTCGGTCTAAGTCCAGCATCCCAGATTTAAGCATCGGAATAGGCTGAGGCTGAACACTTCCTAGAACCGCCGCCCCTCCGCCTTCGTACATATAAGTATGAGCGTGGTCGCCGACAATGTATTCGTCGCCACGTTGACAATGAGCTAATAGTGCGCAGAGATTAGATTGTGTCCCGCTCGGCACAAACATGGCTGCTTCTTTGTTCAGAAGATTAGCCGTGTAACTCTCTAGTTCATTTACTGTTGGATCATCACCAAAAACATCATCACCTACTACTGCATGCGCAATTGCTTCTCGCATAGCTTCACTGGGTTGAGAGACTGTGTCTGAACGTAAATCGATCACAACTCCAGGCTGCCATGTATCGACGTTCTCGCGCAGCTTTATAGCATGAAGTCCACTTATATTATCAAATTGCTACCTTCAACGATATTGAAATTATGCGGTGACATGCCATCTATGAGTTCGCCCCTAGAGGACTGCCTGAAATCAGGAATTTGTTAATGCGTCCACTATTTTGTGAGATGCGTTTTTGAAGTCGGCAAAAATGTTGGGCTGGTTTTGTGAAGCGAATACTTCCACATGAACCGAGGCGAGTGTCTATATCTATGGACGTACTGCCCGTTTCTCTCGTTTAGCTAGTTCAGAAAGTTTCGGCTGAGCTAACTTGACGAAACGAGCGGCTATTGCCCTTGTGTCTCGAGGATCGATAAGGTCCACAACATCGCCCTTGTGAGCAGCGCGAAACGGAGACCTAAGCTTTAGCAGCCGATTTTCAATATTCTCGCGATGCGCATCCGGATCTTCTGCTTCAGCAATCTCACGTCGATAAGCGGCCGCCACTCCTCCTTCAATCGGTATTCCTCCCCATTCGCCGGAAGGCCAACCAAATCTCAAGTTAATGCCATTCGGTAAACCAATAGAATTAGGTGCATCTGCGGCTACTCCATAACTTTTTCGCACCATAAATTCTATTTTTGGTACCTGGCACTCTGCTGATGCGATCAGGGCTCGAGCGCCCCTTCTCATTGTCGCCATGCGTTCAGCGTGTGAGCCGAGCATGAAGCCTGGCATGTCTAAAAAAATCACGAGTGGTAAATTGAAGGTGTCGCACAAGTCAATAAAGTGAGCGTATTTGTCTGCCCCATTACCATCCATCGCTCCAGCTTTAGAAAGTGGATCAGAACCAATTACCCCAATCGAAAAGCCATCGAGCCTCGCGAAACCTGTGATAACTCCACTTGCATAGTGGCGTCGCATCTCAAAAAAATCACCGTTGTCAACTACGTGGCGAATCAAACTTCGAGCGTCGTAGCCTTGGCGTCGATTTGTCGGAACAATGTTAAGGAGTTCTTCAGGTCTACGCTGCGGATCATCGTTTGTTTCAACCCGCTGAGCTGTGTCGTGGACAGTGTTTGGAAGAAAAGATAAGAACTTTTGAATTTGTTCAAAAGCTTCTGCCTCAGTGTCTGCAACATTATCTACTTGGCCGCTTTCGACGACGTGCATTCGCCAACCGCCGAGTTCTTCTTTGGTAAGTTTTTCTCCGATGGCGCGTTCCACCACCGGTGGGCCCGATGGGAAAATTTGAGATTTATCTTTAATCATTACTGAAAAATGGGAAAGTAAAGCAGCCGCTGCAGGCCATCCTGCTACTGATCCCATGATGGCTGATGCAACTGGAACGTTTGCTAAAAGCTCAACGCTCTGGTGCCATAGATCTCCTTGAGGTAGACCCATATGTCCATCTTGCTCATCTTGTTTAGATGAATGTCCAACTCCTTCGCGCAGTTGGACATATGGAATCCCATACTGAAGAGCTAGAGGCTGAGCAAAATTATGGGGAATCTTAAAGACATCATGGGGACTTCCGCCAGACAAAGTGAAGTCATCTCCGCCGATGGCTATGGGACGACCATCCACTTCTCCGAGGCCCATAACATAGCCGCCAGGAGAAAAACTTTGTAGGTTGCCGTCGGAGTCGTACTCAGCGGCACCCATTAGCTCGCCCATTTCTAAAAATGAGCCAGCATCGCAGAACTGTTCCAGGCGTTGACGGACTGTTCCCCGCCCTGCAGAGTGTTGCCTTTCAACACGATCTTTTCCACCCATTTCAGAAGCAAGTTCTCTAATATAGGCAACATCTTCGAGAGCTTTCTCCCAGCTCATGCCGGGCTTCCAAAAATCTCGATTTGGATCTACAGGCATTGCGAATCAGCCTTTCCCATTTCGAAGTAGCTTGCCCGGCAGAGAATCTGAACTTCCCACAGTATCTGCGCCCTCTTCTCTTATTAGAGTTCCATTAACAATAACGGCGTTTATGCCTACGGCATCAGAAATTAATCGGTCAGCTCCGCTTGGCAAATCAAATACACGGCGCTTCCCATCATGACCAACTTCATCAGCATCAAAAATCACAACGTCGGCGAAACCATCTTCAGCTAAGAATCCGCGATCCTCAATCCCAAAGACTTGCGCTGGTCGTTGGCTAAGCATATGAATCGCAGTTTCCAAGTCGAAACTTTGCCGACTGCGAACGAATGTTGACAAAAACTCGGTTGAGTATTTGGCATCACATAGTTGACTGGCATGAGCGCCAGCATCAGAAAGCCCAATCACAGTGGTTGGATCATGCAAAAGTTCATCAATTTCATCACGATCATGATTCAAAACGTCCTGGACAATTCGCATATCTAGATCAGCGTCTAAAGCCATGTCAAGCATAAGATCAACCGGATCTTGTCCCATTTCATCGGCCATTTGTTGAACATTGCGTCCTTCCATAGAAGGGTCTAATGGGTAAGAACTTATTTCCGTTCGAGCCCAACGGTCCCCAATTTTGCCACCGTTTCCAGCTTTTTCTTTAAACAAAGCTCGCCAGTCTTGATCCGAATAGTAAGCTTTCCTTCCCTCAAAATCGCTTTGGGCAACTGGTTGAAAAAGACGCATTCCTTCGTATATAAACGGGGCTTTCCAACTCATGTCGAACTGGACTGGCTGAACTGCTACTTGAGGGTAAACTGGTAAACCTCTAGCTGCTAATGCGTGTGCCTCCTCAACATCTTTTAAATGGGAGCCGGGCCCAACGGCACTGGCAAGCAAAGCCGTCCAACTCACATTTGCTCCGGTTGTCTCAGCTACTCGAGCAAACTCATCATGGCTTAGACCTCGTCCCTGGGTGGCTTGCATTACGCCACCTACATCTCCTAGTGCTTGTGCTATCTCAATTATTTCTTCCGGAGTTGCCATCCTGCTAGGAACTGGCCGGCCCTCATAGCCAACATGGGTATTTGCTCTACTCGTGGCGAACCCTAATGCGCCCGCTTCAAGCGCTTCAGTAACTAGGCGTCTTTGCACCGCAATCTCTTCAGCAGTCGCTTCTCGCTCTGTTGCATCTTCACCCATTACGTACATTCTCAACGCGGTGTGACCGATCATCGCAGCCATGTTCACAG
Organism: Actinomycetota bacterium; assembly: GCA_002731665.1. The sequence continues at coordinate 11,563 of PCCJ01000081.1, read as the reverse complement.
CGCAACCATTTTTTTGCAGGGCATCTAGATACTCAGGAAATGTTTCAAAGCCCCAATCTCCTAAGCCCGCTCGCAGGGCTTCAACGCTCATACCTTCGACATTCTCGAGAGTTCGCATAATAAGATCACGATGCTCCGGCCGGGTTGGTGCAACCGAAAACCCGCAGTTCCCCATAACGATTGTCGTGACCCCATGCCACGGCGAACATGAGACCATCGGGTCCCACATGACCTGCGCGTCATAATGAGTGTGTATGTCAACAAATCCTGGAGAAACGATCTTCCCGGTAGCATCGAGTGTTCGGACCGCTTCAGAAGGAGCGGAACCCATGGCTACAATTTTGCCATTCTTAATTCCGATGTCGCCCAGAAACCTTGGCGCTCCTGTGCCATCAATTATTGTTCCGCCAGTGACCTTTAGATCGTAGGACATAACGTTCTCCTTTTTGACGAATCGCTTTTACGAGTAACTATTCGAGTCAAGTTCTAATTTAGCCTTAATGGAGCTTCCGATGCTTATCTAGCGCTGATTGGCTTCACACCGGTAACATAAGGTGTTGGGTTTCTACGAAGGGAAAAGAGTTTGCCTAAACAGAAAGATGATGCCATTCTGCTCGAAGGAAAGACTGTGGAGGCGCTTAAAGGCGGCCACTTCCGAATCGAGTTAGATAATGGGCATCACGTATTAGGTCACTTGAGCGGAAAAATGCGGAAGCACCATATTCGTATTCTGCCAGGAGACAGGGTTCAAGTTGAAGTGTCTGCTTATGACTTAACTAGAGGCAGGATTACCTACCGCTATAAGTAAGTGACGCTGTTAAGTAGTCGATTCGCGAGAAAACGTGCTTAGTTTGTGTCTATTCTCTGGACGTGAACAATCAATCAATCGAACACGTCCCGGGGGAAACACCGTATCTAGAGGGTGTGAGAGTTCTGGATTTCACCCAGTACCTCGCAGGCCCATCTTGTACGCGTTTGTTAGCCGAAATGGGTGCCGATGTCATAAAGGTAGAGTTCCCACCTTACGGAGATCCGACGCGTCCCAGCCCACCGAGAAAGAATGGCCGTTCTGCATATCACGTACAACAGAACCGAGGTAAAAAAAGTCTTTCAGTAGATCTAACCCGCCCAGAAGGGCTTGATCTTGTTAAGGAGCTAATACCTAAAGTTGATGTAGTGGTCGAAAATTATAGCCCTGGGGTGATGGAACGCCGAGGGCTTGGCTATGGGGATTTGAAGGCGATGAACCCTAAGGTCATAATGGTCTCAATCTCAGGGTTTGGGCAGACTGGCCCATTGAGAGAAAAAACGGCATTCGATTTTATTGCCCAGGCGTACTCGGGTTTGATGCATATGACTGGGGAGCCGGAGGGCCCACCGATGCTTATCGGGGCGGGAATCGCCGATACAGCAACAGGGGTTCATGCATTCGCCGCATTGGGATACGCCTTGTACCGTCGCGACCGCACAGGTATTGGGTCGCACCTTGACATTGGCATGGTTGACTCGATGTACCACATGCAAGAGAGCGCAGTTTCGGGGCCATCCCTGTCAGAAGGAAATATTACGGCGATGAGAAGTGGGCGACATTATCAGCCGGCTAGTCCAGCAGGAATATTCAAAAGCCCCGAGAGCTGGATTGTTGTGTTCGCTCTGGAGAATCAGATCAAAAATTTATGGCAGGCGATGGGAAGAGTCGACTTAGGAAATGACCCGCGCTTCACTACGAACACAAACCGTTTAGCTAACCGAGATGATTTGACTTTACTTATAGAAGATTGGATGAGTCATTTTGATTCCGATCAAGACGTTCTTGATGTTCTGGAAGAGCATAGAGTTCCGTGTGGGCCGGTTCTTGAACCAGTTAAGTTAGCTGCGGCGCATCCTCATTTTTTGGAACGTGGAACGGTTCGAGAGGTAGACGACCCTGTTGCGGGAAAGATGCTAATACCAGGGTTTCCGATTCGATTTTCAGATGCCCCGCCCTTGCCAGACCTAACCGCGGCGGAAGTTGGAGAGCACAACAGCGAGGTGCTGAAGGAGATACTTGGCCATTCTTCTGAGGTGGTCCAAAACTTGGAGAGTAATGGGATTCTCTACCGGAGGCCTCCGAGAAAGTGAGTTGAGAACAGGTAAAAATCGGTTTGCTAAGCTAGCTTTTGTCTCATGACGAATATTTCTATGCCCAATGAAACCGTGCTGTTTGATAATGAAGACGGTATCGCCACGGTCACTCTCAACAGGCCTGAGTCATTGAACTCTATGAATGATGCGCTGATGCAAGATATTAGTAGCGCAATGAAGATAGTTGAAGAAGACGAAAGTGTCCGAGTGCTTGTTATAACTGGCGCAGGGCGAGGCTTCTGCTCGGGCGCAGATTTGAATGAAGCAGCGGTCATCGATGAGCGTTCGAATGGTGCCGAGGTGGACGGAGAAATCTCGATGGAGGAATTCTTCAACCCAGCTCTTGCATCCATTAAAAATTGTCCGGTGCCGACAATAGCTCGAGTCAATGGCGTGGCGGCGGGCGGAGGTTTGGGTATAGCCCTAGCTTGCGACCTAACTATTGCAGTCAAGTCAACTTTTTTTGTAGCCACATTTGGTCCAAGACTAGGAATCGTCCCAGATATGGGTTCTACGTGGAGCCTCCCGATGCGAGCTGGGCGAGCTCGCGCTATGGGCATGGCGATGCTGGGGGAACGAATTGATGCGACACAAGCAGAGGAGTGGGGCTTGATTTGGAGGGCTGTTGATGACGAGCAGTTAGATATCGAAGTTGCAAAAGCTACTGCTGTCTTGCGAAATTCGTCACCTATGGCGATGAAAAGAATTAGAACTTCCATTGACAATTCTTCGTTACATACCTTCGTTGAACAACTATCAATTGAGCTTGACCATCAGTCAGTTCTGATTCCGAAAAATATGGCCGAAGGTGCTCAAGCATTCTTAGAGAAGCGTGAACCAGTGTTCAATTCTGATAGGAGTTAATTTATGGGCCGTTCGGGTGCCCAACTGAGTCGAAATGGAGGCACACTATTGTCATGGCAGATATTTTAGATAGCGAAGCTTCGGTCGAGGCGGCAGTGGTCGCTGATGCATTAGAAAATTTTTTAAAGCTCAACGATCCCAAAGAAATGACTTATGAAGAGTTCAGAGGGGCTCAATTCGATCATGGGCTTGCGTGGGTTCAGTTTGACAAAGGCTCCGGTGGTTTAGGAGTTAGCCCAGTTTTTCAGAGACAGGTGGAAGCGAGTCTGCATGCTAATGGTGCAAAACCTATGCAGCCCGCCATGTTTTTTATGCATCTTGCAGGGCCTACAATCCATACGCACGGCGATGAAAGTAATAAAAAACGCTTTCTTCGACCAATGTTCACGGGTCAGGAACGATGGTGTCAGTTATTTAGTGAGCCGGGCGCTGGTAGCGACTTTGCCGGATTAGCTACACGAGCAATAGCAGACGGTGAAGAGTGGGTAGTTAACGGGCAAAAAGTTTGGAACACAATGGCTCACCTAGGGGACTGGGGCATGCTCGTTACTCGAACTAATCCTGAGGTACCGAAGCATCGTGGTTTGACTTACTTTGCTGTTGATATGCATAGCGAAGGAGTTGAAGTTCGACCGCTTCGCCAGATAACAGGTGAAGCGGAATTTAATGAGGTGTACCTGACCGATGCCCGAGTACCTGATTCAAACAGAATTGGTGATGTGGGAGACGGGTGGCGGGTCTCATTAACAACATTGATGAACGAGCGAAACGCAATCGGAGTTGGCAGCGGCGGCGCGCCGAAAACAGGTTCGGGCCCAGTGAGTCTCCTTACAAAGCTCTGGCGCGAAAAATCAGAAGAAGATCGTGATGCGGTCACTCTTGATACGATGATGAAACTTTATGTGCGGTCAGAAGCACAACGACTGACGAACATGAGAGCTGTGGCTAACAGTCGAAAAGGAAACCCTGGACCTGAAATGTCAATTGCGAAACTTGCTTTTGCGGAGCTCAACAAAGATGTTCTGTCAACAGCAGTAGACATGATGGGAATGTCTGGCCAAACCGGTTTTGATTATACATTTAGGCGCCCCGAAGACCTTTCGGTAGATGGCTCAGAAAACGGTATACAACACGGATTCTTGCGTGTAAGAGCGAACTCTATAGAAGGCGGAACCTCCGAGATTATGAGAAACATTTTAGGTGAGCAAGTTCTTGGCCTTCCAGGAGAGCCTCGCGTTGACAAAGATGTTGCGTGGATCGAAGTACCGAGGAACTAAACAATCTGGTGATAACAAGACAGCAGTTGCGTGCACGGTCTACGGTGTGACGATGAGAGATCTCGTAACCCTTGAAAATTTAGGTGAAGTTAGTCTGATCACTTTGGATAACGATGAGAACAAGTGGACTACAACTCTGGTCCGGGAAATCGATTCTGCATTAGACGAAGTCGAGAAAACGCAAGGGCCTCATGCTCTAGTGACAGCATCAAGTAACCCAAAGTTCTTTTCGAATGGTCTAGACCTTGAGTGGGTCATGGGAACAGGCGAGCATCCGGGTGGTGTTCGGAAGCCATTCGCTGAGGAGTTTATGAAGCTAGCTGCGCGCATGATCACATTTCCTATGCCTACTGTTTGCGCCGTTAACGGTCACGCATTCGGAGCCGGTTTCATGTGGGCTTTATGCCACGACCAACGAATCATGAGAGAAGATCGTGGTTTGCTGTGCGCAAACGAAGTAGAAATTGGAATGGCTATTCCTGAGCCAGAGCTCGCCTTGTTTCACCACAAAATGCCCCAAAATATTTTTTATGAGACAGTTCAACTCGCGAGACGCTGGACTGGGGAAGCCGCTTATGAGGCGGGCATAGTCCAATTGTTAGCTGAAGAAGGGAAGGTTACGGAGGCTGCCCTTAAGAACGCTAGGGAACTGTCAAAACTTGCCAAACGAAGAGATGTATTCGGCTGGATGAAAGAGCATATTTGGGGTGAGAATGCAGCTATAAAAGGGCCACACGGACCTGCTCACATGTTAAGAAATATGCATGATTACGCTGAAGGTCCTCAGTTCGGTTCGTAGTCAGTTACTCGTTCACTTCTAGCGAATACGAGTCACCATTTCTCTGGAGGATTCCTGCTGTAGGCGATCCGAAATGAGTGCCGATTACTAGAGTTTCTCCATCTGCCCAATCGAGAAACGCGTCATATCTGCTTTGGCGTGCTAGATCCGGATCGGTGTCAAAACTTGAACTCAATTCAGGGTTCGCAATTTGAATAGGGCTGTGTGTCATATCTCCAGTGATAATCGCTCGCTTGCCCAGATCTTGGACGACTACCGAGACGTGGCCCGGAGTGTGGCCCGGAGTTGACTGAAAACTAACGCCAGGACACAACTCGAAATCATGGCTTACTAGTTCTGCCAGCCCTGCATTTGTTATTGGAGCCACCGAATCTTCGAAGACAGAATCACCAAACAAATCTTCAGTGACACTCCAATGGTCGAATTCTTCTTTAACGAAAATGTATTGCGCATTTGGAAACGTTGGGATCCACTCTCCGTCGACCAATCGGGTATTCCATCCAACGTGGTCCACGTGAAGGTGAGTGCAAACCACGTGCGTGATTGTTTCAGGTGCATAACCTGCGTCGAGTAAATCTTCAAGAAAAGGCCCTTGGCTTTCATGCCAAAGCGGGTTACCTCGCTGTTTGTCGTTGCCCACGCATGTATCGACAGCAATTTTGTAATCGCCAGTATCGATGATGCAACAGTGAATTTTCTGAAGAAGGTAACCATTCTCATCAACGAAATGCGGTTGAAGCCATGTTGCTTTTTCGGCTAGGGCCAGAACTGCCGTGCGGTCGAACCCTTTAAACATGAACTTAGGAGAGGTTGGAGTCGAGGACTCGGGAACTGAAGTAATAGTGATGCCACCGACGGACCATGTCAGAATGTCGGAATTCATATTGAGCACCTTTCGAATGCAGAACTAACTTAGTTAAGTTGCGTGTGTGGAAAAATATAAGCTTGTGCCAGAGTTTGGTTCAAGACTCGTATCGTATGCCGCGATTCAAGTCTGTGCATTTCTAAAAGTAGGCTGTACCTGGGTCGTCATCTCGGCCGACGCCTTAAACATGGGGGTATTTCGCTTTTTTTGTGGAATTAATAAAATGTAAATAGGTGTTTATCCGCTTTGAGACCCTCATGTCGCAAGTACTCAAGCAAGATCCTACTAGTAGTGGACTAGTTGAAAAACAAGATAAGAATTAACGGCTTAGCAGCCTTAGAAGACTGCGCATTTATGTTACTTTTCTGTCAAGATGGTCGCATGCGTTCGAATCAAGTAAAGGATCTCCTAGCTCAAGGTGAAACGGTCTACGGGACCATGATCTTTGAATTTCTAAGTGCTGGTCTGCCACAAATTTTACAGAATGGGGGAGCTCAATTTGTTTTTTACGACATGGAGCATAGTGGCTTTTCCATGTCCGAGATGAAGACTCAGCTCGCCCTTTGTCGGGGACTGGGCATTACTCCGTTGGTAAGACCTCCGGACACGACTTACCAGTACACATCTCGACTTCTGGATCTCGGGGCTATGGGCATGCTATTTCAAATGTGTGAGACAGCTGAGCAAGCAGAAGAATTTGTAAAGTGGACGCGATACCCACCGTCGGGACGGCGCGGGGCAATGTTTGGTGGGGCACATGATGATTACAGCGCTCTTACGGTTCCAGAAATAATCGAAGGAGCCCACGATAGGACAATGGTGTGTGTCCTTATAGAGTCAGAAAAAGGAGTAGCTAACGCAGAAGAAATTATGGCCGTGCCAGGAGTTGATGTTGCTCACCTTGGGCACGGAGATTTGTCGTTGTCGCTAGAGGTACCAGGGGAAACTGAGCATCCTAGGATGCAGGACTCTATCGACAAAATTCTTGAAGCTTGTGAGAATAACGGTAAGGCAGCTGCTTGTCTTGCGGGTAACGTCGAAACGGGGCAGGACTGGATCCGGCGAGGTTTTCGAATGGTGAGTTACAGCTACGACATTGGCCTAATGACCTCTGCTTTGGCCGCTGGAATTGAGGCATTAAGAGGAGGTCGTTGATGTTAACGGATGAACAAAAACGTGAATTCAATCACACAGGTTGGCTAGTGCTTCGTGATGTTTTCGACAACTATGAAGTGGAAATGCTTAGTGAAGCAGCGCTTGAGGTGCTCGAGCGAACAGGACCAGAAGTAGGGCGCGAAGCAGATGGGAGTCCCCACGTTTGTTGGGGTATGCATTTATTTGATGAGCGACTCAAAGCATTAACTCACCACCCTGTGATAGTCGAAAGCAGCCGAGAAATACTCGAGAATGACATATACGTTCACCAGTCACGTATCAACATGAAACAAACAAACGGTTCTATCGTCGCCTGGCATCAAGATTTTGGCACTTACCATCGGGTAGATGGAGTACCGGACCCTCGCGGGATCATGATCGCTGTTTTTTTAGATGATGTAACTGATGTAAATGCTCCACTGCTCGCTGTGCCGGGCTCTCACAAAGAAGGGCTGGTCTCAACAGCGAACCTTGATCCTTCTTCGGTAGATTTCGAGCAGGTCTCAAAATATCGCTACGACATTACTAATGAGACAATGAAAAGCCTGGTTGAGGCTAATGGTTTGACATCAATCACTGCTCAGGCAGGATCGGTGTTGCTCATGGACATGACGGTGGTTCACGGATCAACTGTAAATATTAGTCCTTTCAGGCGCCTACTTTTATACATCAACGTTTGCCCGGTGGATAATCGGGGAGAAAGTTTTGAGCGGCCAGAATACTACGCAGCACGTGACTTCGCCCCAATAAGAGCGAGTTCTCCTGAAAACCTTCGACAATATGTAGAAACCAAATGACGACTAGATCTATCACCCCGATAGATAAATCTGGGTTTGGTGCATATGTGAACTTTTCGGTCGAAGGCCAAGTTTTTGATAGCTCGTTTTCTAAATTTTTATTAGAGGCCTTGGAATCTCATTCGGTGCTGATTCTTAAAGAGGCAGCTCTGCAGTCTGAGACGTTTGTGGGTTTAGCTACAAGCATTGGGGACTTGGAGATCTTGCCAGAAGCTGAAAAACGAAATACCAAATTTCCTGCAATTTTTGATTTAACAAATATTGGAGAAGACGGTCACATTGTTCAATTCGATGAGCCGCAGTCAGTTTTCCTGCGGGGAACTGAGCGCTGGCATACGGATAGTTCGTTCCGAGAGATTCCGTGTTTGTGTACTTTGCTTAATGCGGTAGAAGTTCCAGAACACGGTGGAAATACTTTATTCGCAGACATGCGCGCTGCTTATAAAGCCATTCCCGCAGATCTGAAGCTTATTGTGGATCCATTAAAAGTAGTTCATAGCTACGCCTATTCTCGGGCTAATAATCCTGGAAAGCTAGAGGAAATGAGCCAGGCGGAATTAGATAAGTACCCGCCAGCTACACATCCTCTTATTCGAACTCATGCAGACGGTAGTCGTTCTTTCTATATGGGTGGCCACGCCTCCCATATAGAGGACATGCCAGTTGATGAAGGAAGAAATTTGCTTTCAGAACTGCTAGAAATCTCAACGCAGGAACAATTCGTTTACAGTCATCAATGGAGTCCCGGCGATCTTGTAATTTGGGATAATCGCTCAACGCTGCATCGTCTAGAACCTTATGACATAGCAGGCGATAGACGCATCATGCGAAGAATAACGGTTAAAGGCACGGAAACAGTTCGATAGATAATGGTGAGTTGTTAGTTGCTCTAGTCTCATTTTTGTATTGATAAAGCGATCAGTGCGAATCAATGCTCTGAAATCAGTTGGGGTCGCGTCCGATCAACGCAAGGAACTTGTCTGGCTCGCTTGAACCATCGGGCACAGCTACTGGCTCTTTAATCAACTTCCATTTCAAGGCGGTCTCGTGCATTGCTCCAATTATTGCAGCTGAAATTTCGCAGAGGTCGCTTGGTAGTAGTGGATCTATAGCCACCGATTTTCCGATATCCCAAGCATGAGCTAACGAGTCCCATTGGACAATTTGAATCCACTTGTCGACGGACATCGGACCGAACCAGAAAGTTCCTTCAAGGTTGAGAATGTCTGGCTGATCTAAGGCTTCAAGTACAGCGTCTCTGCTTTGACTCCAACGATCCAAAGGCTGGTCTGCTTCAAGAGCCATTGAAGGCGGAACTGTTTCCCCGGTCTTCAAGGTGGCTGTCATGGCATCCAAGACTCCACAATGGTGCTTTAATACGTCTCTGGCTGACCACTCGTCGCAGGGTGAGTCGAAATCCCAAGAGTCATCGGGAACCCGACGCACGACCGCATCAAAAACATAAATGGCTCTAGTGAAATTTATGAGATTTGTCGCCATGATATTCCCCTGCTTTACAAGAACTAAGTTTATCTAGTCTCGAAGATAGACTCTCAGACCAGCAATCGTAAGTTGGTCATCGTTAACATAACAATTTCTTTGCTTAGCAGAAGCTAACACGGTATCTCGATCTGCGCAGAGTAAATCAATCCCTCCAAGACCTTCGCCTCTGCCGTCGGTTTCTTCTACGAATCGCACAGTAGCGTTTTCGAAAGCGATGTTGTAAACCCCATCGGATTCGCTCCATACTTCGGTTTGAGCTATTTGCCCCCACCGGGTTGCCAGCTTGAGCGGATCAGGACTTTGCAATTCTGCCGCAGTTATTGCTTTCACCCTGTCATCTCGTACGTAAGGCTGCCAGTAACTTCCGGCAGGCCACCATGGTCCGCCAGGCTCATCAGTTGTATCTGACGTCATCTGGTCCATTTCGAAGAAACTACCGCCCGTATCTGCTGGGTGAAGTTGAATACCGTGAAAGCCATTTTTTTCGTAGTTCATGTCATTTGCTATCCGCACACCTAGCTGATTTACGTGCTTTATCCTGACTTCCACGTCATCTACTTGGTTAATAACCATATACCCACCGTCGCCTTTGCGGCGCTCTATATAGCGTCCTCCAGCGGTGTTTTCTTCCACTGGCGTCACGCATTCGAGAAACTGACTGCCGATAGGCCACAATGTATTCTTAAGCCCGAATACCCCAACTCCAGGGTCCATATGGCACGCTTCTAAGCCTAAAATGTTTTGAATGTCAAGAGCTGTTTCTCGAAGGTCAGCAGTTACTACTGCGATTTGTCGTAAACGAATCCACATGGAAGATACATTATGGGTAGAACAAGGCTCGTGCTCGAAGTCCGGCTAACAAATTTCGATCCTGTGGTCGCCTATGGACCAAGAAGTATTGTTCCAATGAGCTAATCATGAAAGTTTCTGTCTTAAGGATTGCTCAAAATTGAAACTTAGTGATTATGCGGTTCGGGGCGAGAAGAGTTACTTGAACGTCCTGCTAGGTACTCATCTAAGGCCTCTGCAGCATAGTTTGCGTGAACTAACGCTGACCCATCGCCTTGCATGACTGCGACGTTGAGTACATCGTAGATCTCTTCACGCGAAGCTTTGGCTTTGAGGCATGCGCGAACATGAAACGTAATGCATACATCGCATTTCATAGTTACGACAAGAGCCAACGCTACTAATTCTTTTGTACGCTGATCCAAAGCACCAGCCTTCATGGCCAGGTCATGAGTTGCCCAGTAGCTCTCATACATCGCCGGATTATGGTCAACTAGTTTCTTACCGGCGGAAGCATTTTGCTTCAAGCGGTGTCGAAAGCCATCTGAATTGAGTGACATAAAGAAGACATTAGCGCCTAACCTTGTGACATGGCTTTACATCCCAACGGTGTTAATCATTTAGCAATATCAACAACTGATATGAAAGCACAGTTGACTTTTTTTGCTCAAGTTCTTGGATGCCCAACGAAAGCACTTTATTGGATGCATGGCGTAGACGGCTGTTATCACGGCTTCGCTGAGCTGTCTGCAGATAGTTATGTGGCGTTTGTGCAACATCCAGACAATAGTGAAAAGATCGAATGGGGAATAACGCATGCAGGTAATGGAGCCTTACCAGTCACGCGTGGAACGATGCAACACGTAGCGTTTAACGTCGATAGCAGCGAAGAACTTCTAGCGATGAGAGATAGAATACGAGCGAACAATATTCAAGTACTAGGGCCGCTTGATCATGGTTTTATTCAATCCATATATTTCGCCGGCCCTGAAGGACTGAGTCTCGAAATTTGCGTTGGGAGCGATATTGATGAAGAAGCTTGGATCGATCCGGAAGTAAAGGATCTCTGCGAGATTACCGATGCCGAAATGAAAGCCCTAAAAAACCCTGAGGAATATAAATCTGCTGATGAGCTTCTTCCTAATCCAGATTTTGATGGCTCTCAGCCTCACATGCATTACCCACCTGGGATTTTAGAAAAAGTAATGAGCGTGCCTGACGAAGTCGTATGGGAACGTTTTAGCGAGACACAGCCGCCGGTAGTGAACCAAGCAATGAAAAGTTAATGTCGCCTTTGGCAGGTCTGAAAGAGCCACACGTTTTTAGAGTCGAGGTAGTTTCTGCGGATTCGCAAAGCCGATCAGAGGTCTTGGGAAATCAAAATCAGCGC
>PCCJ01000080.1 GCA_002731665.1 Actinomycetota bacterium | reverse complement strand
AGGGACCACTGGCCAAAACATCACGCAGCTTAGAAACTTGCATTATTGAAGGGTTGTAGGCCACAAGAATCCCGCCTTTTCGCAGGGAGTCCAGCAAGTGCGGCACCACTTGCCAGGGTTCGGGGATATCCAGAATAGCTCTATCGAATCCCGTGTGTTCTATGGATTTGTATGCGTCGCGAAGATGCACATCATAATTTTTTAGTGCATCAGCTCCAAGAAACTTCTCGACATTTTCTTTGGCGTTATTTGCAAAATCCTCTCGAATTTCGTACCCGCAAATTTCAGCTCCGGCGCGTAACAAGGTCGTTGATAGGGCCCCAGAACCTAAACCGGACTCAAATACCTTAACGCCAGGATAAATATCAGCAAGCATTAGAATCGCGCCAAGGTCCTTCGGATAAATGACCTGCGCTCCACGAGGCATTTTGAGGACATGGTCAGACAAAGTAGGCCTCAAGGCCAATAACTTAGCATTCGAACCAGTCCGAAATTCGGTGCCTTCAGGCTTACCAATTATGTCATTGTGAGCAACTACACCAGCATGAGTGTGGAACTCTTTGCCTAGCGTCAAGTTGATCAAATAACGCCGTTGTCGACTATCAATCATTACAACCTGATCACCCTCTTGTAAGATCTCCTTATTGGGATTCAGTTTATGATTACTCATTTAGATTGGTCAGCTCCCCGACTTAGAACCTGAATCACGCGAGTTCAAGCGTGGTAAGTGCGAAATGCTTAGACTCTCATCAGGTTCAAGCTCGGATCTATAAACCACCTGCCGTTGTCGGCGCCCTAATCTTATAATGGTTCTAACTCCGGCCAGAGTGATACCGATAGCGATCCAATATCCGCTGCCGGAAATTCCTTTATCGCGCACAAGGCCCCAGACCTTCCGTCCAAGAAATGTGAATAACTGACCAACGAGCGCACTCAAATTCGCACTACTTCCACTATTGTCCTCTGTTTTTTGCCCAAACGTTTACCAATCACGAAGACGCAAATAACAAAGCCAACTAGGATAGCGGTCCCCGCCACTAGGGCAGGTTGACTCACTTGGCGCGCATTGTCTGAGGTCTCTCCAGTAATCCCGCCAATTTGGTGCTCAATATCAGCGGCGGTAATTACCTTCTCTTGACCGGCACGAGCACCCGTTAGTTGACTCACTTTAACTCCGCTTCTTTTCTCGAGACATCACCTTGAGCCAAATCAGAAGAACTGCTGCCGAAGCCAGTGCTGTGACTAGATACGGTGCAAAGCTCATTCGACCTCCGAACACAGAGGTCTGCTGTTGAAGCCCCCTTAGCAATGCCATCAGCAGAAATCCCACACCGATCGTACTCAAACAGATCCCGGTTAAACCGTATAGAAAGTAGCGACCCAAGCCTTTCAGGGGTTCTAAGGTTTCTTGCTTGGCATACGACACGAGAGTGATTCGTAGTGCCTCCAAGTCGGCCTTAATACCATTTTTGCTCTTTGACATAAAGTCCCTCTAGCGAAAGCTTACCGGAGCGCCGAAGAAGTCAAGCCTATTGGCCTACTCCCCGATCAGGCCACGTGTAGCTCAAATTTTTCACTCCTCAACGTCAGCTAGTAACTCAACCAGACCGGTGACCAGTTCGCCGACTAGATCTAATCGTTCTGACGGGCCATTCGCAGCAAGTAACATCTGTTTATCGAATGGTCCAACGGGAATAAGTGCGGAAAGCCGAAAGCTTAACTCAGTATCATTGAGACCAACCATGATTTCATCTCTAGATAGCTTAGGGATCGTATATCCAACCATTTCGGCTCGTTGCAAAAATGATAGAAAATGATCAACTAACTTCTCAGTTTTCGATCGCTCAATCTCCTGAACCTCATCAGGCCAGGTTCTTACCGTTGCTATCGGATACGGCGCATCAGCCAGCCATTGCCCAATTTCTATACGATGCCGCCCGGCAACCGTCAGGGATATGGTTCCATCTTTAAGTTGTTGATGGCCAATGATTTCAGCGGAGCAACCTATATTGCTTCGTACATCCCCGCCACCCACCTCGCGACCTTTCTCGATTAAGGCTATTCCGAACACACCAGATGCAGCCAAGCTATCTGTGACTAGCTCTTTGTATCGATCTTCAAAAATGCGTAGCGGAAGCGTCTGACCGGGAAAGAGCACGGACTCTAGGGGAAACATCGGTTGTTCTTCCATATCTGCGTCCTTCTGCTATTGAAGTGTGCCAGGTGCTCGCCATAACCCAACTTCCGATCTAGTCTGCCTTTGTGGAGATTATCTCAGCATTATTCGTTGAAAATTTTGAAATGCGCCAAGCCGAAGGTGGTTCAGCTCGCCTGGACCTAAATGGCGTCTACTTCTCGATAGCAGCGCCCAGTCCGTTTCCTATTAAGTTGACGCCGCACCTCCTGGTGTTGATCAAATGCCCAGCAGATCATTCTGGCTTGGCTGCTCTAGAAGTCACATTTCATTGCGCAGATGAACAAGTAGCCAGGAACGTCCAACCGATTACGGTTGAGCCTGGAAAGTTTGGTTACAACTTAGTGCAAGCCGAACTCGATCTTAAAGAGCCGTCAAAGATTGAGGCTCACTGTCGAATCGATAAGGGGCCTGTAGCTTTTGTACCGCTCACCGTTACAGAGCCATTCGCTGGTTAATGCCGTACCACAGTGCTTTTTCTCAACATTCTGATGCCGCGTTTGCTATCGGAGAAATAATTGGGGAAATGCTTGAGCGTGTTGGTATAGATCCCGACGTTGCTGTAGTTTTTTTACCCGAGAAATTCAGAGCAGATGCCTCAAACATAGTTAGCACGATCCAAAAACTTTTGAAACCAAAGTCTTTAATAGGCACAATCAACGATTCCATAATTGCAGGATCGCGTGAAATCGAAAATGGGCAGGCCATGTGTCTCTGGGCGGGTAACTGTATTGGAGACATAACAAGTTTTCGTGCCCACGCTCTTAGCTCTACTGACGGTGAACTACTTCTCGAAGGCTTACCGTACACCGAAGCCCACACTCTGATTCTGCTCGCCGACCCATTGAGTTTCCCAATCACCAAGGCTTTGGAGCTATGGGAAACATCTCATCCAGCTTTGCAGATTATTGGAGGTCTTACTTCAGGACGGCCCGCTTTAGGTCACAGTTGTTTAATTGTTGACGATGATATACATGAAAGTGGCGCTGTCGGTTTACTCGTTTCTGGGATGACGAACATAAAACCTATTGTTTCGCAAGGGTGTCGGCCAATTGGTGACCCTTTTACGGTAACCGGCTCCAAAGCAAACGTAATCGAATCCTTAGGAAATCAAACCGCTCTCACTCGCCTGCGCCATCTTTTCAATTCGTTGAGTGAGTCCGAGAAAAATCTCGTTAACACAGGGCTGCACATTGGCCGAGTCATTAATGAAAATCAGCTAGATTTCGGTCGAGGTGACTTTCTCATCAGAGCGGTTCTCGGGGCCGATCAGGAGACTGGACACCTAGTTATTGGAGACGAAATAGAGGTCGGGGCAATCATTCAGTTTCATGTTCGCGACGCGCAAACTGCTAAGCATGACCTACTCGAGCTTACTAACCCTATTGGACAATCAGATGGAGCTCTTGTTTTCTCCTGTAATGGAAGAGGAATTAACCTTTTTGGGGAAAGCGATCATGATTCCCGTCTCGTTGCGGACCTCGTAAACGCTGAAGCTTCGGCAGGCATGTTTTGCGCTGGCGAGATTGGCCCGATTGGACAACGCTCATTTCTCCATGGATTTACAGCGTCCATAGCTTTTTTTTCCGATTAAGAGATCACCAACTAGTAGCATCGGTCGGGCTAAGCTCCGAAAGGGAGGCCATGTGAAAACAGATCTTGAGGTCCGTCAGGTAAACACGATAAGGGCACTTGCACTAGACGCTGTCAAAAACGCTAACAGTGGGCATTCGGGCACTGCTATGGCTCTAGCTCCACTTGCACACGTGCTGTTTACAAAAATCCTCAAATATGATTCTTCGGATCCTCATTGGCTCGATCGAGACCGTTTGGTTCTATCTGCAGGCCATGCTTCCATGTTGCTTTATGCCGCCTTGCACTTAACTGGTTACGATCTGACCCTTGAAGACATAAAACAATTTCGTCAGTGGAATTCGATAACTCCGGGACACCCCGAGACTGGTATAACTCCTGGAGTTGAGGTGACCACTGGCCCGTTAGGGCAAGGACTAGCTAATGCCGTGGGTATGGCTATCGCAGAGCGAAACCTCCGCTCAAGGCTTGGACCCGAGCTGGTTGATCATTTCACCTACGTGATTGTCGGCGATGGTGACCTGATGGAGGGCATCAGTCACGAAGCTGCATCTCTCGCTGGACACCAAGGACTGAACCGCCTTATAGCAATTTATGACGATAATCGAATTACTATTGATGGCCCTACCGGTATCGCCTTTTCAGATGACTCAGCCGCCCGATTTAAGTCATACGGCTGGCACGTCGAAGAGTTGGGTGATGTGTCTGAAGATATAGATGGTTTAACCTCGGCGCTGGAGAGGTGTAAAGCTGAAACGAATAGACCATCGATTATTGTTGTTCAAAGCCATATAGGGTTCCCTGCTCCCAACGCTGTCGATACACCCGCTGCTCATGGCGCTATTACGTCCGCAGATGAAATAGCAGCCGCTAAAACGGCGATGGGCCTAGACCCATTGGAGTCGTTTTCAGTTTCTGAAGAAGTTATGAACGCATACCTCGCGTCAGGTAGCCGCGGTTCCTCACTTCGAGCACAATGGGAATCTCGGCTTGCCAATACTACCCATGATAAAATTTGGGTCTCCCAACTTCTAAATACCGGAGTACCGGAGTCGTTAGCAAGCGTTTTGCCTTCATTCGACCCCGGCAGTTCAATCGCTACCAGAAATGCAAATAAGCAAGTTCTAGATGCTATCGAGCCTCACTTCCCTTCAATAATTGCAGGCTCAGCAGACCTTACGGGCAACACTGGTACTGATATGGTGGGCAGCCCATTAACTAATGAAAATCCTGGCGGGCGAAAGCTTTACTACGGCGTACGCGAACACGCGATGGGTTCAATTGCAAATGGAATGGCATTACACGGAGGCGTATTTCCAGTAGTTGGCACATTCCTCGTTTTTGCCGACTACATGCGTCCTTCGGTTCGAATGGCAGCACTTTCAAAGGCTAAAGTCGCCTTCGTCTGGAGTCATGACTCCATTGGAGTCGGCGAAGATGGACCCACTCATCAACCCGTAGAGCAGATTGCCTCACTACGAGCGATACCCGACTTCGCAGTGATACGACCAGCTGATGCTAACGAAGTATCTCAAGCATGGGCAGTGGCAGCTACACGTGCCGGACCTACTGGTCTAATTCTGTCTCGGCAGAACCTACCAATTCTCGAAGGCACAAACAGGGCCAATCAGGTCGAGATGGGGGCATACACGCTAATAGACGCTCCGAGGCCGGCTGTAATCCTTGCCGGCACCGGAAGCGAGGTACAACTATGCGTAGAGGCTGCTGCCGCTCTAGCTGAAGATGGTGTACCTACTAGGGTCGTATCGATGCCCTGTTGGGAATTATTCGAAGAACAAACTGATGACTACCGTTATGAAGTCTTACTCGAAGATGTACCAATCGTCGGGGTTGAAGCTGGTATCTCACTCGGGTGGGAAAGATACGCAGATCTCACCGTTACCGTAGATCGGTTTGGTTCCAGTGCCCCTGGTGACGTGGCAATGAAACAGTTCGGCTTCACTGCGGCAAACGTCGAATCAGTAGCGCGTTCCTTACTCCTCTAGAGAAATACTGAGTTGCAACATGACCAAGCAGAATCAAGACGATAATCGGCTCCAGGAACTCTTCAGTCTGCAAGGTCAAAGCCCATGGCTGGATAACCTTAGACGAGACTGGCTCACTAACGGAGAACTCCAAAGCTGGGTTGATCGAGGTATCCGCGGAGTGACCTCTAACCCATCTATTTTCCAAAAGGCCATTGAAGGCAGCGCTGACTATGACCAGCAATTTTTTGCGTTAATGGCCGAAGGCCTAAGCGTGAAAGATGCCTACTGGGAGTTAGTAACTACAGATATTAACGGCGCTCTCGATGTGCTGCAAGAAATTTACGATAACTCACATGGCAAAGATGGATTTGTGTCGGTTGAAGTTGACCCTTCCTTAGCACACGATACAAAAGCTACGACTACAGCAGCGTTAGACCTTTCAAATAAGATTGACAGACCTAACTTGATGGTGAAGATCCCCGGGACAGAGGCTGGATTACCATCCATACGAAAAATGACTGCCTTAGGAAAATCAGTGAATGTTACCTTGATATTTTCGGTGGCTAGGTATCAGAAGGTCGCTGAGGCGTACATCAGCGGACTAGAAGATGCTCTTGATAATGGGGCCGCAAGTCTAGAAAACATATCCAGTGTCGCGTCATTTTTTATTAGTCGTACGGATACTGAAATAGACGCGAGGCTTTCTGCGATTAATTCACCAGATGCTCTGAACTTGCGCGGCTACGCTGCGGTTTCGCAAGCGAAAGTTGCGTACTCGAAGTTTCAGACTGCGTTTAGTGGCCCTCGGTGGGAAAAGCTAGCCAGTTTCGGTGCCAATGCCCAAAGACCACTATGGGCGTCAACCAGCACCAAGAATCCGTCGTACCCAACTACGCTTTATGTTGACGAGCTAATCGGCCCTGATTCCGTCAACACGATGCCTGACAACACCATTGATGACTTCCTAAGGGTTGGTTCGGTCGCCAGAACCATCGATACATCTGTCGAAGATGCCCAAGAGAAACTTGACCGCGTGCAGACGATGGGTATTGATCTTGATGATGTTGCCCAAAAACTAGAAAATGAGGGCGTCGCTTCTTTTACTAAAGCCTTTCATGATTTACTTACCAGCCTTGAGGCTAAAGCAGAGAATCAATAGCGACTAAATCTTGAGTTAGTTAGTTGCAAAACGAAACTCACTCCTCTATTGTCAATTGTGATGAGTGGGGATCAAGATTATAAAGGTTCGATTGATTACCGGAGCTCCGTTGATCGCTGTTCGATACAGCAGACTCTTGACCTAGTCGGTGACCGTTGGCTATTGCTGATACTGAGGGACATTTTTCGCGGCGTTCGCAGGTTCAGTCAGCTCCACGAGAACCTAGGAATCGCAAAAAATTTACTTACAAGTCGACTAAACAAACTAGTTGCCGCAGATATTTTAGAAAAGATTCCGTATCAGGCAGCTCCCGTGAGATATGAATACACACTCACCGAAAAAGGGAGAGATTTGTCGCCCAGCCTGGTTGCTCTAATGAAGTGGGGCGACCGTTGGTGCAGCGATGACGCGCCTCCGACTGTTTTAATTCACAGCGAGTGCGGAACACCCTTAGAACAAACAACGAGATGCCCATCTTGCGAAGAGAACATCTACCCGTCTGAAATTCGAAGTCGCCCAGGTCCTGGACAAACGAAATTCAATAACTCAAAAGCGGTGAACAATCAGTGACTATTACAACACCTAGTGCAGCGAGTTTTCCTCACCGGCCTGAGTCGGTAAATGATTTAACAAGCATGCCGTTAGCCGAACTGCTGAAACTGGCTGCATCAGAACGAGATCGGCAGTTTGGCACTCGCATTACCTATAGTCCAAAAGTCTTCATACCGCTAACCATGCTTTGCCAAGATAAATGCGGATACTGTACGTTTGCACAACCTCCAGCTCGATTAGAAAACCCCTACCTTGAGCCAGAGCAGGTATTAGAGATTGCAATGCAGGGAGCGCTACAAGGCTGCCATGAAGCGCTATTTACTTTGGGTGAAAGACCGGAACTCCGTTATCCAATCGCAAGAGATTGGTTGAAGGCTAGAAACTATGACTCGACGATTCATTATTTGACAGATATGTGTCGGCTAGTAAGGAATGAAACAGGATTACTACCTCACGCAAATCCCGGAGCATTACATCCTGAGGAGTTAAGGGCATTAAGAGAGGTTAGCCCGAGCCAAGGAATGATGATTGAGTCATTGAATCCGAATTTAGACTGTCACATCGGTGCGCCTGACAAGAACCCCGAACGACGGCTAGCCACGCTTGAGTCCGCAGGAAAACTGCAAATCCCTTATACAACAGGCATCCTAGTCGGTATTGGCGAATCCCTAGATGATCGAGTCATCGCGCTGCAAGCAATTGCGGACAGTCACATTCGACACGGACATATTCAAGAAGTAATAGTCCAGAATTTTTTACCAAAACTCGGCACCAAGATGCACAAAAGCCCTCCGTGCCCACCAGATCAGTACCTTCAAGCGATTGCGCTGGCGAGATTAATTCTTCCAATGGATATCCACCTACAAGCGCCTCCAAACTTATCCGATGATTTCGGTATCTTGTTAGATGCCGGAATCGATGATTGGGGCGGCGTATCACCCGTAACGGCAGACCACGTAAACCCAGAACGCCCATGGCCTGATTTAGAACGACTCTCCTCAGTAACCGAAGACAGGCACTTTGTGCTGGCGCCTCGACTGACTATTTATCCTGAGTTCGCTCTAGCTGCAGATACTTGGTTAGATCCTTCTAATAAGTTTCCAGTAATGGACCGAAGCGATGCAGAGTCGCTAGCTAGAGACGATCCTGGCAGCCAACTTCCTGAAAAGACGATGGAAAACAAGGACGCTGGATCTGGCGCTGATGTCCTTGTAGCTGACGAGAATAGTACGCAATGGTACTCAGGAGGAGCATCATATTCACCTATCACCCTCATACCTGGAAAGGCTTACGTTCGCGGTGAGCTCAAAGAAATTCTAGATGGTGCCTTAAAAGGTCAAGAAGTTGGCCGTGACCAGATTGTCAAGCTCTTTGAGGCTAGAGGAACGGAAGTTGCGGCAGTAGCGGAGGTGGCAGACCAGCTACGAAAAGATGCTGTCGGAGACAAAGTAACGTGGGTTCATAACCGAAATATCAATTACACCAATGTATGCACCTTCAAATGTCGGTTTTGTGGATTCTCTAAAGGCCCTTTGTCCTTAAACCTTCGCGGCACGCCCTACATGTTAACTCTTCAAGATATTCAAGAACGAGTGATAGAAGCAGCCAAACTTGGTGCAACCGAAGTCACGTTACAAGGTGGCATTCACCCGAGCTTTGACGGCGACTATTACATTGATGTGTGTAAGGCAATTCATGACGTTGTACCGGATATGCACCTCCACGGCTTTACAGCTCTCGAGGTCATCGAGGGAGCAAAGAGACTCGGCGAGTCTCTAGTTGAGTATTTGATACGGCTAAAGGAAGCGGGACTAAAATCGCTCCCAGGTACAGCTGCTGAGGTACTCGATGACGATGTACGAACGATTCTTTGCCCTGATAAAATTTCAACAGATGAATGGCTTGAGTGCCACGAAGCGGCTCATTCTGTTGGGTTGCACTCAAATATTACGATTATGTTTGGATCCATCGAGAACCCCATCCATTGGGCCAACCACATAACCCGCACGCGTGATCTACAAAAGCGAACCGGTGGGTTCACAGAGTGGGTCCCTTTACCGTTTGTTCACATGGCCAGCCCAATTTATCTCCAAAAACAAGCAAGGCGTGGTCCTACATTCAGGGAAACTCTCCTCATGCATTCTGTGGGTCGCATAGCATATGCAGGTTTAATCGACAATATTCAGATTTCATGGGTGAAACTCGGGCCTTCTGGCGCAAAACAGATTCTAAACGCAGGCGCTAACGATCTCGGCGGAACTCTTATGGATGAAAACATTAGTCGGGCCGCTGGCGCTCAACATGGTCAAGGTCTAGTGGAGAGTGACTTTAGGGCAATTGTCGAGCCAATAGGTCGAAAACTCAGACAACGGACCACGGGTTACGGTCAAGCCGATGGCGCCCCACAGGTAATAAGTGAGTCAACTCTAACAGCCGATAATCCAACAGATCGTAAACTAATTCCGGTAAATGCTTTAGGAGATAGCGTCTGAAATTCAATGGCTAATTATTGAGGGCGATGGCTATGGGCTGGACGGCCCTGGCGATTCATTTAAAATACCGGCAGCTTTGTCGACGGCTCTTCTTGCTCTCGTGACGCGTCTTTCAACCTCAGGACGTTTCCCCGAGAATTCCTTATCATCGATAGCCTCGCGGAGTGCTTCAATTGCGATATCGGCTAGATCATCAGAAATTGTCCTTAGCTGGTCGCTTATAGCGTCTAGTTTTTCATT
>PCCJ01000079.1 GCA_002731665.1 Actinomycetota bacterium | reverse complement strand
GCTAACAATCTCTCTGCAAGAGATAAAGCGTGTTGTAAATGAAAGCGTTCTTCCGCAATAGCTCGTGTCGCTATAGCAGCTATACCTTTCCAACTTCCCTCAGATAAAGCACTCCAACGGACCTCTTCAGCTAAGTCATAGAGCACATGTCTTACTAGGGCTTCTGGCCACTGATGACACCTTAACTCAGCTATATGCGCCGATCGGTAATCTCGCCGATCTCTTCCGTAAGCAATTTCATCTATAGATTCTTCTAGCTCAAGAAACTCATACAACATTCGAGCATGGCCCAGCTCATCTTGAGCAATTGATGAAAAAGCGAGATCTTCTTCTAGGAATGGGCCAACAGCTATCCACCAAGAATGGTTTTGACCGACACACAATTCATCATCAGCGAAGCCAAGCAGATATTCTTTAGCGGCATCATCTAGCGTACGCATCATTCGCCTAGTTCTTTCTTCAGCCTCTGATTCGTCCGGAGTTCAGAAACTCGCTGGCCATCATTGTGTTTATGAGACCTGTCCGCAAGAGCCAAGTCTGATTGGTTACCTTCAAGAATATGGTCGCGACTGACTACCCAAATTTGCTCACCTTCGCTTCTTCGCCCATAAGAGTCTCTAGCAAAAAGCAAAGCCATATGATCATCTGGGGCATCAAGTGATCCCGCATGTCCGAACGGTTCTTTGCCAGCTTTTTTTAAAAACACCTCATAAGTTTTCATCTATCTAGTGTCCTTCTATCGACTTATTTGAACTGAGCCCGCTGCCTAAGAGAGCAGCAATTTCCGCCGAAACATCTCCAATATCCAATGGGCCGTTATCTCGGAACCAACGAGTCGTTCCGTTTAGAAGCGAAAGGATTAAATTTGCAGCGAGGTGAACGTCCATCGACTTCCGGTAGAAGCCAGCTTTCTGGCCGTCAGAAATAACTTTGTGAAACGTTTGTTGATAATGATCAAACAGTTTCACTGCCATTTCTCGTTCATTTGGTGGAAGAAACCGAGTTTCGTTCAAAAAAGTTTGCGCCTGATATTGGTCATTCACAAGAATATTGAGATGGCCTCGTACAAGCTGAAACATACGAGCCGGCGCCGGTTCCACTGAAGCCGAAACTTCATCAGCAAGCTTCTGGAACGTGGCAGCAGACTGCCGCACAACGTCAACAAGTAATTCATTTTTTGAACCGATATGCGAATACAAAGACGAACCTAAAAGGCCTAGTTCGTGACCCAGATCTCTCATAGATGTGCCATGAAAGCCTTTTTGGGCGAAAAGTCGACTGGCTGTTTCAATTACATCTGCTCGCGAATTACGCTTCATCGTCTTATAACTTCAATAGGGTTTCGGCACTCCGCGCACCAGGACACAGACCGACACGGAGTACTGCCCACATCACTTCGATTCTCGAGTTCACTATTCTCACACATCGGACACTTGGAGCTACCGTCGACGTTTCTTATCACTACAAAAAACTCACGAGCCAAAATATGTCGTGCGTCTTCAGTAATTCGATCTGGTGTCCAGACGGGGTCCGAACAAAATTTAACGGAAACAGAGGTGGCACCAACATCTTTGGCTGCGGCTAACACATCTGTTCTTATAATTTCTAACGCCGGGCACCCTGATCGAGTTGGAACTAGATCAATACAGATACTTTCGCCACTGCTAAAAACTCTTTCTAATATGCCCAACTGCTCAATCGTGACTTCTGGATACTCTGGATCCGTGACCTTAGCCACGGCGTCGCGGACCGCCTTCAACATTTGGGCACTCCTCATTTGCTGATTACCGCTTCGTCTAATGCATCTCGGACCCATGATGCGTCTTCCCACGCAGCCTTAGCATCACTCAAACGACGTTTGCTATCAGGTCCCCCATTGCGCATTGTTGCTTTGAGAGGCTCCCAATCGATATCGCTTGTGCACCATCGACCTGTTTCACTATCTTGATACAAACCGGAATCCGGAACTTGAAATCCTGCATTAAGAAGTTGCGGAACAAACTTCTGAATATAACGCTCACGTAAAACTTCGTTACGCTCAGATTTAATGTTCCACCGCAAAAGCGGGTCATCTAAACGGGAGTCTGGCCCAAAAAGCTGAATAGCTGGAAGCCACCACCGGTTAATCGAGTCCTGCATCATCGTCCTCTGGAGATCTGTACCAGACGCCATTGTCAAAAGTAGTTCTTCACCATTTCTCATATGAAAGCCTTCTTCGGCTATGACACGACGAAGAATTCGTTTGTATGGCCCATAAGAGCAATTTTTAAAAACTGCTTGCTGGCTAGCGAGGGCGGCTGCGTCCACTAAGTACGCAACGGCTACTTGATCTCCCCAGCTATGAACTCGGTAATGAAAAACATTATGAAAATTTGTGGTCCCAGCGAGAAGATCTTCCATCATCTCATCTCGGGTTTTAACTCCAAGATCTGCAGCGATCATGTACAAGAGATGGGCATGACCAATCTCGTCTTGTGTCTTCGCTAAAGCAGTTAACTTGCGATGAAGACCGGGAGCCTTAGGAATCCAATCCCTTTCAGTCAACCCTCCCATGTACTCGCTATTTGCATGCAGCTCTATGAACTTAAAAACAGCGAGTCTGTAGACATCTGGCATCTCGTCAGATGGCTCAACTATCCCACCATCCACGACAAAGGCCTCAAAGTCCTCCAATGACTCCCATGTCTTCATAGCTAAATACTTCCAATCATCAAGTTACCAACGAACGTTCGTTGGTAACTGTACCAGTCGCTCAAGTAATCTCAATACCCGACCTCTTAGCCCATTCAACTATCACTTCTTCGTAGTTGTGCGTACCTCTCTTGTAAGTAGCTATATCAGGTGGCATTCGAGCTAATCCTCTTACTAATGATCTCAAAGCAACTGGTTCATCGAGCAACTCGCGCAGAGGTTGCTGCAGTATCCGGATAGTGAAGAGCACGGAATCTGACATAGGGAATTTTCTAAGCGTTTGATATTCAACTCTCAGAAAAACTTTATCTCCTGCATTATCACTAGTTATTTCTGTCTGAGCTTCTTGACTGCGAGTGTAGGGTTCGAGTCGAAGAGAAGACCTGTCACTAAGCGTTCTATTGGATCTCCAAACGGGTGCTTCAGCCCGAAGCCTGTCGAAAAAGACGTTCATCGATTTAGATAAATCTGTCGAATATCGCGGCACAGGTTCATGAATTTCATCGAGGCTTTTCCCAAACTTGGATTGCACATCCCAGCTAGTTGGAAAAGCCACGGCGCACGCAACCATTACCCAAAGACCATTTTTGCGAGTCATTACACACAAGTCTTCTTGAACGATGAGTCGTGCGGCTTCAATTATCTCTCTACCTGCAGGAACAAAAGTTTCTGCTTCGCTAAGCGAGCAATGAGCACAAATAGCCGCATAAATTTCTGCGCACGCTCCCTCAGACCCTTCTTCGCAATAGATAATTTCATCTCGACGTTCTACCAACTGAAGTCTTAGCTCAGCTAAGTCAACCTCGAAGCGGGCGTCTTTGATTAGCCATTTATCAAGTTCGAGTGGACGCACACCCATTCTCCAATGAAATGGATCTGGCTCGTCACGGACAAAGTCAGCAGCTAACATCTCTGGCAGTTCAGCACTCGCCGGTCGACCAAAGTTGAACCGCCCGGCTTAACAACCGAAAAATTTTATCTTTACAACCATCCAATACTTCCCATATTTCCTCCAGTGATATTTCGCCCTCTCCATATCCAGCCGCCGAGTTCGAGACCACTGCAAGCGACGAATAGGGAATATTTAGTTCTCGTGCAAGCGCAACCTCTGGGTAGCCAGTCATTCCGACAAGCTCGGCTCCCATATTTGAAAACATTCTGATTTCTGCCGGTGTCTCAAAGCGCGGTCCATTGGTACAAACATAAGTTGCACCGTTTCGCACGGTAATCGCCTCTAGATCAGCCGCTTTCGAGAGAAGAGACCGCAATGACTGGTCATACGCTGTGGTCATATCAGTGTGGCGGACTTCTCCAGGTTGATCAAAAAATGTGCTTAGCCTCCCTTGGGTAAATTCCAAAAAGTCACTCACTAAAAACAGTGAGCCGGGACCTTCATTTAGGACTAACGAGGCAACCACGTTTACGGCAAAAATTGCTTCTACGCCTAGCTGCTCAAGCGCCTTAACATTCGCTCGATAGTTAATTGAACTCGGAGGGATTGAATGGTCGCCACCATGGCGCGCCACAAAAGCTATCTGCTGACCATTCCATACTCCTAAACTTACCGATGCTTCACCGTAGGGAGTTTTCACCTGCTGATCAGATCGATTCATTAGATCGGGAAGTGCATAGAATCCGGTTCCGGCAATAATTCCAATCATGATCTATCGTCGCATGGAATTCGCTTCAAGGCGATGCTTACGTTCCAGATTCTTGAGCGAGTCGAAGCCCTCTAGCTTTACATTGTGTTCGAGCAAGGTTTTCATCTACCGTTAAGCACTCGTGTCCGCTGACTACTTTTTCTCCCTTTACCCATACGTCACTCACTAAACGGCGGCCAGCAGCAAAAGCAATACTTGAGATTAGCTCTGATTCTTTCGTGGCTGGAATAAAAGCCGAGTCCTCAAGATCGAGCCGGATCATGTCGGCCCAATGACCCACTTCCAGTGAGCCAACATCGGCTAGACCTAATGCCTTGGCCCCATCTCGGGTAGCCATACAGATTGCATCTTTGGCATCAAGAGTTGTCGAGTCAAGAGAGCTCACGCGCGAAAGCAATGGAGCAATTTTTATTTCTTGCCACAGATCGAGGCTGTCATTAGACGCTGGGCCATCGGTTCCTAAAGCCACAGTTATACCCAATTCACGCATTGCCTTAATATCAGCTACGCCCGAACCTAGTTTCATATTACTTAAAGGGCAGTGGGCCACCGCAACGCCATAATCGGCATAGGACGCCAAATCTTCTCGAGTTAACCACACACTATGAGCCGCAAGAACTTTGCCCCCAAAAACTCCGGACTCGCCAAGAATTCTCACCGTTGATAAATCCTCATGTAGGCGTTCTAATTCCGAACCCTCATTGGCTGTTTCAGCTATATGAATGTGCAACAAAGCACCAAGGTCACGAGCAGCCGTCGCTACTTCAGCACATATTGATGCCCCTAGGTCATATGCCGAATGAGGGCCAAACCCTACGGTCACACCTTTTTCCGGATTGTTGTACAGGCGGTGGAAATCGGCTATCTCATCTATTCTTAGGATCGCAGATTGATTCGAGTCTGCATGCAGAACTGAAAGAATTCCAGGTGTCATAACTATTCGAATGCCAGCGTTAGTAGCAGCTTCAACTATCTGCTCTTCATGGATATACATCTCGCATGTCGTTGTAATACCTGAGCTCAGCATTTCCGCAGATCCGAGCGTCATCCCCCAATAGGCATCCGATGGGGTCATAAGCCCTTCGCGCGGCCACATCACCTCGGTTAACCAGCGCATCAAAGGTAACCCATCTCCACCACCTCGCAGCAACGTCATTGGAGTGTGAGCATGTGTATTGATTAGACCAGGCATAACTAAACCATTAATTCGGATTTCTTTTTTTGAGGTTGTTGGAGCTTCTTTCTCTTTACCGACCCATGTAATTTGGCCATCTTTAACATCGATAACGGCATCACGAATAACAGTAAAATTCTCATCGCATGTAACTAATACTTCTACGAAATAACGAATTCCTGACATCTCTTTAGCTTCTCACGGCTTTCCCTAGAATCAAATTAATTGTTTCACCTAGCGCTAACTCGTTAGTAGCGTCGCCGGCTGATCGCCAACCTACATGGCCATCTG
The DNA here is from genome assembly GCA_002731665.1 of Actinomycetota bacterium. Next base: position 6,874 of record PCCJ01000079.1, on the reverse strand, counting down.
GTCTCAGAAGTATGCAGCCGCCGAGGGGCATACCAATTGCCTTTGCTACGTTTTTTTCAAGCACTATACATTTAATTTGTTTTTCAGATTCTATTTCCCAATGACTTTCATACTCATCTACAAGTACAACTAGGTTGCTATTCGTTAAGTCCAACGTACTTTTGCTTTGCTTTAGGTCAAGCCAATGGTGTGGAATACGATGTCCTGGACGGCTAGTAGCTACATAGTCAGCAACATAATCATCTACAAGCGGAGGGTCACTTTGGTCAGAGACAACAGCGTTCGATTCATAATAATATCCAAGTTCCATTCCAGCAAAATTGCCGTATTTTTTTGAATCACTGATTGCCTCATCGGCACTCTCTCCTTTTAAGGCAAGAGAAGTTATTCGGCCGACCATCTTACTATTCGCAAGGCTTTGTTTCGCATTGAACTCCGCTACCGGCTTGCGCTCTTGTTCATAGGTATCGAGTAGTGATTCACTCGCACTCCCCTTTAGAACGAGGCTTAATTTCCACGCCAGATTGTGGGCATCTTGAATGCCGGTATTTGCTCCGAAGCCTCCAGTCGGGGGAAGCTGATGAGCAGAATCACCGACTAAAAAACATCTTCGCTCACTATATTTATCGGCAACTGTTGCGTTCATAGTCCAACTGCCGATGGAGAGAATTTCAATTTCGAGTTCGCTGTTTTGCGTCGCCCTGCGAACCCAGTTCATGCAGGTAGCTACGTCATACTCCTCGAGACCATTTCCTGGGCCTAAGTGTGTTATCTGACATAGCCAGCGCTTTTGGCCGTCTAACGGCTGGAAAACCCCGCGTGGTTCGCTAGTAAAAAAAAGTACCGCAGGCCTTTTACCTACTAGGTCTGACAGGTCAGCGCTAAAGTACACGTTTATAAAATTTGCTATTCCACGTGGACCATTCATTGAGATTTCGAGCGTATTTCTAACAAAACTGTTAGCTCCATCTGCTGCCACTAAATACCGAGCGGAGATAACCTCGATCTGGTCAGCTACTTCAATCTCTGCTCTAACAAATTTATCGAAAAGCCGCATGCTTTTTAGTTCACTTCCGAATTTCAGCGACTCTGGGGCCAGCGACTCAGCTCTTCTTCGCCAAATTGGTTCATAAACATCTTGGCTCGAAAGATGCGGAATCGCTGGGCTAATGCTTTCGCCCAAACCAACAAACCCGCTAGTCTTCATGCGCCCTATCTCAGGTTCGACTAAATCCTTGCAGTAAGCAATCGAGCTTGACCAGGTTTCAGGTAGCGCGACTTCCGCCATTTCTCTATCGATACCCCATTCGCGAACTATCTCCATGGTGCGAGTATTTAGATTTCTCGCCTTTGGGTGATACGTCGTGCCGGAGTGCTTTTCGATAAGTACATGATCAACGTCAAGTAACGACAGCATAATCGACATGCTCAAACCAACTGGCCCTCCCCCTACTATCAAAACCTCGGTATCGACTTCCGCCATACCTAGAAACTAGGCCATTGATAAGACCGAAACTTAAGATATTGGCAGAGTTGGTGGATAAAGGTTGTCTAAAAGTGTCAAACTCTGTTTCACATGTCCTTGTTTCTTCAACGCACCTTTGATTCATTAGCTAATGGGTCTGCATACGCTGCACTAGCTGTTGCTATCTCCATGGTTTTTCGCTCTTCTGGAGTATTGAACCTTGCTCAAGGTCAGCTCGCTATGTTCTCAACTTATATTGCACTTGTCCTTGCCACAGGCCCTAGCCCGTTCGTTAAATTCACTTCTGGGACAGATATTTTAGGAGCCCCTCTTCCACTTTGGGCAGCAATCGCAGGAGCAGTTTTAATCTCGATGCTGCTCGGAGCACTTCTTGAAAAAGTGGTTATCCGCCCACTTGGAGACGACCCGATACCAGCGATCGGAGCAAGCCTGGGCATATATCTATTAATAGATGCTTTCGTTCGTAAACATTGGGGCGGCTACACAATGTTTCTTGGCTCTCCTTTTCCAGACACTGTTGATGATCGTTTCGATATCGGAGGAGCGCGACTTTGGCATGACACCTTAGGCATAACTATTACGATGCTGTTGGCTTTGCTCATGCTCGCTGTTCTACAAAAGCGCACAAAAGTTGGGCTCGCGTTTAGAGCTGTGACTTCCAACAGGCAAAGTTCCTTGCTGGTTGGAGTGAGAGTAAGCAGAGTACTAATGCTCGGTTGGGCGCTTGCAGCTGGTCTTGGCGCACTAGCTGGCGGCCTTATAGCCGGGCAAATAAATGTGCGGCCAGACATGATGGGGCGGCTGCTTATATTTGGTTTGGCTGCTGCGACTCTCGGAGGCTTACGAAGTCCAATATTGGCTTTCGTCGGCGGCTACCTCTTCGCTTTTCTTGAAACAATGTTGGGTGGTTACGTCGGCTTTATTGATAGTCAAGTAACTCTAGTTTGGGCCCTACTAGTGCTAATTATTATTCTCTCAGTTCGACCTTCAGGGCTTCTGGCTAAGCAACCTTCTTGGGGTAAAAAATGAAGGGGTCTATAACATCGCGAATTTTTTCGTTTCTGAGACTGGCAATTTTTGCATCATTTATAGGATGGGTAGCACTCACCGCAACTTCTAAAACAGTGACGAATGCTACCAACGCTGCAGCCATGACGCTGGCTTTTGCTGGACTAGCCATCTTGACTCATTATTTAGGACTACTTTCCTTAGGACAAGGGGCCTTTATCGGAGTTGGTGCCTACTGTGCTCTTCACGCTGTCAATGACTTCGGTGTCCCAGTGGTTTGGATGCCTCTTGCTGGGCTTATAGGCGGAGCTATCGCCGGTGCTGTAGTGGCGGTTCCCTCGCTCCGCCTTCCAAAGGCCTATCTGGCTCTTCTGACTTTGTCTCTTGCTGTTGCATTTCCAATTGTCCTTAAACAGATTGATGGCAATTTGCCAGTCACTCTGGACGGAAAATTTGATACTCCCAGTTGGACTGGTATTGCTGCTAAGGATGAGCACATTTGGGAATTTGCTATCGTCTTAAGCTATTCAGTGATTGCTCTCTTTCTAGTCCAAGGAATTCTACGCGGGCCTATAGGTCGAGCATTTCTTGCAAGCCGAGACGAACCCGAGGCAGCGGCGGCTTTTGGAATACCGGTATACAGACTTCGACTCTACGGAGTAGCACTTAGCGGCGGTTTAGCTGGCCTCGCAGGTGGACTTTTGTTAGTACCAGTTAATTTCAATGACTACACCCACTTTCCTGAAGAGCTCTCTATAAAAATGTTTGCCTTGGCAATAGCTCTCGGTGGCGCAAGTGTCATCGCTGCGGTACCAGGTTCTATCATTTTAATCTTTCTGCCAATTTGGCTCGTGGACCATAACTGGGTAGTTGAACGAGGCTGGATCGGCTTCATCAAGTCCGAAGGCTTCATCTATGCCGCCTTGTTACTAGGAACTGCCTACTTGACTAAAGGCAAAGGGTTCATGACCATTATCGAAAAAAGACGGAGTTCTCGTCAAAACCGACGAGACGCTAACCCGAATACACAGTCAAACATTGTCCAGACACTCGAAAGAGTAGATCAACGGCTTTCAGCATTAGAAGGCTGGCTGGAAGTTGAAGCGCCAGACATCCGCTCTCGCCAAGATGAAATAGACTGACCTAGCTTTTGTGCTCTTTCTTCTGCCCAAATAGGAGGCGGGAGTTCTATACCGGCTTCAATCTGGTCGTACATTGGGCCGGGATCAGACCATATGTGACAGGTATTTGAATTGAAGGCCATCCTTGTTCTAATTTGTTCGATACTTTCTCTATCTGAAACTGGAGGATCAACTATTTGCTCAGTCGCAGAAACTGACCTCATAGACCAGACAGATTGAACGGCCACAGGAGCCATCGCATGTAAAAGCGCTGTCGTATGACTGCACCCTCTTGGCCCTCCGAAGAGTTCCCGAACTTTTTTTGTAAAACCACGAGCAATTGACAAGCCAACTAATTTTTTATAATGGTCAACTATTTTAATGCAGCCCTCATGAGGATGAGTTTCCATTACGACTGTGGCATCAGTAATAATTAAATCGGGAAAGGAAACCGATACATCGATGATCATGTGATGTATGTCAAGGGGCTCCGAATCATTTTTGAAATAAACTCCAGGTGGTTTCTGATCCGTAACCTTTCCGCGAAGTAGCAGCTCTCCTGGTCTCGTAGAATAAGCGCGAACTTCATAACTGCGGTGATGAAGTTCAACTCCTTCAGGCTCCATTGGATGCATATATTTTTACCCCAACAACCAGTCTGCTGGCGTCACATCACTTTGAGAAAATAAACGGCTCTGAAATCGTTGCATCCCAACAATCCATCGGTCAGTATCTGCCGCTTTCCTCTCTACATATGTCTGAACCTCTGGGTGCGGGAGTACAAGAAACCGCTCTTCTTTCATACATTGGATAACAGTTTCGGCTAAATCTTCAGGTTGAAGAACACCATCACCGGCAGCCGCTCCCGGAGTTCCATTTCCCTGGTCTAACTTATCTGGACTATTTTTTAAGATATTTGTCTCGACAGCTTGCGGACACAACATTGAAACTTTAATGCCCTTCTCACCGTAAGTAATCGCAAGAAACTCACCTAATGAGACTGCTGCTGCTTTGGTAATCGCATATTGCATTGAACCCAGCTGAGTAAGCAGACCGGCTGCTGAGGCTGTATTCAGCAAGTACCCTCCTCCGTTAGCAACCATTACGGGAACCGCTGATCGAGCCGCATAAATGTGAGCCATCACGTGAACTTCCCACATTCTTTGTATCTCTTGATTTTCAACTTCTAAGCCGCCCTGCGTTACGTAACCGGCATTTGAAACAAAAATATCAAGGCAGCCATTTTCTTCGACCGTTTCAGAAACTAATTTTGCTATCGCCTGCTCATCAGTAACATCGAGGGCTACGGCTCGTGCGCCTACTGAAGCAGCAACTTTTTGAGCTCCGTCGCCATCTCGATCTACGACGATGATGGCTCTAGCCCCTTCATCGTGGAATCGTTCCACTATTGCTTTACCTATTCCGCTACCTGCACCTGTGACTATCGCTACCTTGTCCTTAATATCCATACATTGCAGAGTAACCATAGGATTGATCTCGTGCCTAAATCATTCCTTATTCAGTGGCATCAAACTATTCTTTTGTCCATAGACGGGGAGTAACTTTGACTACACCACTTGAAGGCGTAACAATCATTGAGGTAGACAACTGGATGGCCTCTCCAAGCGCCGGGGCAATTTTAGCTGATCTTGGTGCCAACCTTATTAAAGTCGAACCGCTGCAAGGCGACCCGATGCGAGGCATGGGTCGGCCAGCCAAATTACCTAGCAATATGAAAGAATATGACTTTCAATTCGATGTCTCTAATCGAGGTAAACGGTCAATCGCAGTTGATCTTGATTCTGATTTAGGAATTCAAGTTGTTCATGATCTTGTTGCTGATGCGGATGTATTCATGTGTAATCTCCTTGCTCACCGGCAACAACGATTCAAACTTGACCCAGCAACAATAACGACATTGAATTCATCCATCGTTCACGCAACTCTTACAGGGTATGGCACGACCGGTCCCGAAGCATGGCGGCCCGGTTACGACGTCACCGCTTTCTTTGGCAGATCTGGGATTTATGATGCTATGCGAGAAGGAGAGGATGGTCCGGTGCCTATGGCCCGTCCGGCTCAGGGTGACCATACGACCGGGTTAGCTTTCGTCGGAGGAATTCTCGCAGCCCTGCGTCTTGCCGAAAAAACAAATACACCACAAGTAATTGAAACTTCACTCTACGAAACCGCTATCTGGACACAGGCAACCGATTACGCAATTACTGCTATGGATAAGGCTCCGCTCCGACCTCGAGCTCGTGAAAATATGATTATTCCGACGGCTAATCGTTATCCATGTGGAGATGGTAAATGGATTGTTCTCAATATGCCTGAGGAAAAAGCTTGGATTAAATGGTGCCAAGTTATTGGCAGAGAAGATTTTCTTGATGACCAGAGACTTCAAGATGTCAAGGGGCGCTTTCGCAACATGCCAGAACTGGTGAAAGGAATTGATGAAGCTCTGTCACATCGAACAAGAGACGAATGGGGAGCAATATTTGATGCAGAGGGAATTATTTGGGGACCAGTTTTAGCCCTACATGAGGTGGCTCAAGACCCACAAGCTCAAGAACTTGGAATATTTCCAAAAATAAGTAGCCCGCAGTTGGGAGATTACAAAACCGTCGCTGCACCAATTCGGTTTAAGACTGCCGATGTTGGACCAAAAGGACCAGCGCCTACCCTAGGCGAACACACTCGAGAGATACTCAGAGAAATTGGGATGACCGAAATACAAATTCAGAACCTTATAGAAAGTGGTTTCATAAGCGAAGGTTCCTGAGTTCACTGAGGTTCGTATTCAAAACGTAATATCTTCTGGTGCTTCAATTTGGCTTTGCATAACCCAGCCAAGTAAGCCCTTTTCATCGTATATATTTGAATAACAACAAGCGATTCCTTGATATGTTTTTTCAACGTGTGACTCAAAAAAAACCCATTCACCTTGAGGCTTCCTAATCATTTGCAATGTCACATCGGTATTTATGTATGTGCCTCCGCTGTAAGAATTTTCCCAGCCAACCGCTGCACCTAAATCTGAGAGAGTCGAGATCCGTTGGAAAGGGCTTGTCTCTTGGCCATCTATTAAGGGGCAATCTAGACGGATCCATATTCGCCCTGGGCCTGGCTCTTCAGTCGACCCTTCGATAACTCGCATATCGATAGCGTCGGCGTTAAAACCAGGTCGTGGGTACTCCATGTCAGGGTGAGACCCCGGGTCAGCACGAATTGCCGGTATATCTGGCACTTGGCTTTC
>PCCJ01000022.1 GCA_002731665.1 Actinomycetota bacterium | reverse complement strand
TGAGTAAAACACACCGCTAAACATCATAGCAGTGAATATCTAAGAAACTAAAAATGTCCGGTCCTATTGTCATGAAGTTTTACTCAGAAAGAATCTTAGACGCTTCCTCAACGTCCCTTTTTAACTGGTTTTTTAGATCTTCAGGGCCATCAAAACGCTTTTCGCCTCTAAGCCTGCACATAAATTTGACCTTCGCTGGTTCATCATAAAGATCACCTCGGAAGCCAATTAAATGGGCTTCTATCAATGATCTCTCCGCAAAATCATAAAATGTAGGTCGTTTTCCTACATTTACAGCAGCGGGGTATTGGCTACCGTCAGGGCGCTGGTACCAAGCTGCATAGACACCATCCTGCGGTACTTGAAGATCCGACGTGGTCGGCAAATTCGCTGTTGGAAATCCAATTGTTCTGCCACGCCGGTCACCAGAAGTAACTATACCTCTGACTTCGAATGGGCGACCTAGTAGGCGGTGAGCTTTCTCAACATCTCCATTACTCAATGCTCCTCGAATAGAAGTAGATGAAATCACTTCACCGTCTCCAGTTATTTGTTTCACCAGCGGAAGGCCTACAACTTCAAAATCATGTTTTTGTCCAACTTCTCGAAGAGTTTGGACATTACCCTTACGCCCTTTACCGAAGTGAAAATCAGCACCGACCACCACAGCTCTTGCCTGCAAACAATTAACTAACACTTGCTTCGCAAAAGCCTCTGCAGGAACTTCAGACTGCTCTTTAGAGAATTCCACAACTACTGTGTAGTCCACTCCCGTTTCAGACAAAAGCTCAAGTTTATGCTCTAAATCGCACAACAAAAGCGGCGCTGAGTCCGGACGAACAATAGTTGCTGGGTGTCGGTCGAAAGTAACTACCGCCGTTGCGCAGCCTCTCTCGGCTGCCATCCTGTGCATTTCCGACACAACAGTTCGATGCCCACGGTGCACGCCATCATATTCGCCAACTGTCACCACACTGCCGTGAGTGAGTGCAGGAGACCATGCCATATCACGAATAATTTCCACGATCTATAAAGCTACCCGGACATAGTTCCTACGGCGACCTCATCGGCAATGTATAAGATCCAGAATCTGAATTTTTATACCGGGAGCACGACACCTACTTTAACAAACCCTTCGATTCGCTCGTGAACGGCAACTAGTTCGCCATACTCATCAAACAACGCCCAGGGACCCTCACCAAGCATCATGTCGCTCGGAAGCCGAGCGCCATTTCGTACTTTTGCTACATCAGAGTCATCTAACACCAGGCGAGCCATCGATCTAACCATCTCACCAACTGGTTTAAGTTCGGCCTCATCCACCGGCCCTGCTTCTGCGATAGTAAAGGATCCACTAGCGGTACGCCGTAAGTTAGTAATATGCGCTCCTCCGCCCAGAGCCTTTCCTAGGTCGGCTCCGAGAGATCTGACATATGTCCCGGGGCCACAGACCACTAAGGCCTTCCATACCAACGGATTTTCAGTTGGAGTTAAGTCAAACCGGTCGATTCTTACTTTCCTAGCTTCACGCTCAATCTCAATTCCCTCACGAGCTAGTTCGTGTAACCGTCGTCCACCGACCTTCAGCGCAGATACCATCGGCGGGATTTGATTTATCTCGCCCAAAAATTTCATTGCTGCGTTCAACAAATCGTCACCAGAGAAAGACATTTTGTGTCGGAGTACAACTTCGCCATCCGCATCAAGAGTGTCAGTTTCGGCACCAAACACTATCTCAGTTTCATATGTCTTAGCCGAGGCAGTAGCGAAACGCATGAGTCGGGTTGCCTTCCCTACTCCAATAATCAAAACGCCGGTTGCTGATGGATCTAAAGTTCCAGCATGGCCGATTCTCCGCTCACCTAACCTTTTCCTTAGCATTGAGACAACATCATGAGAAGTGACCCCGGATGATTTGTCTATGACCAGCATCCCGTGGACCGTAGATGGTTTTCTTCGGGCCAATTAATTACTTTCTTGCTCACTTGCCTTAATGTCGCCCAGAATTTTTTCTATTCTGCTTGCTCCACCAATTGAGGCATCTAATTGAAACTCAAATCTCGGCGTACGTCTCATTCTCGTGCCTTCTCCGAATGCCTTTTGAAATCGATAACGATTTTCATCGAGCGCAAGTTGTGCAGTGGGCAGATCTTCTTCATCTAACACGTCAAAATAAACAATCGCTTTTGCCAACTCATTATCGACATCAGCTCCAGTAATAGCTACCGAGAAGAGGCGTTCATCACCCATACGTTCTATTTCGGTAGCAACGATTTCTCGAATGAGTTCCTTGACACGATCAGTACGGGCATATTTAGGTCCGCCTCTCCTGACAGGTTTGTTACGACGCTGATTCACAAGCAGAATTCGTCCGAAAAGTCCTACAAACCCTAGGTTCGAGGTATCTCTTTCTCATCGTAAGTCTCAATGATATCGCCCTCTTTCAGATCAGTAAAGTCTGAAAGACCTATGCCGCATTCCATGCCTGAGGCTACCGAAGCTACTTGATCTTGGAAATGCCGAAGCGACTTAACTTGCCCCTTCCAAATTATCGTACCTTGTCTCAAGAATCTGACTTTGGCTTTGTCTGCAATGGTGCCATTTTCAACGACACAACCAGCTATTGGGCCCACTCCCGAGATTCGGAATACCTGACGAACATGCGCTTCGCCCGTAACAATCTCTTCGAATTCCGGCGTCAACATTCCGAGCATTGCATTCTCAATGTCTTCGAGAAGCTTGTAAATGATTTCATAAAGACGGATTTCTACGCCTTCGAACTCAGCTAGCTGCCTCGCCTTTCGATCAGGCCTAACATTGAATCCTAGAATTGTTGCGTTCGAAGCCATAGCAAGTTGAATATCGTTTTCATTAACTCCACCTACTCCACGGCTTACGAAAGCCAACTTGACTTCAGGTCTTTCCAGCTTACGAAGGCTTTCCGTAACTGCTTCTAAAGAGCCATGCACATCAGCTTTGAGAACCAAGTTAAGAGTTGCGGCTTCACCAGCTTGAATCTGCTTAAAGATATCTTCAAGTTTGGCTCCGCCACCTGCAGCGCTAACTCCCGCCATACTGGCTTGTCTCTGCCAGTGTTCTCTGGTGTCTGCAACTTTACTTGCAGTTTTTTCATCTGGCGCAACGGTGAACATGTCACCTGCGCGCGGAACTTCAGATAATCCTAAAACTTCGACTGGAGTAGATGGACCTGCTTGTTTCAATTGATTACCGAGCGCATCTGTCATAGCTCGAACTCGACCCCATGCAGCTCCTGCAACCATAGGATCTCCGACAGACAAAGTTCCTTGCTGCACAAGTACTGTGGCAACTGGGCCACGTCCCTTATCAAGATTAGATTCAAGAACAGTGCCCAATGCCCGACCCTGTGATCCAGCAGTTAATTCTTCGACCTCTGCTACAAGAACTATCTGATCGAGAAGATCATCTATTCCTTCCTCAGTCATAGCAGACAAAGGAACTGTAATTACATCTCCACCGTATGACTCAGGAATTAGGTTTCGCTCTGCCAGTTGAGCTAGAACACGATTTTGATCTGCTCCCTCGCGATCCATCTTATTGATCGCAACGATTATTGGAACCTCGGCGGCCCTCGCATGATCGATCGCCTCAAGAGTTTGAGGCATCACTCCGTCATCAGCCGCCACTACGAGTATGACAATATCAGTAGCCTTCGCTCCCCTGGCACGCATAGACGTGAAGGCCTCATGACCAGGAGTGTCAATAAACGTCAATGATTGACCATTTCGAGAGATCTGATACGCACCGATGTGCTGGGTAATACCGCCTGCTTCACCCGCAATAACATTTGCAGATCTGATCCGATCAAGTAACAGAGTCTTACCGTGATCGACGTGTCCCATTACGGTGATAACCGGAGGCCTCACTTCTTCACTATCTTGATCAAAAGCTAGATCTAAAGTTTTAAGAATTTCTTGCTCTTGCTCCGCTCCCGGATCAATTAGTCGAACTTCCGCTCCTAAGTCCGTAGCGAAAAGTTCGATATTATCGTCGCTGAGAGACTGAGTCGCTGTGACCATCTCACCTTGCTGAAGCAAAAATTTTACGATGTCGGCGGCGGAACGATTTAGCCTACTAGCTACCTCTTGTGCAGTCGAGCCACGCTCTATTAGCACTTCCCCTTCAGGCACCGGAGCATCAACAGGGGTGTAAGCAGCAGCTTGTTGGGGCTGCAACTCTTCGACTTGCCGTCTACGCCGCTTCTGTTTACGTCCTCGACGCTGCTGCGGACCGCCGCGGCCACCTCCTGGGCGTCCTCCTGGACCACCACGATCATCTGGGCGCCCTCCTGGGCCGCCAGGAGCAGCACCAGGTCGAGCTGGGCCGCCAGGAGCAGCACCAGGTCGTGCTGGACCGCCTCTAGGAGCACTGGCTCCCCGCCCAGCAGGTGAACCCGATGGTTTACTTGCTGTTCGCGATCGAGGAGGGCCTGGCGGAGGCGGAATAGCTTTGCCGGTAACAGAACGAGGTTTTGTAGGAGGCGGCGGAATAGGTTTTCCATTAACTGACTTAGGAGGAGCAGGCATCCGGGGAGGCGACACCGGCTGAGTACCGATCTCGGGTGATGCTTCTGCAGCACTAGCCTTTACAGCAGCTTCTTCTTTTGAGGGCGACGCTGCGACTTCAGTTGCATCTGGCATCACTGCCTCGGCGTCAGGCACGGGTGCATCTTCTGAAGGACGCGACTTTACGGACTCTTGCCCACTCGAAGTTACAAGAGGTCGAGGTGGTGGCATATTGCGCGGTGGCGGAGGCAATGGTCTTTTAGGCGCTGCTCCCTTAGCCGCAGAATTTTCTTTCAAATCATCATTAGCTGGTTCGTCATCCTTTGGAGACGAGGGACTTACCGTGCTAGCTGGCGCCAACTTCGCACCTGGTTTTGGTGATTCAGTAGAATCACCAATCGCCGAGTCCTCAAGAACTTCAGCATTCTCTACCGGGGCAGCTTTCTTAGCTGGGGCCTTCTTAGCTGGAGCTTTCTTGGCTGGAGCCTTCTTCGCTACCGCCTTCTTGACGGGCGCTTTCTTTTTCGCCGGCTTTGGTTGTTCATCTTCTTCTTGGGGTTGCTGTGCTCGAATTAGTCCTTCACGATCCGCTTTTCGACGGACGCGGTCGGCTTGAGCTTCTTGGACACTAGAAGAATGGCTCTTTACGCCAATTCCAAGCGCGTCACAAAGATCAAGGGTCTCCTTGTTAGATAGACCTAATTCTCTTGCAAGTTCGTAGACCCTGGGATTCTTGGGCAAGCGCGTTCCTCATTCTAGTGGGCAGGTTCATCGACCTAAGCAGTTCGTTGTTATCGACTATTTCTAGTCAACGACAACGGCCACCGGCCGACAGATGGATGGACTGCCCAGTGCCACGTTACAGGCTTAGGCGGCCCACGCCGCTAACTATCTTCGGCCTCTTCTTCGACTTCTTCTAATTCAACTACTTCATTGGCATTAATATCAGCATCTAAACCAGCATTTTTTACCTCTGATTCATCAACGCTGCTATCGATTTCTTCTTCTTGTCGCTGCGGCTCTTCTGCAGCCTCAGTCCATTCACCGGCGGTCATAGCCTCGCTGCCATCTGCTGGCACCCAAGTTTGTTCACCTGTGTCAGGGTCAGTAACCCATTCGCCTTCAGCCCAATCTTCGGCTGCGTAGGCAGCTTCTTCATCAAGAATTTGGGTTTCGCTTTTAATATCAATTCTCCAGCCAGTTAGGCGAGCAGCCAGACGAGCATTTTGGCCTTCACGACCTATCGCCAGTGATAACTGATGATCAGGCACTATGACCTCTGCCACTCCATCAACTTCGTGGAATCGCACCTCTTTGACTTTGGCTGGTGAAAGTGCCTTCGCTACAAAATCATTCTGATCGTCCGAAAATGGGACGATATCAATTTTTTCGCCGCGCAGTTCATTGACTACTTGTCGAACTCGGGCACCACGAGCACCAACACAAGCTCCTACAGGATCAATATTAGAATCATTGGACCAAACAGCAATTTTTGTTCTATGGCCAGGCTCACGAGCGCAGGCCTTCAGCTCTACTATCCCCTCACTTATTTCTGGTACCTCAAGCTTAAATAGTTCACGAATTAGTCCCGGGTGAGTTCGAGAAACAACTATTTGCGGACCTTTTGGTGTTTTGCGCACCTCAACTATGTAGGCCTTCAGACGCGTGTTCGGCTCAGGTCGCTCATAAGGGACCTGCTCTGATTGAGGCAAAAGCGCTTCCACTCGACCTAGGTCTAACAGAGTATATCGGGAATCATTTTGCTGAATTATGCCAGTAACAATGTCACCTTCTCGTCCAGCGTATTCCTCATATTTCATATCGCGTTCGACTTCGCGGATGCGCTGCCCTAGGACCTGCCTGGCCGTCTGAGCCGCTATTCTGCCGAAATTTTCTGGGGTGTCATCCCACTCTTGAAGAACCGTTCCTTCTTCATCAATTTCCTGAGCGATGACTTGAATATTGAAAGTCTCATCAATCACTACGTAAGCATCAGGCGAGGAATCAGGCATTTTTTTGTATGCCGACTCAAGACCATTTGCTACCGCTTCGAGGAGAACTTCTGTGCTCATGCCTCGATCAGCAGCTAGTGCTTGCAGGGCTTCCATCATGTCTGGGGTAGTCATGTCTGACTTCCTCCCTCAATTTTAGCTGTTGTAGGCTTTGCACCTTTACCAGGTTTGGGTCCAGGACCCCAAGCAAAGATAGTGCGAGCCTTTTCAATTTCATCGAACCTAACTAGACAGACGCCACTCTCAGGGTCTTCGACAGTAATCATGTCGCTATCAACAAATTTCAACAACCCTGCTATCCGGCGTCGACCGTCTGGCCCTGGAAAAGTTCGTATGTGCACTTGCTCCCCCACTGCTGAAGCGAAATGATCAATATTTCTTAAACGTCTTTCAACTCCAGGACTCGACACCTCAAGTGTGTAACGCCCTGGGATCGGATCATGTTCATCAAGCAAAGCAGAAACTGCCCTACTGAGATTAGTTAACTCATCGATGCTCACACCATCAAGGCCCTGAACCAGGACCGACAACGTCGAATCATTTCGTTGCACATCATACAATTCGTATCCTGCATCAGAAACGATAGGAGCAACAAGCTGCAATATTTTGTCAGTTTCGCTCATTACTCCTCCTTCGTTAATTAATTAAGAAAATTAGTTTTGATCATATAACGACCACAGGCGTGGGCAGCGCCCACGCCCAGCGATAGCTGACCTGTGTTGCTACAAGCGTATCAGCACCGCTACCTGTCTCCGCATAGCTACCCCTTCATCTAAATTCCCTAACTAGCGACGTCGGATAATATCAACGGCCTTTTCAGTCGAATTGACGTCTTCTCCTTGGCTTTCTATTAGCGCCGCTCTATCTGCTTCTGCTTCTGCTTCTGCTCCTAAATCAGCATCAGCGAGCGCTCCCTCGATACCCGCCTCAGAAATTTTAAGTGCCCATTCCACAAGCGAATCAACCATCTTGTCTTCAGGCACCACCTTTACGACTTTGCCTCGCACGAACAGGTGCCCTCTTTGCCTACCCGCAGCAATACCTAGGTCTGCGCTTTTGGCCTCGCCAGGCCCATTCACCACGCACCCCATGACCGCAACCTGTATCGGTATATCAAGCGTAGCTAACGCTTCTTGAGCGTTTGCCGCTACTTCGATAACGTCTACTTCGGCTCGGCCACAAGATGGACACGCTATTAAGTCAAGACCCGACCTTTCCCTTAACCCCAGAACTTCAAGAAGCTGTTTACCTACTTTCACCTCTTCAATCGGGTCCGCTGTGAGACTAAAACGGATGGTATCTCCAATGCCTTCATTCAAGAGCGTGGCGATTCCCGCAGTCCCCTTCAGAACTCCCCCAGGCAGGGGTCCAGCTTCAGTAACACCTAGGTGAAGCGGAAAATCGACCGTATCTGCAAGCAGCCGATAAGACTCCACCATCAAACGCACATCACTTGCTTTAACTGAAATTTTCACATTATCGAAATCGACAGCTTCAAAGTGTCCTAGCTCACGCTTTGCTGACTCCACAAGTGCAACAGGCGTCATTCCATAACGTTCTTCGATGTCAGGATCCAAGGAACCACCATTCACACCGATTCGAATTGGAACACCCCTATCACGCGCTTCCATAGCAACTGTTTTGATGTGCTCAGGCTTTCGAATGTTGCCAGGGTTTAAGCGTAAACACGCTACTCCAGCATCTAACGCCGCAAGAGCTAACTGGTATTGAAAATGGATATCGGCAACTATCGGAACTGGAGAACGTGGAATGATCTGAGCTAGCCCTTCTGCAGCGTCTAGATCGTTACATGTGCACCGAACTATGTCAGCACCTGCCCCAGCGAGCGCATAAATTTGTTGCAGCGTTGCCTCTATATTTGCTGTTTTTGTTGTAGTCATGGACTGAACGCTTATGGGCGCATTTCCACCCACCGAAACAGACCCGACTTCTACTCGTCGCGTGACTCGCCGCTCATACAACATTTGGATCTGACACCTTAAAACCTGAATTCATTTACCAACCACCTTTGACCAGATTAGAAATTAAGAGGATTTGCGATATCTAGATAGATGGCGCCTATCCCAAAGAAAGCCAAAAATATTATGACCACATACGTAATCGGCATTAGCCGAGATATATCGACCATATAGCGCTTGCCTGACCGGCCTTCACGCACTCTTTCATAAGATGCAACCAGCAAGTGCCCGCCATCAAGTGGTAATAAAGGCAACAAATTAAAGACCCCGACGAACATATTGAAGCTGATGAAAAGAAGTAAACGTTCCGAGTTGTTGAACTGTTCGCTAGCCCCAATCTGAACAGCACCAATTAACGAAAGCGGTCTGGTCTCCAGGTTTTCGTTCACCGTCGGATCATTGGGCGCCGAGAATATCCGGTCAAGCACGTCGCCGAAATTTGATGCGATATGCCATATACCCCGTAAGGACTGCCAAGCCATCTCAGCTAACCGACTAACGGCCAAAGCAATGGACTTTAGTGGACTAACTGTCTCATATGAGGTAACGGCTTGCGCACTAATTCCAAGTCGCCCTTCTCCATTTTCAGTCGAATCCAGTTCCACTAGCAGCTCAAGAACTTCGCCATCTCGTTCAACTACTGCAGGTAATAAGACTCCCGGTTGGCTACGAACCGCCGCAACCAAGTCCTCCCACAAAACGGTTGATTGCGCACCTAAAGCGAGAATTCTGTCGCCTGATCTGATTCCTGCTTCCGCAGCTGAGGAAACTTCACCTTCTGGTGACTCTTCGACAACTAGCCCTACTTCCCACTTACCTTCTTCAACTTTGGGCTCACCGAAAACGCTTAACAAAATGAACATCGCGACAAACGCCATTGCAAAATGCATTAGTGAGCCTGCTGATGCTACAAGTAGTCTTTTCGGGTATGACTTCTGCCGGTAGGTCCGCGGCTCATCAATCGGGTCAACTTCGTCTAGATTAGTCATCCCTATAATCTTCACGTATGCCCCTGCCAACACAGGCTTCACACCAAATTCAGTTTCACCTCGTCGAAAGCTGAACAAGCGAGGACCAAAGCCCAAAAAAAATTCAGTCGCCTTCATCCCTGTTGCTCGAGCAGCTAGATAATGACCGCTTTCGTGCATAAAAACGATGAACGTAATTATCAGGACAACAACTACCATTGCTTTAGACACCAATGCCAACAAAAAGAAAAGGCCCAAAACAACAAATGCGGATAGGCCGTTACCGCCTATATTTCGATAGTTCGGTTCAGACATTTTTTGCACTCTTATCAGCTAAAAAATTTTCAACACACTCGCGACCACGTTGATCTGCACGAATAACAGACTCAACGCAATCGGCTCGTTCACCATCGTATTTATCCAACGAAGCCGATATCGCCGCTGCAATACCCGTCCACGAAATACTACCTTGGAGAAATCCAGCGACGGCTGCTTCGTTAGCTCCATTAAGCCACGCCGGAGCAGTTTCACCTAATCGACCTGCGTCAAATGCTAATCCAAGGCACGGGAAACTATTCAAATTAGGCGGTTCAAAATCCATCGAAATGGCAGCATCCCAATCAAGAGCACCAAATTCAGTGTCAATACGTTCCGGAAAAGCCAGAGCGTAACCAATAGGTAACCTCATATCAGGTTTTGAGAGCTGAGCGATGGTGGTTCCGTCCACAAAGCTCGCCATTGAGTGCACGATCGATTGAGGATGCACAACAACTTTAATATCATCGTAGCCAACACCAAAAAGTTCGTGCGCTTCAATAACTTCCAGGCCCTTATTCATAAGAGTCGAAGAATCAATCGTTATTTTAGGACCCATCGACCATGTTGGATGGTTCAGCGCATCGTTCACAGTAACCGACGCCAACTGTTCTTCATTCCATCCTCGAAATGGCCCACCACTAGCTGTCAAAACTAACTCCCGAAGATAACGGCTCGAGTTTCCTAATTCCAAATCAGCTCGAAGGCATTGATGCAACGCGCAATGTTCACTATCGACTGGAATGAGTTCAGCACCTGGGATAGCCCTCATAGGCTGAACCAAAGGACCAGCCGCAATTAAGCTTTCTTTATTCGCTAGCGCTAGTCTTTTCCCTGCCGACAGCGATGATAATGTGACCCCGAGACCTGCAAATCCCACTACGCCATTAACAATTACATCGGCACTCCCCGCTAACTCATCGAAACCGAGCGGACCCGTTAAGACTTCAGTACCCGAGGGAACTAACCTTCTCAATTCCTCAAACAAATCTTCACGCCCAATAGCTACTTGTTTGGGCCG
This sequence comes from Actinomycetota bacterium, assembly GCA_002731665.1. Next base: position 10,861 of record PCCJ01000022.1, on the reverse strand, counting down.
AAACTCTCGCACCTGGGCTACCAGCAATTCAAGCGAAGACCACGCAGCAAGCGATTCAATCTGGAACTTATCTTGTTGAGCGCGCACTACATCAAGAGTCTGGGTACCAATCGAGCCTGTGGAGCCGAGCACGGCCACTGTAGTCACTATGTAATTATTCCATTTCAGTTAAGAACAAGTTCAGCCACGTAATAGCTAGTTGGCAGAACAAAAAGAAGAGCATCGAAACGATCAAAAATTCCACCGTGTCCAGGCAAAAGGCTACCCATGTCTTTAACCCCTAGATCACGTTTAACCATTGACTGCGCCAAATCTCCTAATGGAGCCATGACCGCTATCGAAATTCCTAAGAACAAAGGATCAAGCATCGATTCTGTCCACGGAAAAACTCCCGGAAAGTTATTCAACACCACAATGCTTACAATGACCGCTAAGAGCATCCCGCCTAAAAGGCCTTCGTACGTCTTATTCGGACTTAGATGAGGCGCTAGCTTACTCTGACCAGTCGTACTCCCGATGACGTAGCCGCCAATATCGTAAGCCGCTGTCGCTAGTACAGCACCTATCAATACTGCATCGCCATGAGGGCGACTCAAAATTAATGCGGCGAATGAGCCCAATACGCCAACCCACATAATACCTAAAATAGTCACGGCCAAATTTGCAGTCGCATGCTCGCCCCCGAAGCCAAAAACAAACCAGCAAAGACCTACAACTATGGCTAACCCAAGAACCACCGGGTAAGTCTCAGCTCCACGGGTATATGCACCTATTGAAAGTCCGGCAACAGCTGTTAACCCGATTAAGGTTGCAGGACGATACCCAAGCGATCGGACCGATTTATAAAATTCAGCGGCAGCCAGAATGAGTGCACCAACCACAAACACCATTAGTGCAGCAGGCCCAATTTTCAACAGTCCAAAAAAAATTCCTGCTAAACCGGCTCCGACGGCAATAGCGACTGGGATATTTCTGCCGCTTCGGCCACTAGCTTCCGAACCCTCAACATTTTGGTTCAGTTCACCATGTACTAATGTTCGCTCATCATTACGAATATTTCGACGCTGACCATAATCATCATTATTTTCCCTCCAATGAGGAGGCGAACCTTCAGAATCTACCCATTCATCAATAAGGTCAGGCTCATTCTCGCTCGCCTCACCGTTGGGTAAATCGGGCTTAGGGCCACTTAATTCGTCATCCACTATTCGCTCTTTGTTCTTAGAACCGAAACTTGAAACGATCCGATTTCTTAGCGATAGTTTAGTCGCTTGGCTATGGGTATTTAACGATTGGCCATCGGCATCGATCAGCCCTTCATGGCTCTGAGGAACGTCAGGCTTCTTCACTCGAGATACTTCACTTTCAGTTCTTTCCCCATAATCACTATTACTCCTAGCGATCTCATGCTCACCTTCACCATCTGGAAGTACCTCAATGCCCTCTCCGAAAATTTCTGCTGTCCGGCTCTCACCAGGGCCGGCTTCATCATTCTCAGTCAACAATTTTGGTAGTTTCAGAGCCGACGCATCAGTTCTCTCTACAGCCAGGCTCTCAATTGAGCGAGCATCAAATATGCCGGTCTCTTCCAAAACTTTGTCATCAAATACATTCTTGTTTTGATCAGCAAAAAGAGTTTGATCAACATATTGGTCGCTAGACGAATCAGTCTCACTAGTCGTATCTAGTTTCGGTTCACGTATTTCTTCATCTGGAGTAGCAAGATCATCAAGTTCCATCAACGAAGTATCCAAAAGATCAACTAGCTCGGATTGTTCTTCCGAATCTTGCCGAACTGGGGACATGGTTGGCAGCGTGTCCGACCTCGCCGCATCAAAGAAACTTGTATCTGACGTATCAACTAAACGATCATCATCAGGAAGATCGGGGAACAGTCGCGAACGCCCCAACGCGGAAGATGCTTGAGATGTTTCTGACGGAGGCACTCGGTCTTCATTTCCAGGTAAATCACCCCGAGCAGGCTCAGACCAGTGGGGCATCTGCGCAGAATCACTATCAAAAGACAACAAAGGTGACTCATCTGGGCCATCATCGACGTCACGACTTTCAGAGTCAGCGTCACCGGTATCTTTATCCGACATACTGTCTCCTATCGTAAGCTCTAAACCTCAAGTAGTTCCTGCTCTTTTGCTACGAGTGCACGATCAAGAGCTTCAATAGACGCTTGGGTGTGCCGATCAAGTTCCTTCGAGAATCGATCTCTATCATCGGCGGAAATATCTTTATCTTTTTCCAATGCATCAAGATCTTGTCTCGCCGAGCGGCGCAGATTACGCACAGCAACACGCCCTTCTTCCGCCATCTGTTTTACTACCCGAACCAAATCACGTCGACGATCCTCTGTCAGCGGAGGAAATACCAAACGCAAAATTTCGCCGTCGTTGCTCGGATTTATTCCTAAATCCGATTCCATAATCGCACGAGAGATCACATCGATTGACCCACGGTCAAAGGGCTGAATCACCAAAATTCTGGCCTCCGGAACCGAAAATCCAGCTAATTGTTGCAATGGCACATCAGCGCCATAGTAATCAACCTTCAGCTTTTCCACCAGTGCTGGAGTGGCCCTGCCAGTTCTGATGGTTGAAAAATGCCCCTGGGCGTGCACAACTGCGCGCCCCATACGCTCATGGGCGTCATTACAAACTTCCTGCGCGAATTCGCTCACTTGACCAGCGTACCTATCTCAGCGCCTTCCAAGATGGACCTGAAATTTCCGCGGACCATTAAGTCAAACACCACGATCGGTGTCTGGTTGTCCTTACATACTGAAATAGCGGCGCTATCCATCACTGCTAACTCTTTTGAAAGGACCTCTAGAAACGAAATATTGTTTAAAAGCGTCGCATTTGCATCGACTTTGGGATCAGCCGTATAGACACCATCAACGCCTGAATGAGTGCCTTTTAACACAACATCAGCACCAATCTCTACTGCTCTAAGAGCGGCAGCAGTATCAGTGGTAAAAAACGGATTACCAGTCCCAGCCGCGAAAATTACTACTCGTCCTTTTTCTAAATGCCGAACTGCCCGTCTGCGAATGTATGGCTCTGCAATTTGAGCCATACCGATCGCAGTCATTACACGCGTAGGCACATCCACTCGTTCCAAAGCGTCTTGCAACGCAATCGCGTTTATTACGGTCGCCAACATCCCCATGTGATCTGATTGTGCTCTATCCATACCACCGTCAGAACCAGCCATACCACGCCAGATATTGCCACCACCAACAACGATCGCAATATCAATTTGTTCGTGAACCTCTGCGATCTCCTCGGCTAAGCCTCGAAGGACAGCAGCACTGATGTTGTTTCCAGAAGGCTCTGCCAAGGCTTCACCTGAAAGTTTCAGCACTACACGTTTCCAAGGGCTCTTACCCTCCCAGCGCCGAACGTTTTCAGTCATATTAACTTCCGATTTCCACCTGGCTAAAGCGATTGATAGAAGCTCCTGCTAACAAGTCAACAATAGTTTTTTTCTCATCTTTTATGAACTTCTGTTCGAGTAAAGCATTATCTCTGAAGAAACCGTTCATCCTGCCATCTACAATTTTTTCTAAAGCAGCTTCTGGTTTACCTTCGTTTCTGCTCATAACTTCAAGAGTGTCTCGTTCAGCATCCAAGATCTCCGCCGGGATATCAGCTCGGCTGAGATACGGTGGGCGGCTACTCGCAATATGCAGTGCTATATCATGGGCTATTTGTTCATCCCCGTCTTGGATTTCAACTAAGACTGCATTGACTCCACGACCATTTTGTTGGTGCACATAGGCATCAAGCGTGGCACCGCTCGCAGCTTCGAAACGAACAACCCTGCCAATATCAATGTTCTCTTTGAGCGATAACTTTAAATCCTCAAGATCTTTAGCTTTTTCTTCTACAGCACCCTCACCTCGAGCAATCACCACAGAAAGCAAGCTTTCAACAAGTTCTGTAAAGTCTTCGGATTTAGCTACAAAGTCCGTCTCACATTTTAGCTCAACAATTGCGGCAACTCCGCCTTCGACTCGAGCCCCAACAATGCCTTCGCTATTATCTCGGTCAGACCTAGAAGCAGATTTGGCGAGACCTTTTTCTCTCAACCATTGCGCTCCTAACTCTGCGTCGCCGCCATTTTCAACCAATGCCTTTTTGGCATCCATCATGCCCGCGCCAGTTAACTGACGAAGAGCTTGAACATCCTTAGCAGTGAATTCAGCCATTTCTAAAGGTGCACCTCTATCTAGGGAATATATGAATATACGTTTAAATTATTCGGGTCCTACGCTAACTAATTCAACTCGCTGGTTGCTCGTCAGAATCAGGTGAAACTGAGACAGCTTCATCTACAGCTTGAGTGGCCGCTGATTGTGCAGCAACAACTTCCGTAGCTTTTGCTGCTTGCTCCGCTGCGATACGTGCCTCTCGAGCAGCAGCTTGAGCCATGGCTTCTTGCTCACTTTCGGCTTGCTGATTTGCTACCCGAGCCTCTTGTTCCGGAGTGCGCTCCCCTGATACGGGTACAACAATTCCCTTGCTTTGCGCTATATAACGACCTTCGCGAACGGCATCCGATATCACTCTGGATAAGAGTTCAGTGCTACGAATCGCATCATCATTTCCAGGTATAACAAAGTCAATTTGATCCGGATCGCTATTTGAGTCTGCTACTGCAACGACCGGAAGTTTTAGTCTGTTTGCCTCTGCAACTGCAATGTGTTCTTTTGGTGTGTCCAGAACAAAAATAGCGCTAGGAAGCTTCTCCATGTGGCGAAGGCCATTTAAATTAAGCTGCAACTTATCGAGTTCTCGTCTTAGAAGCAGTGCCTCTTTCTTTGGCATGCTTTCGAAATCTCCAGCTTCAAGCATTCGTTCATACTCAAGCATTTTCTCTACACGGCCGCGAATAGTCCTAAAGTTCGTAAGCATTCCGCCTAGCCAGCGTTGATTAACGAATGGCATACCACAAGCTCGAGCGAATGTTTCGATTGGGTCCTGAGCTTGCTTTTTGGTTCCTACGAAAAGAATTGTGCCACCCTTGGAAACCGTATCGCGAACGTAGGTGTAAGCCTGGTCTATCAAGGTTATGGTTTGTTGCAGATCAATAATGTAAATACCATTTCGTTCGCCCCATAAGTACCGACCCATCTTTGGGTTCCAGCGACGAGTTTGGTGGCCGAAATGAACTCCGGCTTTCAGCAGGTCAGTCATGGTTACAACAGCAGCCATTACGATGTCTCCTCCCCACGGTTAATTTGCTTTGTCGAGAATGACACTGCCTAATGTTGGGCAGCGACCGTGAGGTCACCTCGACTGTTTAGTAGTAGATAAAAAGTCTTTGATTGCGACATGAGTGTAGCCAGTGAACGCCCTAATCGACACAGAGAACTGGGTCCAAAAAATATTCAATCGTCTTCTAATGATTCAAACCGATGACGCAAGGCTTAAATCATGCGCGCGGATGTGACATTTGATGAACTTTTTTCAAGCGTTCACGACTCACATGAGTGTAAAGCTGGGTCGTACTCAGATCTGAATGACCTAAGAGTTCCTGAACTACTCTTAAGTCTGCGCCCCCATCTAATAGGTGTGTGGCATACGTGTGCCGAAGTGCGTGCGGGTGTGTTGGTTCAAGCGACCGGCGGTCAATAACGCGCCGCACATCTCGCGTTGTTAACCGATTACCGCGTCTGTTTACGAAAAGCGCCTTCGGGTCTGGCGAGCCTTTGACAAGGTCAAGTTCGAATGCTTTCTTGCCCCCACCTAACCACACATCCATAAGACGTTGGGCTGGTTTGCTGGTTGGGACGCGCCTCATCTTCGAACCTTTACCGACAACATCTATGTAGTCTGCGTGGCGTTCAACTTCGCTTTCGTTAGTGCTGCATAGCTCAGCCACCCGAAGCCCGCTGCCATAAAGAAGCTCGACTAGGAGACGATCACGTAACTCGAGCGAGCTAGTCGGTTCTAGCTCATCAGATATTAGTGATCTCAGTTCTTTTTCTTTTAGAACTTCTGGCAATCGTCCGGAACCTTTTGGAGCACTTAATCCCGCCGTTGGATCTAACACAATTATTCCTGATCGATGCAACCAGCTAAAGTAACGGCGAAGCGAGGAAGCCTTTCGAGATATTGAACGTCGTTCCAATCCACGCGTTCCCATAAATGCTATATAACGGCGAACATGCAATCGTTGAATTTTCGCTGGCTCATTAATTTTTGCTCGTTCAGCCCAGGCAACGAATTGATCGATATCAAGCCGATATGCCTTAAGCGTTGACTCTGAGGCAGCTGTCAGGCTCAGAATAAAATCAGATAGCTCCCAAAAATCTTTTGACACACTATCGAAGGTACAGATCTATACCGCTACTCTCCAGCTAGTTCTTCGTTAAAGCCGCCTAATCCTGCTCTCTGAAGGGCATACTTTCCCGATGGGCTACAACCCGTATAGAAAACAAAAAGCTAGTTTGGCCGACTATTCAATGATCGCTGCAGCGTGCATCACCGCATCAGCGCTTATCATCTGGGGATTTTGGGGGTAAAAGATCAAAATGGTTTTTGAACTGGAACCCGAAGAAGGACATGAAGTTAGACGCATTCAGCCTTATCAAGCGAACAAAACTTACCTCTGTCCCGGATGTAACCGAGAAATCCCTCCAGGTTTAGGTCACATGGTAGCCATTCCGTTAGACGCAGCTGATTTAAGGCGACATTGGCACTACGGATGCTGGGCAGCGCGCCGACGAAGAAAACCGCTATCTTAATGACCGTTAAAAACTGACGCTTGATCAAGTTCAATAACGGCACTTATCTTTCCTAGCGCATTACGACTACGCCATTCAAAGCTATGACTAATACCGCTTTTCTTTCACACGAGCTTTTTTGCCAATGCGATCTCTTAAGTAATAGAGCTTGGCTCGGCGAACGTCACCAACTGCTACTCTTTCGATTTTGGCTAGGGTCGGAGCATGTAAGGGAAAAGTTCGCTCAACTCCAACACCAAAGCTCAGTTTACGAACAGTGAAAGTTTCTCTAATACCCGAATTTTTTCGCGCTATTACGTAACCTTCGAAAATTTGGGTTCTTTCGCGGCTTCCTTCAACCACACGTACATGGACTTTGACCGTATCTCCTGGCTTAAAGTCAGGGTGGTCTTCACGAAGTTGTAGTTTGTCAACAAAGTCGGTGCTGTGCATGGCGCACTTGCTCCTGAGATCTCAATGGTTTCGAACTTCGAAACCCGGGGGGGCGATAGACATAGAAAACTCTATAGTCTTTTTTCACATCGAAGAACACGTCTTTTAATGCGAGTCACAATACTACCTGAAGATCAGCAAGAAAAGAAGCGGGGGTCGATCTCAATTTCAAATTCGGCCATCCAGTCAATTTCGAAACTTTTCACACCTCGGATTTCCAGCAAGTCTGGTCTCCGGGCTGCTGTTAGCGCAATGGACACGGATTTGCGCCAGCGTAGAATTTTTTCATGATCACCGCTTACGAGAATTTCCGGAACTTCTAGACCTTCAAAATTTGCAGGTCGGGTCCAATGCGGATATTCAAGTAGTCCATCTGAGAACGTTTCATCTTTAGGGGAAGCATCATTATTTAAAACCCCAGGTATCAGACGGACAACGGCTTCGACTATCGCCATGGCGGCAAATTCTCCGCCAGCCAGAATCATATCTCCGATAGATATTTCATCATCTACTAAATGGCTACGAATTCTTTCATCTACCCCCTCATAACGGCCACACAAGAGACTAAAACCATCAAGCCTCGAAAGCTCATTAGCTTTCGATTGGTTGAAGGCTTTGCCGCCTGGGCCCAAAAGGATTAACGGCCTCGGCGGTGAAACCTCTTTTACAGCTGCAAATACCGGTTCCGGTTTCAACACCATGCCTGGTCCACCGCCAAAAGGGCTGTCATCAACAGTTCGGTGCTTGTCGGTAGTGGACATCCTAAGGTCTTGACTTCGAAGGTCCACGAGTCCAGACCTTCTGGCTCGCCCTAGGATACTGAGATCACTCATCTGGTCTATGTGGTCAGGAAAAATACTGAAAATATCAATTCGCATACTAATTCCCAAGATCGAAAAGACCAGTTGGTGCATCTACCAAAATAAGGCCTTCTGTAAACTTCACGACGAATGTCAGTGGTATTAGTGAGCCACTATCCAACTCCAACAAATCTGACGCTGGGTTAGAAAGCACTGCCACCACTGTGCCACGATAGGTACCGTCTACCTCCCGAACTGAGGCGCCCATAAGTTCATGTACCCAAAGCTCATCACTGTCATGAATCGGAGGCGCCATAAGCTTCAATCCCCGCAACTCATCTGCAGCGTCTTTCGTATCTACTCCTTGGAAGTGAACGATCCAATTATCCTGGTGAGGACTGGAAGAAACAACGATTAAGTTTCTTTCATCAGCAGACAAGGAACTACCCGGATCAAGTCGCTCGAAGCGGTTAGTTACTAGCTTTACGAGAACATCGCCCATTAAGCCATGAGCTCGTTTAATTGATCCGATTTCTAACAGTTGGTAACTATTACCACTCATCGAACTAACCAATTCCGTCAATCGCTGAAATCGACCTCAACCTCGACTCCGTCTTTGACAGCCGCAGCGCGGACCAAAGTACGTATTGAATTTGCGACTCGGCCGCGCTTTCCGATGACTCTACCTATGTCTTCAGAACTCACTTTTGCCATAAGGCTAATTTTCGTATCAGATTCTTCAATTTCGAGTTCAACTTGATCGGGATGTTCGACCAATTGAGCAATCAGATACAGGAGAACTTCTTCAGCCGTCGTGCCTTCTTGCTCGCTCACGATTCGTCCTTTGCGTCGTCTTCCGGTGCTTCTTCGACTACTTCAGCCTCGGAAGGAGTTTCTGCAACAGCTTCTTCCGCTACTTCAGGCTTAGCTTCTTCTTTAGCGGCTGCAGGCTTTACAGGCTCCGCGGTTTCTTTTGCAGCTGGTGGCACAGAAGGCACGAATTCTTCACCTTTGAACTGAGCCATCGCACCAGAAATCGTTAACAGTTTTTGGACGGCCTCGCTTGGTTGAGCACCCACACTCAGCCAATGGACCGCCCGATCGTTATCAATTTGAACACCAGAAGGCTCTAAACGCGGTTGGTAGGTACCAAGAATCTCTATGAAACGCCCATCTCTAGGAGATCGGCTATCTGCTGCAACTACTCGATAGGTAGGTTGCTTCTTTTTACCCATCCGCATCAGGCGAAGTCGTACGGCCATGGTTCTCCGGGTTTCTCTCTAATCATCAGGGGATTGGACAGTTACTCAACGGTACCCACTTACAAGAAGTCGGTGGAGCAACTCTAAGCGTTGGCCAATGGCCAGACAGACATCATATCGGCATGAACGCTCAACAAGAACTTTAAAAATTGAATGAATCCCAATTTAACTGTTCTTATTCAACCCAGGAAGAGTTAGGTCTAGCTTCTCAATATCGAATTTAGGTGATGCAACGGCCGGTTTAGCTTGAACTCTTCCACCACCAGGACCTTTTTTGCCTTTTTTAGATTTCTTGTCTTTACGGTTTTTTGTAGCCTTCTTCGTGCCTAATCCAGCCATTCCTTTCATCATTTTACGCATTTCTTTAAATTGGTTAAGCAAATTGCTTACTTGCGCAGTGCTGGTACCACTACCTTTAGCTATTCGAGCCCGCCGAGAACTGTCAATTAAAGCCGGTTCAACTCGCTCGCTTGGCGTCATCGCTAAAACTATGGCCTCAACTCGATTTATATCACGTTCATCAATCTCGGCATTTTTCACCTCTTTGGGGATGCCAGGCATCATCGCCATCAAACCCGAAAGATTCCCCATTTTTCTAACTTGTCTTAGTTGGTCAACAAAGTCATCTAAGGTGAACGTTCCGTCGAGAAGTCGTTGAGCAGCAACCTCCGCTTCTTCTTTTTCAAATACTTCTTCAGCCTTCTCAATTAGGGTAAGAATGTCTCCCATGCCGAGAATACGTTCAGCCATCCGTTCAGGGTGAAACTGATCAAAGTCTTCTAGGTTCTCGCCTGTAGAAGCAAAGGCGATTGGCCTTCCTACAACTTCTTTTACTGAAAGAGCTGCTCCTCCACGAGCATCGCCATCCAATTTTGTGAGGATTATTCCATCGAGCTCTAACGTGCTGTGAAAAATCTCTGCTGTGTTTACAGCATCTTGTCCGGTCATCGCATCAATCACGAGGAACGTGTAATCAGGTTCAATAGCGTCGGATATGGATGCGATCTCGTCCATGAGATCCGTATCGACTGCCAGGCGACCTGCTGTATCAACAATCAACACGTCGCGGCCGAGACTCTTAGCCTCCTCCAAACCACGCTGAACAACGGCTACTGGCTCAGTCGAATCGCTATAGACAGGAACATCTATTCGGTCAGCGAGCGTGCGGAGTTGCTCAACCGCCGCCGGGCGTTGGAGATCTGCACCTACTAGAAGGGGGTTTCTACCTTGAGATTTAAACCAGCGCGCTAATTTCACCGATGAAGTAGTTTTACCTGAACCTTGAAGCCCTGCCATCAAAACAACGGTTGGTGGAGATGCAGCAAACGTTATTTTTAAGGTTTCCCCTCCAAGAATCGCTTTAAGTTCTTCATTAACAACTTTAATAACCTGTTGACCGGGCGTTAAACTCTGAGCAATGTCGGCGCCTAGACATCTAATTTTTACTCGTTCGACAAAGTCACGTACAACCGTAAAGTTAACGTCAGCCTCAAGCAAGGCAAGGCGAATCTCTCGCATCGCATCTTCAACATCACCCTGAGAAAGACGACCTTTGCCTTTCAAACGTCCAAAGATGCCATCAAAACGATCAGAAAGAGACTCGA
>PCCJ01000078.1 GCA_002731665.1 Actinomycetota bacterium | reverse complement strand
TTCAGGAATGCAAAGTCAGATTCCTGAAGTGGAATTAGGCCACCGTTATTTGGTTTTGGTAAGATTTGCTACTTCTGCGAGAGTGTAGGAATCAAGCCGCTTCTGCATCAAGACGCTTACATCACTCCAGATGGATAAAAGAACGCACTGGCCTTCGTGATTACATGCATTATTTTGATGAGGTTGGCCGAAGTCTCCAAGGGCAATTGGTCCGTCAACTGCCCTGACTATCGCACCGATTGTAATTTCTTCTGCGGATTTAGCTAAAACGTAACCGCCGCCTGCTCCACGTTTGGATTTCACTAGGCCCGCCCCCTTTAAGGCCAGTAGAATTTGTTCGAGGTACGGCTGAGGCAACCCTGTTCTAGTCGCAATATCACGAACGGAAGTAGGGAGACCCTCATCGTTTAAAGCCAGAGACAGTAAAGCTCTGCTTGCATAGTCACCTCTTGTAGATACAGCCACAACTTATCGTACCCGCTGCGCTGCTATGGATTGTTAAGTCGTAGGTTAGTAGTGTGGATTTATTTGAGTCGGACTTGAACTTAACTTTGCCTGATCATAATAACCTGTGTGTGACATCGATCATGCCAGGTTTGATAGGCGGTTGGGCAAACAACGTCATATCTGAGGATGCGATAGGTGCGAAAGCGGCAGTGGTCCTCGTTATTGATGGTTTGGGCTGGAATCAATTGCAGAGGTACGCAGCTGCTGCTCCGTTTCTAGCCGGCGGTAATGGTCAAGCAATAACTACTGTTGCTCCGAGTACAACGGCTGCTGGCTTGACGTCAATTACTACAGGAGTAGCCCCAGGAGAGCATGGAATAATTGGTTATAGAGTAAGAACTCCGGAAGGTTTATTGAATTGTTTACGGTGGTCAGCAGGAGGTTTCGATGCCTTAACAGAAATACCGCCAGCTGAATTCCAGCCTGTGGAGCCATTTCTTAACTCTTCACCAACTGTAGTTACGCGAGCTGAATTTAAGAATACGGGTTTCACAGAAGCCCATTTGAGGAATGCTAAATTAGCTGGTTGGTGGACACCATTTACCATGATCACACAAGTTAAAAATGCTATAAAGTTAGGCGAAAAACTTGTATACGCTTATTACGATGGCCTAGACAAAATTTCCCATGTCCATGGAATGAATGAACACTATTTGGATGAGCTGGCGTTTGTCGACCAGCTTGTGCAGAGGCTAGTCGATGAACTTCCGACAGATATAACGCTGGTGGTTACTGCAGATCATGGATTAGTTGAGGTTGGTAGGTCAGTAATTGAAATTGATCGGGATATCTTGCGTCTATGTACTTCCACTTCTGGTGAGGCAAGATTTACCTGGTTGCATGCGCGACGGCAGGAAGCAAAGGCATTACTTGCTGAAAGTACGCGTTATGAAGATAATGCTTGGGTGGTGGATGTAGAAAAAGTGCTTGACGAAGGTTGGTTTGGGCCCAAACTGACACCTGAAGCAAGAAATCGTTTAGGGGATGTGGCGTTAGTGGCTCGCGAGGCTGTTGCTTATATAGATCCAAGTCTGCCGGACGGGCCGGAGATGTTGGGTAGACATGGAAGTCTGACTGCTGAAGAAATGCTTGTTCCAATAATCGAATTCAACTGTTGATCTTCTAATCGCAGCGGTCAATTACGCCGGTAGTATTTTCTTATGTCTGAGATGCAAGAAGATCAGTTAGAAAAAGCTGAGCTCGTTGAGCCTGCAATCGTTGACCCTGGGCTAGCAGCTGCGGGTGAACTATTGGGAACTGCACCAGCAGTATCCGAACCCGCTAAAGTGATGCGGATCGGTGCGATGATTCGAACTCTGTTAGATGAGGTGCGCCAAGCGGAGTTAGATGAGGCGAGTCGAGATCGAATGCGAGAGATTTACGAGCAATCTGTAAGTGAGCTTTCGGGTGCGCTATCAACTGAATTAAGAGAAGAACTTCAACGTTTGGCGCTTCCCTTTGACTCGGAAGCTCCATCTGAGGCTGAGTTGCGCGTAGCTCAAGCTCAACTCGTTGGGTGGCTTGAAGGGCTCTTTCATGGTATCCAAGCAGCTGTAGCTGCTCAACAGATGATGGCACAAAGACAACTTTTAGAGATGAGGCAAGGGGCGTTGCCCGCAGGGCTAACGAATCCTGAAGGTGCTGATGCAGAAGGTGCCGAGAAGCATCCGGGAGGCGTCTATTTGTGATGGAAACGTTTAACTTAAAGGTTCAAGTTTTGCTGAATGAGCTGTATGCTCTAACGGTTCAATAAATGAGGGCTTCTTCGATATGGCTATGACCTCAGATACTAAAGATTGCACTGCTCTCAGTGATGCTGAGATAGAGGAGATGGCGGATTTATTGTCCGACGAAAGTCTGATCCTCGATATTGGTGAGATCTCTAAGCAAAGTGAGACTTGGGTGCTTTCCACACAAGTGAGAGATGGTGACAAACTAGCTGCCTATGGGTTTTGTACATTGGAACGTGTGGGGGGAGATCCAACCGTGCTAATCGGTTTAGCTGGAGTAGGCCGTTCGAGCGAACGGGAAAGTGCTTTGCGTTCCTTGATCGGAGAGCAACTGCGTCGGGCAGTTCTTGCTTTTCCAGATGAAGATGTTTTGGTAGCTGCGCAGATGGCTGATCCTGCCGCATTCGGGGCTTTTAAGTCCTTGGACAGGGTAGTTCCGCGCCCTGGTTATGAGGCTAATGGGGAAGATCGCGCGTGGGGAAAGCGATTAGCAAAGCGCTTTGATGTTCGCGGTGATTATAAAGCCAAAGAGTTTAAAGTTTGTGGGGAGGGAGTCCCGTCGTTGGTCATAGACCACATTGCAGTGGATCCCGAAGACACAGAATTGGAGCTTCGTGAACTGTTTAGCGGACACGATGCTAAGAATGGCGATGCTCTTTTAGTGTTCGGTTGGGCTACTCGCGAAGACTTAGCAAAACTGGTTTAGTTTCCTAGAGTAAATTACGAGAGGGTTCCTAAGGAGATTTTTCGTATGGACTTCGAAGACCTAGTTCGCAGGCGGAAAATGACTCGGTCTTTCTCCGACTTACCGGTAGACCAAAGCTTGCTGCGTCACGTGCTAGATCAGGCGAGAAGAGTTCCCTCTGCGGGCAACAGTCAAGGGTTCGATTTCGTGGTTCTCCAAGGCGCAGAGACTAGTCATTATTGGGGTGTCTCCTTGCCGGTGGAGAGGCGAGAAACATTTAAATGGAAGTCATTGCTCAAAGCTCCAGTGATAGTGACAATTTGGGCTGATCCAGACGCCTATTTAGAACGCTATTCCGAAGAAGACAAGGTTTCTACAGGGCTTGGAAAGTCTAGGGAAGCTTGGTCAACGGAATACTGGCTTGTTGATGGTGCTTTTAGTGCTATGGCCCTTCAGTACGCTGCTATAAATGCGGGCCTTGGGGTTCTCTTTTTTGGTATGTTCGATAAGGCCCCGGCCATAGCCAGAGCCCTAAACGTTCCCCCTGGTCGGGTTCCAGTCGGCACAATTGCAATTGGATGGCCTAAAAGTTCGGATGAGGGAGATGGGAAAAGTGCAAATCGTGAGCGAAGACCATTAGATGCAGTTGGCGAAAACGGAATTGTTCACTTTGGTGGTTGGTAAGAATCTGACTATTTCAGGTCTATTATTTGAATGAGGTAGCGCTGATCTATATCGATAAAGTGTTTCTTTGACCATTTAAGCTTGTTGAGATCTTTGGGTCTAACGATAATAATTTGATTTAGGAGCAAATTATTACGGTAATTAAAAGTGTTGCTATACGAAGTAGCTGTCACGATGTAGTTATGAGGACAGTTCCTGAGTCGCATGAAAAAGATAATTCGGCATTAAGTGATTTATTCCATCGTTACCTAACTGGTGTTTTGCTTACATTGCTGTCTGAGAAAGGTGAGGATTGCGCGGCTGAAGTAGTTCAGGCATTATTTAGACGGCAGCATCACGAAAAATTTATACCTGGGCTTCATAAGCTCGAACTAGCTCAAGAGCCACACGCAGTGGCATGTGCGAAGTATCATTATCTTTCAAATCATTTGGGTGGCGTTTCTGTAGCATTTGTGGCTGAATCTGAAAAAAAAGCTTGGGTAAGGTATTTGCCTCCTAGGTGGATTTTTGATGGGACAGCTCTGGCTTCGATCCCGACTAAAGTCGCGCGGGCAATGTTGCATGGTTGGCATGGCCATAACGGAGTCTCACTAGAGAATCGGCGTCTTGGCTTCGTTTGTACCGGCCAAACTATGGATGGATTTCCTGGTTTAGAGGGGTATTACATTGAAGAGGACTATGAATTAGATCCGGACCAGCGTGTCCGTTTTCGCTTTGGTGAGCAATGCCCTCCGATTGACTACGAGTTGTTGCCTCAACTTTCAGCTGAGGAATGGCCTAGCGAGCGAATTGCTAAGGCGTCTCGTAAATACTCAATGGAGTATGTCAGAAATTTGTTGCCAGTGTTGTCAGAGGTTTTGGGACCTCTCCAAGCCCAAGGGATTCTTTACAGAGCAGGTCGCAGAATCGGGATGCAGTTTTCTGTAGAGACTCAGAAAACACTCGGGACTAGTGATCCGGTCAGCATGTTAGCCAGATTGTTTAGGGCTCAAGGTGACAGAATTACGATAGCCGGAGCTCAGATACAACAACATGGTTGGCAACTTATGGCCGGGCTAGAAAAGGAGTGTGTTCCAGAGTGGATGGATGGTTTAGCTGGTCTTTGGGAAGGTTTAATCGCTGTGGTGGACTCTCGCCGCCGGTTAGTTCTTGGTGAGCGCATGGATCTAGGAGATAGCTCATTTGCTTGGGATTTACGATACGTAGCAGAGCCAAAACCGTTTTAATTTGAGCCGTTAAACGTCGTTATAACTTCAGTGAGCTGATCTATGTACGTTAGCGTCTCGTCGGCAGACGGCAGATCAAAGTTAACTGGGGTGAACACGAACTGTGTAACACCAGCGTTAGCGTATTGCTCTAACCTTTCCATTTTCGGTTGGCCCCAGATGTAGAGGCTTATAGGTATCGCTTTACCGTCTCTGCCAGCTTGATCTGCTAAATCGGTAAATCGTTTGATTCCCCCTATGACGTCTGGCTTACCGTCTGTGTTCATTATGCCTACGTCAATTGGACACCATTCGTCTGCATATTCGGCAGCATGTTGGATGCCTAAGGGTCCGGCGTTACCTAAAGCTATTGGAACAGTTCCGTTTGTTGGTTTGGGATATACCCAAGAACGAGAGTAGTTGTCCCATTCTCCGCTGAATTCAGCCTCTTCATTGGCCCATGCGATTCTGAGCGCTTGGACCCTTTCCCTCATAGCGCTATAGCGCTTAGCGAAAGGTAGGTCAGGTCGATGATTCTCTAGTTCTTCTTTGTTCCAGCCCACCCCGATTCCCATAGTAACCCGGCCATTGGAAAGAGCATCCGCGGTTGCGACGGTGCAAGCTAGGTCGAGAACATCATGTTCTAAGAGCAAGCAAACTCCAGTAGCTAACTGAATTTTAGAAGTTGCCGCTGCGGCGGTTGCTACTGAAACCCAAGGATCCATCATATGAACGTAGGAACCTGGGAGTTGACCTCCATTAGGGTAGGGCGTTAATTGCTCAGTGGGTATGTGGGAATGTTCGGGAAACCAAACTGAATCGAACTTTCTGTCCTCTAGCTCACGCGCTAAATCTCCAGGATGAATTCCATCAATATGGTTGCCTGTCAGATATCCAAATCTCATAATCGAACTATAGGCCAACTTTCTCTTCTATGGTTCCTATATGGATTTACGTTTAGACGGAAAAGTTGCATTAGTTACTGGTGGTTCAAAAGGTATTGGTCGTGAAATAGCTACCGCATATGCTCAGTCTGGAGCCAAAGTGATGATTACTTCACGCAAGGCAGATGCTTGTGAGCTTGCGGCCTTAGAAATAGGCAACGGATGCGAATGGTATGCTTCCAATGTAGGGTATGAAGACCAAGTGGAATCGTTAGTAGACCATACTTTGGATACATTCGGGGCCATAGATATTTTGGTTAATAATGCCGGGGCTAATCCGTATGCAGGACCAACAATAGATGTTGATGTCCCGCGTTGGGACAAGACTATTCAGGTTAATATGACTGCGCCGCTAGTTCTTACTCAATTGTGTTGGAATAAATACATGAAAGAGAGCAAGGGGGACTGCTCTATTATAAACATCAGTTCGGTCGGAGGATTGACAACTAACGAGCAGCTAGGAGTCTATGACGTGGCGAAAGCTGGACTGATTCACTTAACTAAGCAGTTAGCAGCAGAATTGGGTCCTAAGGTGCGGGTTAACTGCATAGCGCCAGGTTTAATAAAAACTGACTTTGCCAAGATTCTGTGGGATGGGGAGCGAGGGGCGGAAGTGGCTGCAAGCTATCCAATGGGTAGGTTGGGGCAAACATCAGACATTGCTGGTTGCGCTACGTGGTTAGCGGCTGAGACTGGTAGCTGGATTACAGGGCAGACAATAGTTATGGATGGTGGGGGTCTTATTGCTTTCAAAAAGGATACTGAGTGAATACTGTTTCGAAGTGGTTAGTTGGAGCGAGGCCTAAAACCTGGCCAGCAGCAATAGTGCCCGTGGTCGTAGGAACGGCAGCTGCTGAAAGCGAGTTGACTTATTGGAGGGCGTTAGTCGCACTCGTTGTTTCTTTGTCTTTGCAGATTGGGGTGAATTTAGCTAATGATTATAGCGATGGCATAAGAGGAACAGACAAGGATCGGGTTGGCCCAGTTCGCTTAGTAGCGTCGGGTTTAGCGTCGCCACGATCAGTTAGGTTAGGCGCCTTTGTCGCCTTCGGAATTGCCGCATGTAGCGGCGCAATAGTAGCCATTACTATCTCTTATTGGCTATTTGTAGTGGGGTTTGCCGCTATAGCTGCGGCTTGGTTCTATACCGGCGGAACAAAGCCTTATGGGTATTTAGGTTTAGGTGAAGTTTTTGTTTTTGTTTTTTTCGGCTTAGTTGCGTCATGCGGTTCGACGTTTCTTCAGGATGAACGTATTACCGCTTTGGGGGTTGGGTGTTCTATCCCAGTTGGCCTTTTCGCTGTTGCATTGTTGATAACAAATAATTTACGTGACCGACCATCAGATTTGCTCAGCAATAAGAAGACTCTTGCAGTTCGAATGGGAGATGCTCCAACAAGGACCCTTTATTGCGTAGTGGTCAGCATTGCGTTTGGCTTTTTGCTCTATTTGGCGTTACTGCGGCCGTGGGTATTGCTCGGACTATTAGGAGTTCCGATGGCTGTTGCTCCAATAAGA
>PCCJ01000077.1 GCA_002731665.1 Actinomycetota bacterium | reverse complement strand
TGTGTCGGAAGTGGAAGGGGCTGTTCCTAGTTCGACGACTGTGGTTGTGTCGGAAGTGGAAGGGGCTGTTCCTAGTTCGACGACTGTGGTTGAAGAGAAGTCCGACGAAATAGAAATTGACTCCGAGTCGCGTTCTCCAGGCTCGCAAGAAGAAGCGTTAATTGAAGACGAGGTAACGAAAGCTCATATATGGGATGAGATCTATCTACCTAGTTGGCCATCTATCGATATGTGGGATGAGTTAGCCTCATGTGAATCAGGTCAAAATTGGGAAATTGATACTGGTAACGGTTATTTCGGCGGCCTACAGTTTTCGCTTTCTACTTGGAGATACGTCGGCGGACTAGCCAGCCCATCTGTAAGCAGTCGAATGGAACAAATCTATCGAGCTAATCTCTTGTGGGAGACACAGGGATGGCAGCCATGGCCGGGGTGTCGATCAAAGTTCGGCTGGTCTCGTTGGCAGGTGATCTCTTGAATCTCTCTATTGTTGATGTTAAAAGGCTTCTAGAAAAAGCAGGAATTGCGCCTAAGAAAAGTTTGGGTCAAAATTTTGTGGTTGACCCAAACACTGTAAAAAAAATTGTTCGGTTAGCGCAAATCAAATCAGATAGTCGTGTTGTAGAAATCGGGCCAGGTTTAGGCTCTTTGACTTTAGCTCTTATAGATACTGGAGCAGAAGTCTCAGTCGTTGAGACAGATGGCGCATTGATACCGCTTTTGACTGAAGTTTTAAATGGTGGCGCTCGCATTGTCCATGCGGATGCACGAACCGTTGATTGGCAGGATTTAGCCCCAGGAAAGGGGTGGGATTTAGTAGCGAATCTGCCGTACAACATTGCGACGTCGTTAGTCATTGAGCTGCTAGACGAAGTCCCATCCGTTGACCGCATGTTAGTAATGGTGCAGCGTGAAGCCGGTGAACGAATAGCTGCAAAAGTTGGCGATAGCGCATATGGTGCTGTTTCAGTTCGCGTAGCTCTTCGTGCAAAAGCTACAGTTGTTGGATCGGTGCCACCGTCTGTTTTTTACCCTAAACCTCGAGTCGCTTCTGTACTTGTGGCGGTTGAACGGCATAAGCAGATGGAAACATCAACGGAAGTAACCGAAGAAATGATTCGACTTTTGCGTCTATCATTCGGTCAGCGTCGAAAAATGCTCCGAAAAAGTTTGATAGAGGTAACCACTTCAGCGAGCTTCACGATTTCTGGCGTGAAACCATCTCAAAGGCCCGAAGAATTAGATGTAGAAGCTTGGCTTCGCTTCGCAGAAGCTAACCTACAGGCTGGTACGTGATGAAGCTCATCGAATTAGTAGCGCCAGCAAAATTGACGCTTTCGCTGTCAATTCTGGGTGTTCGCGAAGATGGTTATCACCTGATTGATGCTGAAATGGTTAGCATCGACTTGTGCGACTTGATAAGGATCAGAGCAGGAAACTATTTAAAAATTGTTTCAGGGGTGTCTGGTCTTAACGTTCCCGAAAATGACGATAATTTGATTACAAGAGCATTAGCAGCAGTGAAAAAAACTGCGGGAATAGAATTAGAGAAGCACATCCCTGCAGGTGCTGGGCTTGGTGGAGGATCAAGCGATGCCGCAGCAATATTGCGTTGGAGTAGTAATCAAAATACTAAGACAGCACTTGCTCTTGGGGCAGATGTTGTTTTTTGTCTGGCTGGCGGGCGGTCACGAGTTCAGGGAATAGGGGAAATTGTTGACCCTCTCCCGGATAAGGAACAGGATCTAACGCTTTTGATTCCGCCATTTGGAGTCTCCACACCAATTGTTTACAAAACTTGGGATCAGTTAGGCGGCCCAAAAGGTTTAAACGGTAACGATTTAGAACCTGCTGCTCTTCACGCATACCCGAAGCTCGCTGAATGGCGCGACGCTTTAAGCCTCTCTACGGGCCAGCGAGCTCGCCTAGCTGGAAGCGGAGGCACTTGGTTCGTAGAAGGTCACTACTCAGATGTGACCTTCCAAGGAGTTAGCGCAATTACTACGAAATCGATCGCACGAGGCTTCTCTGGTTAGCTATTTAGTTGTTATTTTTTGTTCCGCTGGAAACGTGTCCGACGAAGCATTTTTTTGTGCTTCTTCTTACGCATACGTTTACGGCGTTTCTTTACGAGGGATCCCATGAGGAAGATGACAGTATCGGACTAAATGCCAGGTTCCAACTTAAGAGCGTTTTTCTGCGGTTTTGGTCGTTAAGATGTTAGAGAAAGTAAAGGGCTCGAAAAGGCCCGATCGGTCGGGGATCGTTCAGCTGGTAGGACAACTGGTTTTGGTCCAGTCAACGGAGGTTCGAGCCCTCCTCCCCGAACAAGTGAGGCGCCCAATGCGGCGAGAGCTTTCTAGACCCAGGTTCTAGAAAGGAAGACGCTAAAGCCTTCGGTTCTAGAACATGTTGACCAAAGGACTAACTTGTGCCTGTAGGGGAAAAGACGGCGGCCATTATTTTAGCGGCTGGAAAAGGGACCAGGATGGAATCTTCGGTTCCGAAACCTCTGCACCTGTTGTGTGGAAAGCCACTCACGTCATTCGTAGTTAGTGCTCTCGTAGACATCAACGTGACTGAGATAGTTACCGTTGTAGGCTATAAAGCTTTTGAAGTTTCAGAAAAGCTCCATGAAGAGTCGGCGGGTCAGGCTTCATTACAATTCGTGGAGCAAGTAACTCAAAATGGAACTGGGCATGCCACATTGGTGGGTTTAGGGGGTCTAGAAGCGATCGAAAAAGGAAACCTAGATGAAAACGTCTTGGTCCTGCCTGGGGATGCCCCCTTGTTGCGACCGGAAACTCTGAAGAGACTTCTTGAAGTACACAACAACAATATGGCAGCGGCAACGATTCTTACCGCCCTAGTCGACGATCCGACTGGTTATGGGCGGATAATTCGCGATGCAAAAGGACGTGTTATACGAATCGTAGAAGATAAGGATGCTTTACCATCACAACTAGAAGTTCGAGAAGTGAACACTTCGGTTTATTGTTTTAGGCGAACCTTATTACCAGACGTCTTAGAAAAGATTGTGGCAAATAATTCCCAAGGCGAGTTCTATTTAACTGATGTGATCGAGCTACTTCAAGAAGCTGGATACCCAGTGTTGGCAGTTTCGGCTGATGATCCGGTCGAAGCTGTTGGAGTTAACGATCAGATACAACTTGCTGTATGCGAAAAAGAAATGCAAGAACGAATTAAGCGATACTGGTCTAGCCAAGGGGTAGAAATTTTAGATTGGCAAACATGTCAAATCGATGCGAACGTTGAGATAGCTGAGGGTGTGATATTTCGGGAGAACTGCTCAGTGAAAGGAAACTCGGTTTTTGGTGCTGAAGCGAAAATTGGCCCGGATGTCCAGATATTCGACTCAAGTATTGGTGATCGCTGCAGAGTCTGGCAGAGCATAATTACTAGTAGCGCGATTGGAGACGACTGCCGGATTGGCCCTTATGTAACATTAGATGCCAGTTCAGTGCCTGATTCGGGTACTGTCACTGGACCATTATAAACTTCGTTTTACTAGGGGCAGAGGTACTCATGGAGCTGGTTACTAAAAAGCGACTTCATCTATTCAGCGGTCGAGCTAACCGTTCATTGGCTAGCGAAATAGCTAGCCATCTTGGAGTCGAACTAGGTGATCCTGGCATTACGGACTTTGCCAACGGAGAGATTAAGTGTCGTTTTCAGGAATCGGTGCGAGGGGGCGATGTTTTTATTATCCAGTCCCATGCCAGTGCCGGTGATATGAGTGTTAACGATGCGATAATGGAGCAGCTGATAATGGTTGATGCTGCGCAACGTGCTTCGGCAAAACGCATCACCGCAGTGGTGCCTTTCTACGGTTATGCCCGGCAAGATCGCAAAGCCCAAGGACGCGAGCCCATTACCGCTCGTTTATTGGCAGACCTTCTCTACGCTGCAGGGGCCCAACGACTCGTCGGTATCGACTTGCATAGCGGTCAGATACAAGGATTTTTTGAAGGCCCGGTCGACCATTTGACTGCTGCGCCTGTGTTAATTAACTATTTACGAGAAAATATTCCAAGTGGTTCTGTAATTGTATCTCCTGATACGGGAAGAGTTAAGGTTGCAGAACGTTACGCCAAACGCCTTGATTGCGAAGTTGCTGCTATCTACAAGCGGCGGTCATTACAAGTAGCGAATGAGGTCGAAGCATTGGGCGTTATGGGAGATGTCGACGGAAGAACGTGCGTAATTATTGATGACATGATTGATACTGCTGGAACGATTTGTGCGGCCGTGGACACACTTTTTGAGAATGGAGCGACAGACGTTCTATGCGCTACGACTCACGCCGTTTTTTCTGGGCCGGCGGTAGAGCGCCTGAAGGACTCGCGCTTGAGTAAAGTTATTGTGACAAATAGCGTCCCGTTGCCTGATTCTAAACAATTCGAAAAGCTGGAAGTACTCAGCGTCGCAGGGGTTTTAGCTGATGCTTTAGAGGCAGTATTCGAAGATGCTTCGGTTTCCGAAATATTTGATGGAGACAACCACTCGTGAGCAAAGTTGACATAGTTTTTTAACAACAGCGAATTTAGGTGGGTGTTTGGCAAAGTCTCGCCTACACTTGTCCCTCGCGTCAGGTGGTGCTCCGTAAGAATGTCACTACCTCCACCCATTTTGCAGGAGTCTTCAGGGATGTCGTCGGAACTAAAACTTCAGGCCAATACAGGTCGTACGCTAGGTAGCCGCTCTTCGCGTCGACTTCGCCACGAGAATAAGATCCCAGCAGTGATCTATGGGCATGGCTCGGATCCAATTCCAGTCACCTTAGACCGGCTAGAATTTCGGTCGGCGTTAAATGCTGCAGGTGCGAACGCGGTCATCACGATAGACGTAGATGGTCAAGACTATTTAAGTATTGTTAAAGAATTGCAGCGTGACACTATTGCCAACAAGGTCTCGCACGTTGACTTTCAGCTAGTACGTCTTGATGAGCTCATTGTTGTGGACGTCCCTGTCAACTTAACAGGTGAAGCTCTTGCCGCTGGTCGCCAGGGTGCTGTAGTCCAACAACAAATAATGACGCTCTCGGTTCAAGCGCCAGCTGGTCAAATTCCCCAAAGCTTTGAAATAGACATAGAAGAGCTGGCCATAGAAACCCCACTCAGAGTCTCTGACTTGACGCTCCCAGACGGCGTAATTAGTCAGCTGGAATTAGAAACTGTCATAGCGATTGCTCAGATAAGTAGAGCAACTTTGGCCGATGCAACTGAAGATGAACTTGCGGTTGACGGAGATGACGCTATTGATGGTGGAGATGATGAGGCGTCAGCCGCTGGTGACAGCGACGGCGCTGGGGATTAAGTTTTTTTCTAGTGTCAATTTTTCGCCGGGCATCTGAGCGGCGTGGAACAGCTGCGGACTATCTAATAGTCGGATTGGGTAACCCTGGCGATAGGTATTCTGGAACTAGGCACAACCTAGGATCAGAGGTCGTAGAGAACATGGCGGCTCGAATGAATCTGTCATTGGGTCGATCTCGTAACGAACGTGCAATCGTAGCCTCAGGAACGTTAGAGAAAAAAAATATTGTGTTAGCTTGCCCTGAGACATTTATGAATCTGAGCGGTGAAAGTGTGCGGCTTTTAGTCAAACGGTACGGCATCGACCAGCCTGGGAAGATAATCGTTGCTCACGATGAGCTTGATCTTAATCCTGGTCGGTTAAAACTTAAATCTGGTGGAAGTACAGCAGGACACAACGGGCTGAAATCCATAGTTCAGCATTTAGGCGAAGATGATTTCGTGAGAGTGCGAATGGGTGTTGGTAAACCTCCGAGCTCCGGGGCGGGGAAAGGCTGGGTTCTGAAGAAGCCATCTAAATCTGACCGAGCAGCTTTTGATGATTCCGTTCAGTTAGCGAGCGATGCTTTGGAATCGATTATCAGAGATGGTTTGGAAGAAGCCATGCAAATGTTTAACAGGCGATGATGACATCGAAAGCTTCGAGTATTTTTTCAGACAGCGGGCTCAGCAATGCAGTTTTGAAGAAAATTTCAGTAGAGTCTGCATTTTTAGAAACTTTGGGCCGAGAAGCGGCGCATGTATCTGTATCGGAAAATGCTCGGCCGTACTTTGTCGCTTCGATGGCAAAACTCAGTTCTCGAAAACCTATTTTGGTAGTTACTTCAACAGGGTCGGAAGCAGAACATTATGCGGCTGATCTACAAATTTGGCTTGGGAAGAGTCACGTTGAAATTTTTCCAGCCTGGGAGACATTACCATTCGAGCGCCTGAGCCCAGGTATCGAGACGATGGGGAGGCGTCTAGAAGTTTTGAGTCGACTGCGGTCTGATAATAAACCAGATGTAGTGGTAGCCCCCTTAAGAGCTATTCTTCAACGGCTGGCTACAACGAGCAACGACTTTTCGACCTTAACCGTAAGCCTTGGAGCAGAATTCTCAAGAGAAGAGTTTGTTCAAAGGCTAGTTGACTATGGATATCATCGAGAATTCCAGGTTGAACACCGAGGAGAAATGGCTGTGCGCGGCGGGATAGTTGATGTTTTCCCATCGACAGCAGATTTTCCTATTCGAATAGACTTTTGGGGAGACGAAATTGAACGACTAGCAGAATTCGATGTCGGCGACCAAAGATCAATGGCTGACCTAGAGCAGGTGAAGATACTTCCGGCGCGCGAATTACGACCAGATTTAGAAATACGAGAAAAGGCTGAAAACCTTAAGGTGATAGCGCCATGGGGCACTGAACACTGGGAAAAGATAGTAAACGGGGAAATGTTCGATGGTCTAGAGTCCTGGCTCCCATGGCTGGTCGACACAAATCAGGTTCTTCCAGACTTATTGGGTAGGGCTGGGCACATAGTTCTGGTGGAGCCAAGCAGATTACGCAATAAAGCTATTGACCTCAAGGACGAAGAACAAGACCTTGCTCGAAGTTTGGCGGGAACTTGGGGAGCATTGACTGAAGACGGCGCGCCGGTAGCGTTTCCTTCGTTGTACGTAAGCTACGAGCGACTAATAGAGAGATCTGAAGCAGCAGTACTAACACTTGACAACAATCTAACAGTAGGCGGTAGCCAGCAAATCGAAGTTCAGCAATGGGAAACTATAGCTGGTGATTCGGTCAGGCTCCTAAACCAAATTAAAACAGTTTTAAGCGCCGATGGAACCTTGGTAGTTGCAGCGGACACTGAAAGCTCTGCTCAGAGGCTAAGACATACCTTGAGTGATGAGGGTATAGAACTTTCCCTTCATGTTGACTCTTTTTCCTACAGTGGCCAAGGAGGAGGGCATATTGTAGTCGCTTCTCTAGAGTTCGGTTTTGTAGCACCAGAGTTCGGTGTAGCCGTGCTCACAGAACGTGAATTCACAGGAAGAAGGACAACGCATCGCGTCCCTAAAACTCGACGAGGAGCGCAAACAGCCTTTGACGATTTGAGTCCTGGCGATTTTGTAGTTCATTACCATCACGGTGTTTCAAAATACCAGGGAATAGTAAATCGAAAGTTGATGGGAGCAGAACGGGACTATCTAGTTTTAGACTTTAGAGGCAGCGATAAGCTCTATTTGCCTACCGACCAGATCAATTTGATTAGGCCTTACATTGGCGGCGAAAGTCCCTCGCTTAGCCGGATGGGTGGGACTGAGTTCCAGAAGCAAAAAGCTCGAGTAAGGGCTGCTGTAAATGAAATAGCTCAAGAGCTAGTAGTGCTATATCAAAAGCGAACTGCAGTCGAAGGGCATGCATTTCCTATAGATACTCCCTGGATGCGTGAAATTTCAGAGTCTTTTCCTTTCCGCGAAACACCTGACCAAAGCGCTGCTATCGACGACGTGCTAAAAGATATGGCATCTGCCTTTCCCATGGATCGCTTAGTCTGCGGAGATGTTGGTTTTGGCAAAACTGAAGTAGCAGTTCGTGCTGCCTTCTGCGCAGTTAATGATGGACTTCAGGCGGCTGTTCTTGTGCCGACCACTCTTCTAGCACAGCAGCATCACCAAACGTTCGTGGAACGATATCGAGAGCATGGAGTACGTGTTGAAGTCTTGAGTCGTTTTCTTACACCAGCTCAACAACGTGGGGTTGTGCGCGACATCGAAGACGGAAGCGTCGACGTGGTTATCGGAACGCACAGATTACTTTCAGGAGATGTTCGATTCAAAAACCTAGGGATATTAGTCGTAGACGAAGAACAACGATTTGGGGTTACTCATAAAGAATCAATTAAGCAGTTCAAAGCTAATGTAGACGTCTTGACTTTGACCGCTACACCAATTCCTCGAACTTTGGAAATGAGCCTGACTGGTATCCGTGATTTGTCGCTTCTTCAAACTGCTCCGGCGGAGAGGCAGCCAATTTTAACGCACGTGGGTGAATATGATGAACGAGCTGTTGCCGAGGCAATGCGACGGGAGCTGCTAAGAGATGGACAAGTTTTCTTTGTCCACAATCGAGTAGCGGACATCGAGCAAGTAGCGCACGACCTTAACCAGCTAGTGCCCGAAGCGCGTATAGCGGTAGCTCATGGGCAGATGGACGAAGGTTCGCTAGAGCAGGTCGTTATAGACTTTTGGGAGCAGCGTTATGACGTTTTGGTTTGCACGACCATTATTGAGTCTGGAATTGATATGCCGAGTGTTAACACGTTGGTAGTAAATAGAGCGGATCTGTTAGGGCTCGGACAGCTGCACCAGATTCGTGGAAGAGTCGGTAGATCTGGTCAACGAGCGTATGCGTATTTATTTCATCCCGCTAATAGATCATTAAGTGAACAAGCGTATGAACGACTCAAAACAATAGGAGAATCAACTGCTTTAGGTTCGGGGTTTCGTATCGCCATGCGTGATCTTGAACTTCGTGGAGCTGGTAATCTGCTGAGCGGGGTTCAGTCCGGTCATATTGCGGCTGTTGGATATGATCTATATTGCGAGATGGTCACAGAAGCCGTAGCAGACCTCAAGGGCGAGACACCAGATGTACCTGATGAAATTTCGTTAGATTTACCACTTCAGGCTTTCTTGCCAGATATTTATGTAGAGCGACAAGAGCAACGATTAGAGGCCTACCGACGGTTAGCTTCGGTTACCGAGATGTCTCAAGTAGTTGATATTGAGGCCGAATGGACTGATCGATATGGACCTGTTCCTGAGGTTGCAAAGATCTTATTGCACATTGGTTTACTCCGTACAGAATGTGTTCGGTTGTCTATCTCCGAGATATCAGTGTCACATGGAACGAAAGTCAGATTGTTAGGCGTAATCTTAAAGGAAAGCGAGCAGCTAAGACTTCGCCGACTAGCTGCTGTTTTTCCTATGGAGTCAGGCCTGTATAAAGAGGACTTAAAGGAGATAATTCTTTCATTCAAGTCCCTTGATTCTTCGTTGCCTGGACGCCTTTTCTCTTTTCTGCAGGAGTTAAGGCCTACTGTTGAGGAATAAAGGCCGTAGCCTCGACACTGTGAAGAGTCTCCCTCCCTCCTTTAAAAAATATCTTTCTCTAGCCGCTTTGAGTTTTTGTGTCTTGGGTTTTAATATTGGATGCTCGAATCTTGATGGCATTGAAAGTTCTGCGACTTTAAATGCAGATAGGGATGAAATTTTTAATCGAGTCGACGTTGACTCAGATGGAGTGATAGACCGCTCGGACCTCGAACTTGCTGCAACGTTCAGTAATCTTGAGCTTGTTGGTGCGCGATATCCGGGTGGGTTGATAACAATTGGTGAAGTTATAGCCAGCCTCGATGAAATGCCATCTTCTACATCTAGTCGAAGTGATACTCTTGATCCGTCTGTGGTGGTGGCAAGGTTGACGTCAATGCTGCGTCTGCGTCTAAGCGCTATTGCTTTGGTGGAATTGGGATTTGATCTTGATCTCGCACAAAATGACGTCGAAATAAACGAAGCTGTGCAAAGTCATATGGAAGGTGCCTTTGAAGTGTATGCCCGAGATAAGGCGTTCGCAGAAGACCCGAGACTGGTCAAATTTGCTACGCCACATTGCATAACGGTTTTAGGTCTTGACTCAGAAAATGACTCGGAGATAGCGATAGGAAGAATCCTTAGCGGTGAAGACCCGTACCTGGTTGCTGATGAAGTGAATTTACCTACTATTTCGGCGCCCGGCGGTGAAATGGGTTGCGCCAATCTTCTGGATTGGGCAGAGAATCTTGGTGAGATGGCGGCGCCATTGAGTGAGCTAGGGGCCGGGGAGTTTTCAAAACCAAGTCTTACTTATTCACAGTTCAGTGATACTGGCGAACTTTGGATTTCCCTCTATGTATCGGAAATTAAATCTGCGGAGATAGACAAAGACCAATTAGGCCCATTTGGCAATGAGCTACTTGCTAGTGAAGTTGTGAAACGTGCGAGTTCTGTTCAAATTGACCCGGCTATAGGGACTTGGTCTTCGGCCACAGTTTCTATAAGTCTAAATTGAGTCTGTAATCATATGGCAACAGTAATAGTGGCTGGGATGGGCCCAGCTGATGTGGATTATGTGCCGAGTAATGTTCGAAGTCTTTCGCGAGAGCATTTAACCTACATAAGAACTCGAAGTCACCCTGCAGCAGAAATATTCGCACATGCGGAGTCGTTTGATCGAATTTATGATGAAGCTGAAACTTTAGAGCATGTGTATGCAAACATCGCCGAGCGG
This sequence comes from Actinomycetota bacterium, assembly GCA_002731665.1. Next base: position 882 of record PCCJ01000077.1, on the reverse strand, counting down.
CTAGTAGAGGCCGCCATCATTAACGGCTCTGTTCTTTACCTAGTTCCCGGATCACCACTCATCGCTGAACGAACCGTAGAGTTGCTTAGACTTGAAGACAGAATTTCGGTGCGAATCGAACCAGCGATATCCTTTCTGGACCTTGCTTGGGCCAGACTCGGTATAGACCCTGTTGAAGTAGGAGTCACGCTTGTAGATGGTCACCGCTTTACTAGTGAAATCAAAAATGTCGTAGGACCGGCCCTAGTGGCTCAATGTGATAGCCAGTTTGTGCTTTCGGATATAAAGTTGTCGCTAGACAGTGACGTTTCGCCGAAGGTAACGGTTCTTCAAAGATTGGGTCTTAACGACGAAGCAGTATTTGATGTTGAATGGGATGATTTAGATAGAAGTTTCGAACCCGATCATTTGACTAGTTTGTGGATCTCTGCGGTGCCAGCAACTGCTGTCGGTGCGTCGGTTCGTTCACTATATTCAATAGTGCAAACGCTTCGAGCCGAGTGCCCATGGGATAGATCGCAAACGCACGGAAGCCTTGCAGAGTATGTGCTTGAGGAAGCGAACGAGGTGGCTGAGGTACTTTTATTGATTGATGCAGGTGAGACATCTACAGCCTCGCTTGTCGAGGAACTTGGTGATCTCCTATTCCAGGTCCTTCTGCATGCGGCGATTGGCGAGGAAGAAAGCACCTTTACTCTTGTAGAAATAATTGAGGAACTTCGCAAAAAAATGGTGAGGCGTCACCCCCATGTTTTCGACCGAAATCTCGACGAAGAGATGCCTGATCTTGACGAACTTCGAATTCAATGGACTGCGATTAAGGCAGAAGAAAGAAAATAAATGGAAGATCAAAAATTTTGTTACTGCGGTTACGGTCGTGTA
>PCCJ01000021.1 GCA_002731665.1 Actinomycetota bacterium | reverse complement strand
AGGAGCATTGGAGAACGCCGAAGAATGTGGAATAAATTTAAGAACCCTAGGAGCCATTAATGAGCTCTTGAGTTTGGTTGCGTTTTACAGTGACTATGAATTCGGATTTGGAAATTCAGAGCAAAAGACTCGCGAAGTTTTACAAAAAGCTGGCTACTGGGCAGAACTAGAAACCGGACCCGATCCTGAAGGGAAGATTAAACTTGTAGAAGACTATCTTGCAGTCATCGCAGAGTTTGACTCACCGAGAGCGCTTATCAAAGCACTTGATGAATTACAAACAATGAAAGATGCACCTAAACCCAAAACTTCATCACTGTTTAAATTCATGACAGTCGAAGACGTAACACTAGAAGAAGCATTAGCTCTTTTAAGCCTTCCGCGAGAAATAATCCACCCTTTTTGTGATAATCCGATAATCATCTCAAACGGGCCATTCGGCCCTTATCTAAAACATACCTGCGACAATGGAGGGGACGGTGGTGCCGGCGAGACCTCTAAGGATGATCCGGATGAGCCACACTCCGGAGGGGACCTAAAAATCTTTGGCAAATCTGAAACTCGCAGCCTAGATAATGAAGATCAGTTGATTACATTAACGCTCGAAGAAGCTGTAAAGAAACTTAAAGAGCCCAAAAAGTTTGGAAGAACAGCGAAAGCGCCGCTTCAAGAATTTGGGAAAGATCCTGACTCAGGCAATATGGTTTCCTTAAAAGATGGAAAATTTGGACCTTACGTCACCGACGGTGAGTACATGGCGTCACTTGCTTTGGGAGACATACCTGAAGATTTGACATTCGATCGAGCACTTGAGCTTTTGGCTGAAAAAAGACTAAAAGGTCCACCCAAAAAGAAAGCATCTGCAAAGAAGCGCAGCCCCAAATCCAGTAGACGAAAAAAGTGAGTTGATACTGCGTATCGTTTAGTCTCATCAGCTAGCAAATGTTTTAGAACTGGTGTTTAGTTCAAAACTTCGTAGTTCTTAAAATGAAATTTAGTTAATGTAGTTTCTTTATTTACACTGTGGGAGTGAATACGCTTAACTAGTGAACGGTTAGTTCATGCGCATTTAGAATATTTATGTCTGATAACTCTGCTCCTCACTCTGCCGATGGCATGAACTCCGAAATCCCTGCGCGTTTCACTGTCTTAAGATCTCGAAGTTTTTTAAAGCTCTGGATAGCTCAAGTAGTTAGTGCCTTCGGTGATTGGATTGGCTTTCTTGCAATTATTGAAGTAGCTCGACGAATCGGCGGGGACCAACCAGGCTCAGCGATTGCTCTCGTCATGCTAGCTCGCGTACTACCTGGCTTCTTTTTGGCTTCAGTTGGTGGCCTAATTGTTGACCGACTTAACCGTAAGCGTCTCCTCATCACTTGTGACATTATTCGAGCGGCCACTTTGCTGACCATCCCATTTATCGAACGCGTATGGGGTCTTGTCTTAGCGTCTTTTATTTTAGAATTAGCGACCTCATTATGGAGCCCATGTAAAGAAGCCATAGTCCCAAACCTAGTTCCCAAAGAACAGTTAACCGCTGCCAACTCGTTGTCCTTAGTAGCTGCTTACGGAACGTTCCCATTAGCTGCAGGCGCGTTCATTGGGCTTGCGAAACTGGTTGAATGGTTCGGCCAAAGCGCAGTAGGACAAGTTGAATGGGCGCTAGTAGTAGATGCAGCAACATTTGTTATTGCCGCCGCATTAATAGCTACTTTGCCCATTAAACCCCATAGAAAACAGCGAGCCGTTAAGAAAACAAAGCTTGGTTTAGCCGAAGGGTTCCAAGAACTGCGCGAAGGCTGGAACTTCATCGCGCTTAGCCCAAGGGTGCGTGCGGTATTGGTGGGGTTGAGCACTGGGATGATCGGCGGGGGAATGTTGATTCCCCTTGGCGCTGTTTTCAACGATGTTGTGCTGAAAGCAGGCAATGCCGGCTTCGGTACTATTATAGTAACACTTGGTTTCGGGGTCGCTCTCGGAGTTTCTGCGCTCTCAATCGCTCAAAGAAGACTCAATAAAGAACGCACCTTTGTGACTTCGGTGTTCGGCGCTGGATTCGGTCTCCTCTTCGCCGTGTCTTGTTCAGATACTTTTTTAGCGCTTGCTGGAGTTTTTGTAATGGGGATCTTTGCCGGAAGCGTATATGTTTTAGGGTTCACCCTTCTACATGAAGAAGTAGCAGAAGAATTAAGAGGACGCGTATTCAGTGCGCTCTATACGGCAGTAAGGTTTTGTTTACTATTGTCGATTACAGCTGGAGGATTTCTCTCAGATGGCTTCAACTGGTTGTTTGGGGTAGTTTTCGAAAACGAAATTGTTGTCGGACAATTCACAATGGAACTTCCCGGGGTTCGCGGCGCCCTGTGGCTGGCTAGTTTGCTTATCATTGGAGCAGGAGGACTGTCTCTTTTATCTCTTCGGAAAAGCCAGGAAAAAAAATATTGAAACGTGGTCGGTACATCGCATTTGAAGGCTGGGAAGCCAGCGGCAAGTCAACCCAGGCAGAAAGACTTGCAAAAAAACTCGATGCTGTTTTAACGCGTGAACCAGGTGGAACAGAACTAGGAGCTGCAATTCGAGAAATGCTGTTAGGTGACGGACCGGTCCCATCAGCGCGATCAGAAGCTCTTTTGTTTGCTGCCGATCGAGCTCATCATGTAGACACTATTGTCGAACCGGCTTTGGCTCTCGGCCGCGACGTAGTTACAGATAGATCTTTCGGTTCAACCTTGGCCTACCAGGGATACGGCAGAGGCCAGTCGTTAGACGACCTTCACACACTCATAGAATGGGCGAGCGGGGGTCTTCTGCCAGACATAATTATTTTGTTACAGGTACCAGTCGAGATCTCGAACCAACGATTGGGTGCAACTAGAGACCGTATGGAACGCGAAGACGAAGGTTTCGCCGAACGCGTAATCAGTGGGTTTCAATTGCTAGCCGAGAAAGATGCCAACCGTTGGAAAATAGTTGATGCGTCGGGCTCAGTAGAAGAGATTGAGCTACTGGTCAACAAAGCGCTTGAAGAAGATTGATGAGCAGCCTCTTCGATACTATTACAGGTCAGCCACGAGCCGTCTTGATGCTGCAAGCTGCCCTCATTGACCCAGTACCTGCCTATCTATTTGTTGGGCCATCTGGGGCTGGGACTCGAAATGCAGCAAGACTTTTTGCGGCGGGCCTGCTCAACGATAGAGATAATGATCAGGAACGACACCAGCGGCTCGCAACAGCCGAAGAACACCCCGATTTAGTGATCGTGGATCGCGCTGGTGCTTTCGTAACAGCCGAACAGGCCAGAGACATTGTTCGTACCGCTTCTACGAGCCCAATTGAAGGTAATCGTAAAGTGATAGTGGTAACAGACTTGCACCTGATACGAGATGCCGGCCCAATGTTGCTTAAGTCGATCGAGGAGCCACCGCCGTCTACATTTTTTGTTTTGTTGGCTGATGAAATTTCTTCTGATCTCGTAACTATTGCGTCTCGATGCCTTCAAATCGAGTTTGTCTCTATTCCCGCTGGTGAACTTGAAAAACTCCTTATTGAAGAGGGTGTAGATCTGGGTCGTGCACGGTTTGCATCGCAAATTGCAAATGGTTCTATAGATAGAGCTCGAATCCTCGCTAGCGATGACGGAGCATTAAATCGATGGAATGCGTGGAGTCAAATTCGAGAAAGACTTAACGGAAGTGGCGGTAATGCTGCTTTAGCAGCCGACCTTGTTTTGGGACTAATAGATTCATCTGCGGGCCCGATGGAAAATAAGCACTCAGAAGAAAAATTAGCTTTAGATGAGCGCGCAGAGCGCTTTGGTGAACGGGGGCTCGGCAGAACGACATTAGAAGATCGGCACAAACGGGAACTTCGACGTTTGCGCACAGATGAGTTTCTGATGGGGTTTAGCGCCTTAGGAGCTGCGATCAGACAAGAGATCTCAGATCAAACTATAGATAGCCAAAAAGCAATTCGGTCGCTCACAGCAATACAAAAAGCTTCCCAAAATTTACGTCGTAACCCCAACGAAAAGTTGATGACGCAACGCTTAATGTTAGAACTATCAGACTGAGCCCAAGGTGGGAATTGAACCCACGACCTGCTCTTTACGAGAGAGCCGCTCTACCACTGAGCTACTCGGGCGCTGAGCCGCTCACGATATCAGCAGACTTTAACAGCGGGAACCTCTTAACGGGAAGATGATGGAATCAGGCCAGAAAATTTTAATATTTGAGAAATTTGGCTAATAATCAAATGTGATTCGGCTATGGGGATCGCGGCAGCTAGCCTAAAGGCATGGAAGCACTAGGAGCACAGATCTGGCATTTTTGGCTTGCAGTGCCACTTGCGGTGGGCGCTGTAGTGAATGTCATTGCACTTTTGTTAGGTTACGTAGCCAAAGTCGTAGCCCCCCGATATCCAAAGCGTTGAATGGACACATGTGTCAGTGGACTGGGAGCTTGCTCGACGGATAGCAGTTAAAGTTGCTGGAGAAGAACCCTTATCTCAATCATATTTAGGGAATTCACTCCACTCAGATTTCGCACGGTTCACTCCGCAAGCAGAGGAGCTTGTTTCCATAGAAACTGGTTTGTTCTCGAAAGATGGAAAAGCTCGAGCAAAAGTGATCGATCGAGCAGGTTGGATCGACGCAAATATCAAGTCTTTTCAAAGATTGTTGCGACCGATACTTGTTTCCGAAAATGATGAGGGAAGAGCTGAATCTCAACTAACGAAAAAAATTGCGGCTACAGAATTGGGACTAGTTTTAGGTTGGATGTCTCGCCGTGTGCTTGGCCAGTATGACCTACTACTTGCTGAGGATGAAGATCGTGATGACCAGGATTACGTGTATTACGTAGGTCCTAATATTCTGTCGGTGGAAAAAAAATTCGCCTTCCCTCCCCAACAATTCCGACTTTGGCTGGCGCTACATGAACTAACACACCGGTCACAGTTCACGGGAGTCCCATGGCTACGACCCCATTTTTTGACTCTAGTAAACGGAATGCTTGACGAGGTAGAACCTGATCCAGAACGTTTTAAAGACGGAATTAAATATTTGTATGATGAGCGACGATCCGGCCGTGATCCTCTTGGTGAAGGTGGATTAGCTGCCCTGTTCGCTAGCGATAAACAACGAGGCTTGCTCGAAAGCGTCGGAGGAATGATGAGTTTAGTTGAAGGGCACGGGGATGTAACAATGACACGCGCTGCTATCGGCTATGTAGAACATGCACCAAGATTTGCTCGTGTGCTGCAAGAACGGCGAAATGGGGCGAAAGGTTTTGCTCGCATGATGCAAAAATTAATGGGTATCGAAGCCAAATTAGCTCAGTATCAGGCAGGTGAAGAATTTATTGCGGCTATTGAGTCACAAAGAGGTAATCGAGCTGTCGACATTATCTGGTCAGACGTTTCGCATTTGCCATCGCTGAAAGAAATTCGCGATCCAGAAGCATGGATGCAACGAGTGCCTGCGATTTAGGCACGTCGTCTAATGAAACCTCGTTCAAACTTCCATGACTACATAGATCAATGTGCATTCCCTAGCAAGGGTGAATTGATTTGCGCAGTATCAGGAGGAGCGGACTCTGCCGCTCTCTTGATATTGGCATCTGAAATTAGCTCCACGGTTAAAGCTATTCACGTGAATCATGGGCTCAGACAAGAAGTTTCTGAAGAGGCAAAAAAAGTCGAAATGCTTGCTGACAAACTCAGCGTAGGTTTTGAAGAAATAAAAATTGAATTAGTCGATGGGCCAAATTTAGAAGAGAGAGCTCGCGATGCCCGTTATCGGGTATTACCCAACGAAGTACTAACGGGACATACAGCCGATGACCAAGCTGAAACTGTTCTGTTACATCTAATGCGCGGAGGCTCGCTAGATGCGCTATCAGGAATGCGACCAAGTGGTCACCCTCTGCTGCGATTAAGGAGATGCGATACCGAAGCAATTTGCAACCGCTTTGGATACCAACCAATATTTGATCCCAGTAACAAAAATCCCCGATTTCTTCGAAACCGGGTCCGGCATGAAATATTGCCTCTAATGGCAGATGTTGCACAACGAGATGTTGCACCGTTATTTGTTCGTGCAGCTGACCTAGCAAGAGATGACCGAGACTTACTCGACGAATTGGCCTCTGTTATAGACCCTACTGATGTGAAAGAGCTCAATTCTGCTCCGGTGCCATTAGCTAGGCGAGCTATTCGTCAATGGCTAAGAAATGATCACCCACCGGATCTTGCGGCTGTTGAAAGAGTGCTTGAAGTCGCTAGAGGAAATTCGCTTGGAACCGAGATTGCTGGAGGGAAGAGAATCCGGAGAAGTAAAGGTAAGTTGCATCTTTTTGAACGTATTAGCTCAGAGGATGAAGTTTCCGAAACTAGCGACTAGGTTGGCGAGCCGTGGTCGACCATAATTTAATTCTTAATCATCCTGCTCTCAGTGAAATTTTGGTAACCCAAGAGGAGATCGAAAGCCGGGTGTCAGAAATAGGTGATCTGATCAGTAAAGATTACGAAGGGCGTGAACCGTTATTAGTCGGTGTGCTCAAGGGTGGAGTAATTTTCACCACAGATTTATGTCGCGCAATAGACTTACCGGTCCAACTCGATTTCATGGCGGTTTCTTCATACGGAAGCAGCACAACAACCAGCGGGGTTGTCCGAATCCTTAAAGATTTAGATACTGACATTGAGGGAAGAGATGTCATTCTCATAGAAGACATCGTAGATAGTGGTTTGACTCTCCGATATCTGCGCAAAACCTTGCTTGCAAGAAACCCAGCAAGTCTGGTGATGTGTTCCTTGTTAGTCAGAGAAGAAGCTCAAGATGATTTAGATGACCTCATAAAGTATGTAGGTTTCCAGATACCTAAAGTATGGGTAGTTGGTTATGGACTAGATGTGGCGCAACGGTTTCGAAACTTAAAAGATATATGGTCCTATAACACCGAAACAGGTCAATGAATTTCTGCAGGTGTAAGTGACTCACTGGATGAGATCGCTTGCTAGAAGTACGCTGGTCTTCGACGTCTAAGAAAATTGGTTTTAATGAAAGGAAAATGGGCTGCAGGCATTGAGCCTCGAAATTTTGCCTGGGTAATAAAAGATCAGCTTGCTGTATGCGAACGACCGGGTGGATATGGAGCCAATCATCGTCGCGTTCGACGTCAAGAAGAGATTATTTGGCTGAGACAGCAGGGATTTGATATTGTCTTCTCCTTAATACCCGGCTCCCATAATTTGAATAACTACAGAGAATTAGGGTTACCTTTCGCACACCGTCCATGGCCACAGCGTGAACAATTGTTAAGTTTCTTAGAGACAATTTATGGCGAGATGGACACGTTGCTGCATCGTGAAAAAAAAGTAGTGATTCATGCTGAGGAACTAAGTGAACGGGTTTGCGGAATTGTTGCTGGCTATTTACTATATGCCCGGCTTGTTTCTACTGGACCTCAGGCCTTAGCAATGGTTGAGCGCATTTTCCAACGGCATTTAGGGCCGTTTGGACGTGAACTTGTTGAAATTAGCCTGGCTATTAAGCAACCTCGTGTAGCAGACTGAACAGATGCGCGATTCTTCAGAACCAAAAGATTTTATTCAGCTTCGTGGGTTAAGGGTAACCTGCATAGTTGGCGTCTTGGCAGAAGAAAGGGAGCGAAAGCAGCCGTTAGAAATAGATATAGACCTCCGAGCTGATTTAGAACCGGCTGGCGCGAGCGATCAATTAGATGACACGGTCAATTATGGAACTGTCGGAGAGCTAGCAGCCGAAATTTGTATGCGAGAGAAGGCTCAATTACTAGAGCGATTAGCCAATGTCATAGCGACTGAAATTTTGGCTCTCGGAGGAGTTCATGAAGTAACAATATCTATTAGGAAGATACGGCCACCTGTGCCTGTAGATCTTCATACATGTGGAGTGCAGATCACGCGGTCTTTCAAATGACCAAGGAATTAATGAGATGTTTCATCGGTCTTGGATCTAATATGGGTGACCGAAAGTCTTTTTTAGAAAATGCTGTAGCAATGATCACTGACATCGTTAATGTCTCTAGCTTGTACGAAACAGCGCCAATCGGTGGACCGGAACAAGAACCATTTCTGAACATGGTGGTTGAGCTACAAACGGTTTTAGGTCCGTATGAAGTTCTCGAACTTTGCAGGAAGCTAGAAGCTAATGCAGATCGAGAGAGAACGATTCGATGGGGACCGAGGACTCTTGATGCAGACGTGCTGATATACGGAAACTTAGTCCTTGACGATGTAGAACTGACTTTGCCACATCCGCGAATGTGGAATCGTGCTTTTGTCATGTATCCCCTCGCAGAATTAGCGCCAGATCTTCTTCCTGAAGACTGGGAGGTTTCGGTCATCGGTCAGGAAGTAAAATTGATTGAGAGTTGACGAGGTAAATGCGAATTTTTGAAATACGAAGTTGCATTATCGACGGGGCGAAGGCACGATCTTAAGTGAGGCAGCGCACGCTTAGCGGCATGCTGACCTTAGAAATGGAGTTGCTATGCTTTTGGTAATCGACGCAGGCAACACTCAGATGATGGTTGGCCTATACGGCTCGACTGTTGTCAACGAGCCCCAAACAGCATCAAGTGGTTTACTAGGACACTGGAGAATGGCGACCAGCCCTGATCGCACCGAAGATGAAATAGGGTTGGCCATATCTGGGTTCACCGGAGAGATAGGAATTGAGCTCGAGAACGATGTGACAGGCTTAGCTATTTCATCGGGCGTCCCGTCAGTTACCGCATCTCTTCGTCGGTTTGCTGAACGATACCTAGATGTGTCGCCCGTAGTCCTCGGACCGGGCGTCAAATCTGGAATGCCGATTCGATACGAGGATCCGCGTTCTGTTGGGGCAGATCGAATTGCTAATGCAGTAGCGGCGTGTGAATTGTATGGAGCCAGCAGCGTTGTCGTAGATTTCGGAACAGCTACCACTTTTGATGTTATCGATTCAACCGGAGCCTATTTAGGTGGAGCGATCTTACCGGGATTAGAAATAAGTCTAGAAGCATTATTTGGTCGGGCAGCGCTACTACGAGAAGTTGACTTAACGGAACCTAAAGGTGTTATTGGTAGAAATACTCACGAATCGATTCAATCGGGAGTGATTTTTGGTACTGCTTGTCTTGTAGACGGGATGATCGATCGTATTGAAGAGGAAGTTGGCGACGTTACAGTCATTGCTACTGGAGGGTACGCGGAGCTAATTGCGCCGCATGCGCGAACAGTAGACCATCATGAGCCATGGTTAACGTTGCATGGTTTGCGACTAGTCCACAACAAAAACGTTCTCTGAGGAACTATGACACCGATTCCATATCGATTTGACCCTGACACAAAAGTAGATGACCTAGTTGAGGAATTTCAGAACTTAGAGCCAGGAACAGAAACTGACCGTGTCGTTACAGTCGCGGGCAGGCTGATGTTGCGTCGAGTTCAGGGTAAATTAGCGTTTGGGACCTTAGATGATGCTTCATCTCGAATCCAACTCTTCGCACCGTCTAAAAGTACACCAGAATTTGATGGTTTTTGTAGCCTTAATCTGGGCGACTGGATCGGAATTACCGGTGTGATAATGACCACGCGAAGAGGTGAATTAAGTATTCGCGTTGATCAGTGGGTGCGACTAGCAGAAGCGCGCCGTCCGTTCCCAGACAAGTGGCATGGAATAACTGATACCGACACCAGGTACCGGCAGAGATACGTTGATTTGTGGGTAACCCCAGAATCTCGTAACGCCTTCATGATAAGAAGCAAGATGATGTCGTTGACTAGACATTTTCTTGAAGAACGTGGATTCATAGAAGTGGAAACTCCTATTTTTCATCCGATACCAGGTGGCGCTAACGCTCGACCGTTTACCACCCATCACAATGCGCTAGACCTTGAGCTTTATATGCGAGTCGCCCCTGAGCTTTATTTAAAACGTTTGACAGTTGCTGGGTTTGACAAGGTTTTCGAACTTGGAAGGGTCTTTCGCAACGAAGGCGTATCGACTAGACATAATCCCGAATTCTCGATGCTTGAGCTTTATCAGGCCTACGCCGACTACGAAGACATCATGAATCTTGTAGAAGAATTAGTCGAGTACTTAGCGATTGAGCTAACCGGCTCAACTGTTCTGCACTTCGGTGATAAGCCACTTGATGTAGCGCGCCCGTGGAGGCGAGCCTCAATGATTGAACTGATTAAGGAAGCCACTGGAGAAGCCCTCTCACTGGAAATGCCAATCGACGAAATTCGTAAAGTCGCAGATAAATATGGAGTTCCATATAGAGAAACTTATGGAGTTGGAAAATTAGTATTAGAGATCTACGAAAAAACTACTGAATCAAATTTGTGGGGTCCGATTTATGTAACCGAACACCCATCTGAAGTTTCGCCGTTGGCGCGTGAACACAGAGACAAACCAGGAGTAACTGAACGCTTTGAGGCAATTCTTGCTGGACGCGAATTATGCAATGCCTTCAGTGAATTAACGGACCCTGATGAGCAACGTAGGCGTTTCGAGTCACAAGCCGCCCAAAAAGCTGATGGCGATGACGAGGCTATGACAGTAGATGAAGATTATCTCAGGGCGTTAGAGTTTGGCATGCCCCCAACCGGTGGACTGGGGATTGGTATGGATCGGTTAGCAATGTTATTGACAGGCGTCGGCACCATAAGAGACGTCGTTTTGTTTCCTACTCTGCGACCTGAAAAATAAGAACTGTGATTATCTAGTTCGCATCTGGATTTTGATCTTCGCGAGCGATAAATAAACCATCGGCATCCATGAAAGTTTTATTTGATTCTTGGCCCGTAGCTTTTAAAAATACTTTTCGTCCCTCAATCTTGTCGACCCATGCCCGAAAACTCAGATCAACATTAAGTGGAGCTGGACCCCGATAGTTCACATTGAGATAGGCAGTAAAAGCTTGCCTCCCACGCATCCGATTCAGTGCCCCCATCACTTCGTCAACGATGAGGGCCTGGATACCTCCATGGACCCGCTCTGGCGGCCCGGCGAACATAGGGTGGACTGAGGTGACAGCCAGAACGCTTTCATTACTTTCTTTGAAAAATTTTAAACCAATGGATGAAGGATGGAAGATCCCGCCAGCGATGGAGAACGGATCGAACTCAATTTCATCTCCCGGGTTTAGATCTAATGGAGTGTGCTTTCCATTATAAATCGCTGCGAGATGGGGACGTGTCAGCATGTCATCGAGTTTGTCTCTTTGACTACCGGCTACGAATTTATCCGCTAATTTGTCTAGCGCGGTAGCGATTTCATTAGTTTCTTCATCTCGGAGACGAGTTTCAGCGAGACAACGATTGAGCCGTCTACTTGCAGCTGCGGCTGTAGCTAGAGCATCCCAGTTGGTCATATAAACGAACGTTAGCCAGATGTTGTTGGAATGACCTCGATTCCGCTAGTCGAGACGCTGGAAAAACGGTACGGTCAGGCTATGCGTCGTACTATTTTTAATGAAGAACACGAAATGTTTCGCTCATCGGTCCGAGCTTTCATGGAGAAAGAAATAGTTCCAAACCATGAGCAATGGGAAAAAGATGGACAAGTTGACAAGGCGATGTTCAGAAGTGCGGGCTCGCTAGGCCTTTTGGGAATGGCTGTTCCAGAAGATCATGGTGGTGGAGGAATCGAAGATTTCAGATACAACGCTGTTATCAATGAGGAAATCCAGCGAGCCGGAGTAATTGGATCTGGAATGTGTATCACGCTTCACAATGATATTTGTTTGCCGTATTTCCTTAATTACTGTAGTGAGGAGCAAGCAGATCGTTGGATGCCCGGGCTCGTGAGTGGCGATTTAATGAGTGCCATAGCCATGACCGAGCCGAGCACGGGTTCTGATTTGGCGTCCATAAGGACATCAGCTATACGAGAAGGCGATGGCTATTTAGTTAACGGAGCGAAGACCTTTATTACCAATGGCATCAACAGTGATCTTGTTATAACGGCGGTGAAAACTGATCCAAATGAAAAACATAAGGGAATGACGCTAATGGTCTTGGAAAGGGGCATGAGCGGTTTCGAGCGCGGTAGAAACTTAGATAAATTAGGCATGAAGTCCCAAGACACGGCTGAATTGTTTTTTGACAACGTTTTTGTACCGAAAGAAAATGTGCTTGGTGGTGAAGGCGCAGGATTTTTGAATTTGGTTAAAAACCTGCCACAGGAAAGACTTTCGATTGCTATAACAGGAGTGGCGCACGCTCAAGCAGCCTTCGACGGAGCCGTCGAATACGTTACCGAACGTAAGGTTTTTGATCAATCAGTTGGCTCTTATCAAAATACCCGATTCGAGCTCGCAGAAATGAAGACAGAATTGGATATCGCTTGGGTCT
>PCCJ01000076.1 GCA_002731665.1 Actinomycetota bacterium | reverse complement strand
GGCGGGATAGGGAGCCGACTGATTGGTATCGGCCATCGTCTTTCTTATTCGAGCCATCTAAAAATAGTTCAACAGGGACGTCGCTCAATGCCTGCGTTTAGTCGAGGGTTAGATTCATCAGAAATATCTGCAGTCGTTGCTTACCAACGACTAGCTTTCTCAGAATCAAAAAAATAGCCACAGTTCTGCGTCCTGATGCTGGCCAAGGTTGAGTAACTATGTAGGTTAAGTGAATGCTATCTATAGGCGACAGAGCTCCTGCGTTTACTCTTTTGGACCAAGGAAGCCAGAAGGTTTCTTTGAGTAAGCAAGCGCCAAAGTCAGTACTTTTATTTTTTTATCCGAAAGCTGACACCAGCGGCTGCACATCACAAGCGTTAGGTCTTAGAGATTTGATTGAAGGTAACAGAAGTATTCAGCTAATTGGAGTGAGTCCTGACTTACCTAAAATTCAAATGAAATGGGATAATAAGCATGAATTGAGATTCCCTTTGCTTTCGGATCCTGATCATAAAGTATCTAGAAAGTATGGCGTGTGGGGCTCAAAAAAGTTGTATGGGAAAGAGTACGAGGGGGTTGTGAGATCAGTTTTTTGGATAAGTAATACCGGCCGGATCTTAGAGTGCTGGTACAAAATATCGCCTAAACTAAGTGTTGAAAAATTAAACGAAGTGTTAGAGAGAAGCAATGGATAAAATGCCCGATCCTGAAGACTTGTTGGCACATCGTTTCCCGTTTTTGTTTGTTGATGAAGTTATTGACCTTGACCCGGGGGTTTCCTGCACGGCTTTATGGCATTTATCGGGTGAAGAGACGTTTTTTCAAGGGCACTTTCCCGGTTTCCCAACCCTACCTGGAGTGTTAATGGTTGAGGCTCTTGCTCAGACTGCTGGTATAGCGGCCTTGAGCCATGAGCAATATCAAGGGAAACTGCCGCTCTTCGGAGGAATCGATAAAGCAAGATTTCGTCGGCAAGTGTCACCGGGGGATACATTAGTCTTGAAGTCAACGCTTGGGCGGATGTCATCTCGCGCAGGTAAAGGTAATGGAGTGGCCACGGTTAATGGTGAAATTGCTTGCTCTGTTGACATGCTTTTTGTTATCGCAGATGTGCCAAAGCCATAAGCGTTAAACCCGGATTTTAAATGGGGCAAATCATTCGGAACTCGATCTTCTTGGGGCTGGCTGTAGGAATATTTGGACTTACATTTGGTGTTCTGGCTGCTGCCTCTGGTCTGACAGTAGCCCAAGCATTAGCAATGTCCTTATTGACTTTTACTGGTGCCTCACAGTTCGCCTTCGTAGGACTTTTGGGAGCCGGCGGCGGAGTTACTGCCGCTCTATTGAGTGGTCTTCTGTTGGCAGCCCGTAATGGGCTATACGCAGCTTCAATAGTGAATGTTCTTCCGAATGGCCTATTTGGAAGAGCATTAGCCGCCCAACTTGTGATCGATGAATCAACGGCTATGTCCACGGCACAGAAGAATTTAGACGCTTCGAAACGAGCTTTTTGGGCCACTGGACTTGCTGTATATTTGTTTTGGAGTTTAGGAACACTTCTCGGAGCGCTCTGCGGCGATCTCATAGGTTCACCGGAGATTTGGGGCTTGGATGCGGCATTTCCTGCAGGTTTTGTAGCGCTTCTAGTTCCGCATCTAAGAAATCATGCGGCTTCAGTCGCAGCACTGTCTGGAGCTACAATCACCATAATTGCTGTTCCGATTATGCCAATCGGTGTTCCAGTACTCCTTGGTGTTTCAGGTGCTGTTCTGGGATACTGGCGAGGGCAAAAACGGCGGGCCGATTCATGATTTGGTCAGCAATTTTTGTGCTGTCTCTGGGTGCGTATCTATTTAAAATTGTTGGTGCAATGGTTGGTGCCCGTCGAGAGAAAAGTAAAGAAATTGAGGCTTTCTTGTTGCTGCTACCCCCGGCCTTGTTGAGCAGCTTGATTGCTCTGCAAACCTTTGAACTGAATGGCACTCTGGTTTTAGATGCGCGGGTTGTCGGCGTTGCCACCGGGGGCGTCATTGCCTATTGTCGACGCCCATTCTATGAAGTTGTAGTTTTCTCTGCGCTAGTGACGGCGATAATTCGCCAATTTGGATAACGATTATGGGTCCAAATTTCCAAATACCAGGCTCCCATTGTGTCCGCCAAAGCCAAAGGAGTTAGACATCGCTGGTCCTGGAACCCATTCTCTCGCTGAGTCAATGACTAGGTCAATATTGGGTAGTTCTGGGTCTTTTTCTTTGTGCCCAGCTGTAGGCGGGATAAGGCAATGTTTTATCGATAGTAGAACTGCTGCGGCTTCTATTGCGCCAGCGGCTCCAAGACCATGACCTGTTACACCTTTGGTGGAAGTTATCGGAGGCCCCTGTACGCCAAATACAGAAAATATTGCCTGAGCTTCCGCCGCATCGTTATGCGGCGTTGATGTTCCGTGGGCATTTACATGTCGGATATCGCTTGCTGAGAGACCTGCATCTGCAATCGCCAGTTGCATGCAACGCGCAGCACCTGTCCCGCCTGGAGCGGGAGCGGTAATGTGATGAGCATCAGCATTTGAACCGGAGCCTAAAATCTCCCCATATATGGTTGCTCCACGTTTAATAGCTGATTCCATTTCCTCGAGAACAAGGGTAGCGCTTCCCTCAGTCATCATGAAACCGTCTCGATCCTTATCGAAAGGCATTGAGGACCCAGATGATGACAGAGCCGTCATATTTTGAAAGCCAGCCAACCCGACAGGCGACATTACTGATTCTGTGCCACCTGAGATAATGACATCTGCGTATCCCATAGAAATTAGCCTGGCAGCATAGCCAATTGCATGTGTGCTGGCGGCGCAAGCAGTTGTCACTGTCTCATTGGGGCCTTGGAATCCATATTTCATTGAGATAGCCGCACCAGCAGCATTCGGCATAATCATAGGAACCATAAAAGGTGAGACCCGTTTGGCCCCCTTTCTGTCGTGGACTAATACCTGATCTTCGAAAGTATGGAGACCACCGACGCCAGTAGCGAAAATAACGCCAATACGCGCTGTGTCTGTTGTCAATTTGCCGGCATCTTCTATAGCCATGGATGCTGAAGCAACGCCCATCTGCTGTGAGCGGTCTGAGCGACGCGCATCTTTTGGATTATCGAAGTATAGAAGTGGATCGAAATCGTGTATGCGACGTTCTCCCTCTGGGGCTGGCGCGTTCAATCCCTGCCAGAAGTCCTTAAGTCCGGTGCCTGCACAAGAGACGACACCGAGGCCCACAACGGCGACCCGGCGTCTCTGCATCACAGTTTTGACTCTACAAGCGCAACAGCATCAGCCACTTTGGTAACGCCTTCTAACTCTTCTTCTTCGACGGTTATATCGAATTCTTCTTCTAGAGCCATCACTAGTTCGACTAGGTCAAGGCTATCGGCGTCTAGGTCATCGGCAAATACAGCGTCAAGTACGACGGCGGATTCATCTACAGCAAGTACTTCTACTGCACATTTTTTGAAACGTTCGAAATTATCACTCATAGTTAGAGTTTTCCTTATCCTTATGTGTAGGGACTATAAGATTCTAGATGGTTCTGCTCAGTGACCCATGCCTAAGCCGCCGTCAATCGGAATAATGCTGCCTGTTATATAGGCTGCAGCGTCGGATGCCAGGAACGCTGCTAAGGATGCGATCTCCACGGTAGTGGCTGTTCTTCCTAATGGAACTGCTTTGGTGACCATGGATTGTTGCTCATCGGTTAATTCCCTGAACATGTCTGTATCAACTGGCCCAGGCGCGATTACATTCGCTGTAATGCTGCGAGAACCGAGCTCTCGAGCAAGAGATCTAGCTAGACCAACGAGCCCTGACTTACTTGCAGCGTAGTTCACCTGTCCAGCTGAGCCGGAAAGACCAACGACAGAGGATAGAAAAATTAGTCTTCCCCATCGAGCCCGAACCATTTTTTTTGCTGCTCGTCGTGCAATTCGATACGTACCCGTCAGATTCACATTAATGACATTTGCGAAGTCTTCATCGGTCATTCTGAGCATCAGTTGGTCGCGTGTGATCCCAGCGTTCGCTACCAAGATCTCGATTGGTCCAATTTCTGATTCGATTGTTTTAAAAGCTTTGTCTACTTGGTCACTATCGCTCTGATCGCAGGGGACAGCGAGTATACGATCATCATCAATTTCTGGTGCTCGAGCAGTTATAACCACTTTGTGACCTAGATCGGCGAAAAGAGTAGCTGTGGCTAAGCCAATTCCTCGATTTCCGCCTGTAACCAAAACGTTTTTCTGTGAGGTCATACGCCATTCCATTTTAGAACGGCTGAAGCTGAGCTCATGCCTGCTCCGAAACCAACAAGAAGCAAATTGTCGTCCTTGGAGATTCTATTTTCTTGTACAGCGTGATCTAACGCTAAGGGAACCGATGCTGAAGAGGTGTTGCCTGTTCGATGGATCGTCATTGAGGTTTTTTCGAATGGTATTCCCAGCCTTTTACAAGAAGCCTCAACGATTCTTACATTGGCTTGATGGGGCACTACTAGATCTATGTCGTCAGGCGTCAGATCCGCCATTTTCAGAGAATGACGTGCCGATTGTTCCATCGCGAGGACTGCGTTTTTGAAGATTGCTCCACCGTTCATTATAAGTTTCCCATCAAACTCACAGAATAGAGTGTCTTCCAGAGCTCCGTTGCTAGCGACATGCCAACCTTTCAGATCAGCCTCTCCGTCGGTGCGCTCTATGACGGCAGCACCAGCACCATCAGCGAACAAGATGCAGGTTGAGCGGTCATCCCAGTTCGTAATTCTGGACAGTGTTTCAGCTCCCACGACTAAGATCCGCCGGTGTCCGAGGTTTATGAACCCGTGCGCTGCTATTAAGCCGTAGACAAAACCTGAACATGCAGCGTTCAGATCCATAGCGCCACAAGAGAGCCCAAGATTTTCTTGGACGGTCGAGGCTGTTGCCGGGACTCGTCGATCAGGGCTGGTTGTAGCTAAAATAAGCAGATCTATAGTGGAGGGGTCTATTCCTGATCGTTGAATAGCTTGACGTGAAGCATCTGTGGCTAGTCCTGATGTGGTTCCCCCAATGCGACGTTCATGGATGCCTGTTCGGTCCACTATCCAATCGTGAGTTGTGTCGACACGTTCAGCAAGATCGTCATTGGTGACAACGTTATCTGGTAGTGATGTGCCAAGAGAAAGAAGCCTTGCTCCTGAGGGTTGAGGCAAACTCATAGGACTCCGATCTAGTGGGTTCTTAACCAAGTTATAGGTTGTCTAGCTGTTACTCGTTCACCTTCCAAGGCCATGACTCCCATAACAGTTCCAGCGAAAGGAGATCTTACCTCTTCATCGGAAACCCAACCTACAACGTCTCCCACGTTTAAATGAGAATTTTCAGTAAGGTCGGGGTTGGGAGTAAATAGACCAGCTGCAGGACTAACTACAAGTCGTTCTGTAACGTAGAGACCTTCTCCATGACCATCGGCGGGTAATGCTCCTGAAGCAGGATTCATCGCAGCGGTATCTGTTAGTGAGGTCAGCAGCATGTCAACATCTTTTGGGCCCTGAACTGAAAGAGTCGAACATCCTTTTATCGTCCGTTTCGCCATCCCGCTAAGAACTGCGCCTGGACCCAATTCAACGTAGGTGGAAGTGCCATGTTGGTCTAACGCATACAGTGTCTGTCGCCATTGGACAGGGCTGCAAAGCTGGCTTGCTAGCAGATGCTGCCACTCTTCGGCAGTTGTCCTAGGGATTGCGTCCACGTTCGCAAAAACTGGAATAGCCGGAGCGCGGAAGTCAACCGTCCCAAGAGCCTTCCGAAGACGATCTCTTGCTGGTGCCATAAAAGGAGTGTGGAACGCTCCTCCGACTGGCAGTTGCATAGTTTTTTTAGCCCCTAGCTGCTTAGCCTCAGCGCCAGCTAAAAGGACGCCCTCTGGGGAACCTGCAATAACCACTTGTCCGGGAGCGTTATAATTCGCTACCCAAGCATCACCATCAATTCGCGCGCAAGCTGTGTTTACTAAGTCGTCGTCGAGGCCAAGTACTGCTGCCATGGCGCCTTCTTGTTCATCGGCTGCGATTTGCATAGCCTCGCCTCGCTCAGCTACTAGCCGCACGGCATCGTCATAGGAAAGCACTCCGCTCGCACATAACGCACTGTATTCGCCAAGGGAGTGCCCAGCTGCATAGTTTGGAGCTAACCCGGTCCGCTCAACAGCATCTAAGGTAACCATGCTTAGAACAAATGTAGCCAACTGAGAGTTGCGAGTTTGCCTTAACTCATCGGCGTCAGCTCTTAGAAGAAGGTCCTCGACGCTTCTCCCGCAAGCCTCAGACGCTTCTGAGACAAGTTCCCAACTATCATGTGCAATCCATTGTTCTCCCATTCCAGGTTTCTGCGATCCCTGGCCTGGGAATGTGAATGCGAGCACTCTGCCTCCCTGTATGGCGACACGGAAAGTGATGCCAATTCAATCTATCCTGACCGATAGAAACCCACCGGTCAGAGTCGACTTATCAGATGGTAGAGCAGAAGTGAAAGAAAGTGGGTAATTTCCACCAAGTCGGCTTTCTCGAAACCTCAATTTGTTCCAGAAAGCGGTAGCCTCATATATTGTCGCCCGGGTGGTGGAATGGCAGACACGGAGGATTCAAAATCCTTTGCCCTAACGGGCGTGCGGGTTCAAGTCCCGCTCCGGGCACTCAGCTACTAACTTGTTTTGCCGGGCATGGCCGCCCCCGGAAGCCTATTCTCTTGTATGTGAAACCTGAAGATAATTTAGATCCATACAAATCGCCTAGCGATGCTGAGTTGTTTCTAACGCCTCATGCGTTTGCAGACAAGTTATACGAAGACCAAACAGTGCTCGTAACTGGAGGAGCGGGAGGGATTGGTCGAGCTATTTGTATCTTGTTAGGTCGATTAGGTGCCCGTGTGGTTACCTGTGGGCGAGATTCAGAGAAACTCGAGAAGTTGAAGGTTTCTCTAGGGGAACATGGGATTGACTGCAGATCGATGGTGATGAATCTTAGGGATCCGGATGCAGTAGCTGCGTTAATCGAGTTTGCTCGAAATGAAACTGGTCGTTTGGACTTAGTTTGCAATAATGCAGGTGGTCAGTTCCCTAAGGACGCTGCCGAAATAACACCCAAAGGGTGGGCGGCAGTGCTTGAAACTAATCTTTATAGTCAGTGGTACATGATGCAGGCGGCAGCGAATTCATGGATAAGAGAAGAAGTAGCTGGTTCCATCGTCAATATAGGAACGGTGACTGGCAAGGCTAGTGTGGGGCTTCCGCACACAGCGGCTGCGAGAGCTGGAGCAGTTGGGCTGGCGACATCGTTAAGCGTGGAATGGGCTCCACATAGCATTCGCGTTAACACAGTGGCTGTTGGAGTGGTTCGAAGCCCGGGATTAGTTAACTACCCGCCCGAGGCACGACCTTCATTTGATCACAATGCTCAAAGGCGTTTGGGTGAAGTGCATGATGTGGCCCAAGCCGTTGCATTTCTTGGGTCGCCAGTAGCTTCGGGATACATTACCGGCGACGTTGTGAACGTTGCTGGAGGCGAACAAGCTTGGGGAGAGTATTGGGCCCTTGGAAAGCCAGATTTTTTTAAGATTAAAGAATAGTGCCATACGACCTGATCTCAAGAGAGGCAAGTGAATGTCAAGTTCTGGAGAAGCCCAACAAAAAGTTGACACAACCCGTTTGCAGGCCATAGCGCGTGGCTATACAGAAGCAGCTGTGCTCTATACGGCTTTAGATATTTCGCTATTTAGTCATGTCCACAATGGGGCAAATTCTGAAGCAGATTTGGTCAAGCTAACTGGGCTTAGGCCTTTAGACATCGATAGGTTAGTGACGTGTTGCTTGAGTATGGGGTTGTTGTCTTGGGACTCGAGTAAACTAGTGAATTCACCAGATGTAGATGCGTTTTTAGTGGAAGGGTCAACAAAATTTGCTGGGCCCTGGATGACATTCACCCGTGGTGATGTCCCGGGCTGGTTTGATATGACAGCCAAAATGCGATCACCTAGAGCATCACTTTTGGGAATGTACGAAGATCTCTCTGTTGAAGAAGCGAAAAAATATCATGAAGCAACGGCGAGTATTGGTTTTGGTGCAGCTCGAAGATTCGTGAAATTAGTAGATCTTAATGGGCGACGACACCTTTTGGATCTGGGTGGTGGTTCAGGCGCTTATAGCATCACGGCGGTGAAAAAGTTTCAAGGGCTTAAAGCAACGGTTCTTGATTTACCTCCGGTAGTCATAGCAACTCAGGAATATATCAAACAAGAAAATGTCGAAGACAGGGTCACCACTGCCGGTGCAGACTTCACCAAAGGTGATTTTCCATCTCCTGTCGACGTTGTAGTAATGGCCAGCAATCTTCCTATCTACGGAAGTGACGTGATATCAGATGTGGTTCAACGAGCGTTTAACGCATTAGAACCGGGTGGTGAGATGCATCTGATCGGTGAGATGCTAGATGATGATAG
>PCCJ01000075.1 GCA_002731665.1 Actinomycetota bacterium | reverse complement strand
TGTTTTAGTCTCTCTTTGGGATCATAAGAAAAACCAGTTCCAAGCAAAGTGTGAGACAATCTTGTTTCGCTGGTGACAGTAATGGGTTGTCCATTGCAAAATGCTCCACCACCGAGTCGGGCGCTGTAGACATTATCGAGCGCCGAATCATGGACGACTCCAACTATGGGTTTCCCCTCATACACAACTGCAATAGAAACTGCATGACTTGGAATTCCGTACAAGTAGTTAACTGTGCCGTCTAGTGGGTCGATGACCCAAACAAAACCAGACTTTCCCAGTAGCTGAGTTCCTTCCTCTCCAAGAATTCCGTCATCGGGCCTTTCGGACCTGAGAGCATCGACTATCAAGCGTTCAGAGTCAGTGTCAACCTGGGTGACCGGGTCGGTTTGAGTGGATTTTTTTGAGATAGTGCCTAGAGAGCCTTGCTGGTGGCGATCTACAGCCTTGAGCGCAAGAGTCTTGGCTATATCAAGAAGATCATCAAGTAGGTGATCTGCGTGTCTAGTAGGTCTCACTTATTTTTTCCTTCTAGAGGACCGTGTTCGCGCAGAAGCTTGATCACTCCATTCGGCCATAGCTCTTAGGACTAGCACCACTACGACCGCTACGCCCGGAGCGGCTACTAGCGATCCGATGATGCCGCCAAACAGCAGCCATATTTCATTTTCTGGATTGAATTGCAGACTTGTCAGCGAAAATCCCAGAAGTCCGCCGCAGAATGACGCAATTATTATTGCCAGGAATGCGAGTATTCTCGCTCTGACGGAAGGCAGAGCTGTCGGTGCCGCGAACTCATCTAAGTTCACAAAGTCTTGTGGGATGGAATCAGACTCCATATGTGTCACCCTATGTGAATGCTTTCCAAAGTGCACCAACTAGTGGCAGACTAATGATGTGCGAAATTGGTCTGTGGGCGGAGGAATACTTTTTCAGGGAAGCAATATATTAATGGTCAACAATTCGCGTAGAGGTGGACGAACGGACTGGAGTACGCCAGGAGGAGTCATTGATGATGGGGAAACAGTTATAGAGGGCCTTACTCGAGAGGTCCGTGAAGAAACTGGATTGGTCGTCACAGGCTGGAGCGCTCTGGCTTATACCGTTAACGTGAAGGCTCCAGATATGGACTGGGATCTTAAAGTCGAGGTTCATTTAGCCAAAGGTCAAGAAGGCCAAATTGTGATAGATGATCCAGATGGAATTGTTATTGCGGCTGAGTGGGTTGATACAAAAGATTTACCGGGCTTACTCAACGGACAGCAGCCATGGCTATCACAGCCCCTGCTAGAATTCATTGGTGCAAAAGTCGAACCAGGTCACGCGTTCTCCTACCGTGTGAATGGAAGAGATATAAACAGCCTCGATGTTCAACGACTCTGAACTAAGCTTGGCAATGGGTGAAGATTTAGAAGCGTTGCCGATTCTGCACGTCGACATGGACGCTTTCTATGTAGAGGTAGAAAGACGACGGAACCCCTCATTGGTTGGTAGGCCGATAATTGTAGGGGGCACGAGCGAGCGCGGTGTCGTTGCGTCAGCTAGCTATGAAGCTCGCTTGAAGGGAGTGCGGTCGGCGATGTCGAGCGTGCAAGCGAAACGACTTTGCCCTGAAGCTATTTTTGTAAGTTCAGATTTTTCCACATATGTCGAAGCGTCTCAAGAAATTCATGAAGTCTTTTTTTCCATAACGCCATTCGTCGAGACGATTTCTCTCGACGAAGCCTTCCTGGATGTACGGCATGCCCGTAGGCTCTTTGGGTCCTCGGAGAACATTGCTTGGCGCATCAAAAATGATGTTTGGGAGACTGTGGGCTTAGATTGTTCTGTCGGAGTGGCAAGTTCTAAGCTTTTGGCAAAACTAGCGTCGGTAGCAGCTAAGCCACAGATAAGAGAATCGGGCGTGGTGGCTGGCTTGGGTGTGAAAGTCGTTAAAGGAGCAGATGAAATATCTTTTTTGCATACTCACCCTGTTCGTGCTCTTTGGGGTGTTGGAGCAGTGACATTTACAAAGCTAGAATCGTTGGGCGTCTTGTCGATAGGCGATCTAGCTCAAGTTCCAGTGTCTTCTTTGGTGTCCGTCCTTGGGGTAGCTCACGGAAAACATTTAGCGAAGCTGGCTCAAGGTAACGATTCGCGTTCAGTTGAGATCAAGCGGCCTATTAAATCGATCAGTCATGAGCGGACATTTGAAGTAGATGTTCAAGAGTACGAAGTTCTCAAATCTGAGATCATAAGTCTAAGTGATGCTGTCGCAGCTCGATTGCGTTCGAAAGGTTTTGTAGGTAAAACCATTTCACTGAAATTACGTCTTGCTGATTTCTCTTTAGTTAGCCGCTCGGTAAGTATCGGTGAAGGTACAGATCTTTCTGGTCAAATAAGCGCCAAAGTATTGGGCTTAATGGCCAAAGTGGACTTTAGCGATGGCGTTCGACTGATCGGTATTCGCATGACAGGTTTAGGAATTAAAGGGCCTGAGCAGCTTGGGCTTGACTATGAGAATTTTGATCAGACAGACTCCAACCAATTAGCATCCAGCGTGACTGAGCAGAAAAAATTAGCGTTAGCCCTAGATAAAATTCGCGCTCGTTTTGGTCAGAGCGCTATAAATCCGGGTGCTTCCGGAAAAAATGTTCGTCAACCAGGCCAACAGAGATGGGCTTGAGGTTTACCTTGGGCGAGGTTGCTCCTAGACTGTAGGTAGGACTACTGGAGAATTTCTCCGCGGAGGCTTATAGTGCCGCTTTCCGATGACGAACAGCGAATACTGCTCGAGATTGAGAAAGAGTTTTATGACTCGGACCCAAAATTAGCGCGTGAAGTTGGAGAGACCTCTCTGTATAAGCATTCGCTGCGAAATATAAAGTGGGCTGTTTGTATTGGGGTCCTTGGGCTAGTCGGGGTCGTGGCTTCGCTGCAGATTCATTTCGCCGCTGCCTTCGCTTCTTTTCTGATTATGTTTGTTTGCACCGTCGTAGTTGAACGTAACTTAAGAAAAATGGGCAAAGCAGGGCTGAGGAAAGTTAGTGGTTCGGTGAATAGCGGGCAAGTGCGCCAGAACATGGGGGGGCTGAGTGAAAAGATCCGCAACCGTCTGAAACGCGACAGTTAGCGCCGGTTGTCGGTATCGGCTTAATTCGCTCAGATAATTTATGGAAATGGCCACAGGATCGAACCAAGTAGCATTGGCCGTAGATATCGGGGGGACCAAACTTGCTGCCGGTCTCGTAGATAGAGCGGGAGAGCTACTTTGGTCTTCGGCGGCTTTAACTCTGGTTGAGCGAAGCGCTGAAGATATCTTTGGAACACTAAGTCGGCTTCTGGATAAGGCGCTCAAAGCTTCCTCGCTGATGGAGCTCACTCCTATTGTTGTGGGTGCGGGTTGTGGTGGGCCTATGGTCATGGGAGGAGAAGACGTTTCACCTTTGAACATTCCAAGTTGGCGACGATTTCCCTTAAAGCGGGCGCTACAAAAATATTGTGGTTTAGAAGCATTCGTCGACAATGATGCTAAAGCCATTGCGCTAGCTGAGGCTTGGGCAGGGGCGGCCAAGGACACAAAAAATTTTATTGGGATGGTTGTCTCTACGGGTGTCGGTGGCGGTCTCGTGGTGGATGGTAAGCTTCTGGGCGGGGAAGCAGGCAACGCCGGACATATTGGTCACGTAATAGTTGAGCCAGAGGGAGCAGATTGTGCCTGCGGAGCGAAGGGTTGTCTTGAGGCGGAGGTCTCAGGGCTCTCGATAGAGCGACGTATCGGTATGCCTGCTGAATTTGCCTCTCTTGAGGAGCGTAAAAGAGCCGGGTGCTTAACCGGTAGAGCGATCGCTTGCTCGGCTAACCTACTGGATTTGAAGTTGGCTGTGATTGGAGGGTCCGTTGCTCTCGGATTTGGGTCTGTCTTTTTCGCATCGGCTCAAAGAGAGTTGGACCGCCTAGCTTGTCTAGATTTTTCATTTGGCAGTAAAGTAGTTCCAGCTGCGTTAGGTGAGAAAGCGCCATTGATAGGAGCTGCAGCCGTGGGCTTTTCGGGTCTTGGTATCGTCACACTAGGAGATTGATGTGGTTATGGTGAAAGCGTGGCGACATGGCTTGAAGGCAGTGAAGAAAGTGCAGTTGCTTTAATGCTGAAAATCGCTTGGAACGTTAGCTTTCGGCCTTGGTTGTGGGCTACTGCAGCGAGAACTGTATTAAGGGCTGCTCCGACTGGTTGGTACCACACTTGGCCTTTCCTTCCTATCCCGGATCCTGATTATCTAAAATTTCGACTGCTAACGATGTATGGCTCGGAAGGCGACGAGCCGGCCGAGATTAATCATAAAGATGTAATTCTTTGGCTCGAATGGTGTCGGCAGTGGCCGGCAATGGCGTCGTAGACATGAGTTGGCGTTCTTTGCTGTCGGAAAGAACGCTGTTGCTAAATGTAACTTTTCAACCTCTGTCGATTATTTCAGTGCGCCGCGCGGTGCTTCTTGTTCTTGCCGAAAAAGCTGAAATGTTGAATTGCTCTGACGAGGTGCTGCGTTCAGAGAGTCTAGAGATACAGGTACCGTTGGTTGTTCGATTAAATTCTTATGTGAGAGCCCCATTTCGGAACCGGGCACCACTGCACAGAAAAGCGCTTTTCGCTCGGGACTTCTATTTATGTCAGTACTGTGGTGAGAGAGCGGATTGTATCGACCATGTTCTTCCGGTGAGTAAAGGAGGGCGAAACACGTGGGAAAACATGGTGGCATGTTGTCGGCCTTGCAATGCAGCCAAGGCTGACTTGTTGCTTGAAAATAGTAGATTTAAGCTGAGGAGAGTTCCATACGCGCCAGAGCCCTTAGCTGTTGCGGTTGCAATGAAGGCCGATGTTCCATTGGAATGGGAATACTATCTACCTGCTCCGTTGGGCTTGACGGTGGGATCGTAAATGCAAAAATGGACTATTGAACGATGGCATGCAGGAACTCAATTTTTGCACTCTCGACCAATGGCGGTGGACGGGATACGCCGAATATCGATTCTCTCGTTTGCTACTCCTGCTGTAGTGCTGGGGTCAACCAGTAACGGTATTCCGGAGCATATGGCTAACAAGCATTTTGATGTTGTTCGCCGTTGGAGTGGCGGCGGCAAGGTGTGGCTAGATCCGATTGAATCGACGTGGATAGACGTCACAATTCCTTCATCGGATCCGCTGTGGGAATCAGATTTGCGTAAATCATTTTTGTGGCTAGGGCAGCGTTTAAAAGAAGCTTTCAACAGTCAGGGTATTTTTCCTATGCTCCATGAAGCGCCCTTAGACCTTGGAGGAGACCCTGAGTGGTGCTTTTCCAAGGTAGGGGCAGGTGAACTAAGCTTTCACGGTAAAAAAATATTGGGTATTTCCCAAAGACGTTCTCGTTTGGCCGCACGATTCCAATGTGTTTGGTATCGAAGCTTTGAGTCAGGGCCCTTCGTGGGGCTAGAACTGCCAGGAATCGGGTCCTTCGACGTCGATTTAGGCGTTGATTCCGACTCTCTTTTTCAAGCGGTGCTGACTTCGATTCAGAAATCTTAATAACCGGCGTCGCGTTAAAAATATCACTGGTTGTGATGTTTTCGTAAAATAAGTTAATCCCCAGCATAGAAATTCACGCTTTGTGAGAAAAATGTCTCCATATGATTGCTAGGTGGGTTAAATAGTCATAAAGTGGGGGATTGTGGTGCAAAAGGGAGATATAGATACTTATGGTCCCTATGAGTGTGTGGTAAGAAACAAAATTCTTGATGTTGGAGTCTAAAAAGCGTGGATGAATTGTTTGTTGGTCAATTCGAGCATTCGCTTGACGTCAAAGGCCGCATTGTTCTGCCCGCATCCTTTAGGGGGGCTTTTGAGCAATCGGGCTACTTGATAAAAGGTAGTGAAGGCTGTCTTGCCTTGATGACCCCAACACAGTTTCGAGAGTTGGCACTAGAAATGTCGACAAGGTCTAAAGAAGGGGATAGACGACATCGTGCGGCTAAGCGGTCTTTTGGAGCTGGAGCAGCGAGAGTGCTGCCCGACAAACAAGGTAGAATCGCGATTCCGGAGGAGCTAAGAGAATTCGCGCAGCTGCAACGAGATTGTGTAGTTGTCGGCTCTATAGATGAAGTCGAGTTGTGGTCTTCGCGACGCTGGACCCAAATAAACGAAACTGGGGACTCTCTTCTTGAGTCTCCTGACAGTTTTTCGACGCCGTTGGCTGAGGAAGCGGGCGAGGTCTCGTGACGAAGCGAGATGCGGTGCCGGTCGACTTTGAACACGCACCAGTGATGCTACAAGAAGTTTTGGAAACCTTCGAGACAGTTGGCGAAGGACTGCTTGTAGACGCAACAGTTGGAGGGGCTGGACATTCGCTAGCGCTTCTTGAACAACAGGTAGATCGGCAAATCCTGGGTATCGATCGCGACGAAACTGCGGTTATGGTTGCTCGAGAACGGCTCGAAAAGTATTCAAATCGGGCCAAAATAGTGCACGGAACCTTTGACCAAATTGGGGCACTAGTCGATGATTATCAACAGCCACTAGTTGGAGCAATTTTTGACCTCGGTGTAAGTAGTCACCAACTTGATACCCCTGATCGAGGATTCTCGCATCGTTTTGATGCTCCGCTCGATATGAGAATGAACACTAAACAAGACCTGAGTGCGGACATTGTCGTAAATGCCTATGAAGAAAAAGAACTCCGCTGGCTGCTGAGACGTAATGCGGATGAGAAACACGCATCACGAATAGCGACAGGGATTGTTAATGCACGACCGATCGAAACTACAAGAGAGCTAGCAGATGTAGTTCGTGATTCAGTTCCTGCAGCTGTTCGTCGGCTAGGCCGTCACCCAGCGATGCGAACTTTTCAGGCAATCAGAATAGAAGTGAACAACGAGTTGAGTCTTATCGAACCGGCCATCCGTTCCGTCATCGAAAGGTTGCAGACGGGCGGCCGCATAGCAGTGCTTTCATACCACTCCGGAGAGGACAGAATAGTGAAACATTTGTTACGAGAAGCGGCTGATGGTCTTTGTCATTGTCCATCTGCTTTGCCATGCATTTGTGGAGCCGGACCGACGGTGCGACTACTGAAACGAAAGGTACGACGCCCGACGGAAAGCGAGATTGCACATAATCCACGTGCGACGAGTGCGCGTTTTCGTGCAGCTGAACGACTTCCTTTAGGGGAATCGTAAAGCCGTTGACTTTGACGTTACTTTCCCAATCTGCTTATTTAGAAGATGCGGCTGACACTTCAGTGACTGAGGTTGGCTCGGAGAAAAGAAAGCTCCTCGCTCGACGTTTTGTCAGCGCAACAGCATTCTTTGGAGGCTTAACTCTTCTAGTTCTATTCGTCTTCGCTATTTTGCAATCGCTTAGTGATGGTGTTCATTTTGAACTGCAAAATATCGGAGCGCAAATTGAAAGTGAGCGGACAGAACTTCGGAAGTTGCAAATCGAGTTAGATCGTCGACAAGCGCCTCAAGAAATTTTTAGGTGGAGTGATGGTGTCCTGGGACTAGTTGCGGCCGATGAACCAACCATAATCCGAGTTGATCCTGCTTATATCAGCGCGTCGGCTAATGTGTCTCTTGATACCGGGGCCCGTAGCTCTTCTGATTGGCAGTCAGTGAAGACACTGTTAACCGATGCAGTATCTTTACGTACTCGTCGTGGGTGAAAATGAATTCAGTCAAGCACCTAGTGGAGGTTGGCCAATTCGTGACTCAGTAAGCGAAACAAATTCGATTAAAGCTGGCTCGCCTAAACGTCGAGTCGGGATGTTGATGCTCATGGTCTTAGCTGGGTTATTGCTGGCAGTAGTGAAACTTGCAGATATTCAGGTAATAGATGCCGAGAAAAATATCGAGTTAGTAAAAAAACATATTCGTACCGAAGACTTAATTGGTCATCGGGGCGCCATCTTAGACACACAGTTCAGTCCGCTTGCTCAATCAACGGACATGGGGCAGATCGCAGTTAACCCCAAATTAGTTCTAGAGGTTGAACGAACAGCAAGATTGTTGGCACCAGTCTTAGGGCATAGCGAAAAATGGCTGCGGGAACGGCTAACAAAACCTTTTAAGGAGGATGTTCTTTTATCTCCTTTGGTTGAGTTAACGGTCGTAGAAGAAGTTAAGTCTCTGAAGCTCCCTGGGTTAATTTTCAGGATTGTGCAAGGCCGCCAGCACCCTTCTGGCAACATCGCCTCAGGGCTAATAGGAAGAGTCAATCCAGAGCAAGAGCCTTATTCAGGTCTTGAAGTGCAATTTAATGATGTTCTGGAAGGTGAATCTGGAACATCAAAGTCATACCGTTCACAAGGCGTTAAACGAATCGACCTTCCAAATGGGCAATTAGATTATAGAGCTGAAAAAAGTGGCGATGACCTAGTCTTGGCTCTCCACGCGCCAACACAATGGTTAACCGAAAAAGTTTTAAAAGATGCTGTTGAAAAATCGGGAGCTAAAAAGGGCACAGTAGTAGTTATGGAGGTGGAAACTGGAAATGTGCTCGCTGTGGCTGGAGTTGTTCGAGATTCACTTTCAAATAAAGTGGAAAACGCGAACTATTTGATGGCATATGTCGACACCTACGAGCCTGGTTCGGTTAACAAACCCTTCACTGTCGCAGCAGCTTTGGAGACAAATCGAATTAGCGCTGAC
>PCCJ01000074.1 GCA_002731665.1 Actinomycetota bacterium | reverse complement strand
CGTTGAGCACGACGTATTTTCACTCGTCGTTTTAGCTCTTTAAACAAATTTATTGGATCGGCATCTTGCTCAACCAATATAGATGCCATTTCTTTCCGATTAAGCGATCGCCGATTTATCGCTCGATTAAATCCTCTCTTTTCTACTCCATCGTGATTATTTGGAAGGCACATCAAACTATTGACATAGAGAAGAGGCACGCCAGCGAAAACTAGAATGAGCGTATGCGCTGCTAAATAGCACGCCTTTCCATACTTACTTCCTTCCGAAGTTAACAAATCATAAATCGAAACATTAAGCTCATATGGCTTCGGGCCATCCTGCGTGTTGTAACTTTCATACCTTCCACCAGCTTTTATAGTCGCATCAATTAAGGTCTCAACCTCATCATGATTTAATAGGCCCTCGATTGGACGAAGACCAATTCCATCGTGACTGGCAATAAAGTTCAAAAAAACTCCACTTTTTACTTCATTACTTATTTCGCGAGTCCACGTGCTAAGAGCTGTCACTGATTGAGCGATAAATGTGTGAAGTATTAAAGGCGGTAAGCTAAAGTTGTAGATTGCGTCAGCCTCGTCTCCCTCACCAAAATATGAAATGTTTTGCTTGTGTGGCACATTAGTTTCAGTAACCAAAACAGCTTGAGGCTGCCGCTTGTGAAGAAGCGCCTTGAAAATTTTTACACATTGATGCGTTTCTGGAAGGTGGACACAGCTACTTCCCGAAATCTTCCAGATAAATGCTACTGCATCGAGTCGAAACCATCGAACTCCTGCTTCCACCAGACGATCCACAATCTTTAGTATTTCCAAAAATACATCCGGATTCGAAAAGTCGAGGTCTACTTGGTCATCGCTGAAAGTACACCAAACTGACTTGACACCCGTTGTCGTATTCACCTGTCGCTCTAACGATCGAGAACGGGGTCTTACTACTTTCGTAAGGTCATCACCCGGATTTATTATTTTGATATACCTATTTCCAGGCTCCTGATCTAGCAAGAACTGGGTGAACCACTCAGATTCAGAACTCACATGGTTTAGTACAACATCAGCCATTAGCTTCAAGCGAAAAGATAGCGATTCGATATCGCTCCATTCACCCAGAAGAGGATCAACTTTTCTATGGTCAATAATCGAGAATCCATCATCTGAGCTAGACGGGAAAAAAGGAAGAACATGAAGGATTGAACAGACATCACTGAAATAGGCATCCAGGATTTCTCCCAAAACGTTAAGCGGGGCGTGATTTCCGTCAAGAAATGAATTCCCATAAACCAACAGAACCACATCAGATTCACTCCAACGCTTCGGCTCTAGCTCCGTAAAATCCCTACTATTATCTATCCCTACTGCGTCAATACACTTTTGAGCTAGGGCTTCAGAATTAACGTTTGGATACAAATGCGCTAGGTAATCAGCAATAAGTTCAAGAAATAGCTGCGATTTACCAGCTTGTTGCGGGTATGAATCCATACCTACTGAGCAAATGCTATTGGCTTAGGGAAGCAATGTCTTCCAAAACTTCTCCGGCATGTAAAGCCAAGTCAGGGTGACCTTTCATATTGTATGACTTGGCTATCACTCCTTCTTGATTGATTAAGTAGCTATGCCTAAATGGGAAGCCTCTATCACTAACAACTTCATAAGCCTCACCAGCAATTTTTTCTGGATCAGCCAATAGTTGATACGGAAAATTTTCTTTATCAACGAAGGACTTCTGAGCCTCGACGGTGTCAAAAGAAGCGCCAAGAATTACGGCGTCAGCATCAGCAAATTCTGGAGCTCGGTCACGGAGCCCTCCACCTTGAATCGTTCAACCAGGGGTCCCAGCAATCGGATACCACCAAAGAAGGACCCACTTGCCTCGGAAATCCTCTAAGGAGGTTTTCACCCCGTTGTGATCGTCTAATTCAAATATTGGGGCTGTCGTGCCTACTTCAAGCATGGAACTCCTAGAACAAGTGTGCCTGACCATTCTACAACTCACGATGTTGCATGCGCCCAAAAGCGCCTATCATCTTTTAGATGCACCCACTTTCGATGATGACCGCCGCAGAAATTAAGACAAGTGCAGACATACTGCGACGTAGCGGCCATATCGACAGCGACGCGACATTTCATGGTTGCTGTATTCACGAGCCACCAAAAGCCGAGGTCGCATCCTGGCTCGCTGGTGATTCAACTGATCGCCGACTTGACCTTGTCGTTCATTCGAAAGGGGAAACCTACGAGGCACGCGTTTCAGTAAGTCGAGGCGAAGTAGACCGTTGGGCGCTAGTTCCAGGTGTAATTCCGCGAGTTGGCTTCATTGAACTTTCTAAGGTAATGGAGGCATGTAAAAATAACCCTGATTTCCAGAAAGCACTTTCTAAGCGAGGTATTGCTGACGCATCTAACGTTCAGGTTGATCCGTGGCCTACCGGAGACTACGACTTCGAATTCGAAGATGGTAGAAGAGTTCAACGCTGTATAGCATTTCACCGGCCTAATCCGGATGACAACGGTTACGCCTTTCCGATCGATGGCTTGATGGTTCATGTTGACGTCGATAGTTTGGAAGTCTTGCATATAGAGGATTTCGACCAATGGCCTATGGCAACAGAGAAAGGAAATTATGACGTTGATTCAATTGTCAGTGATTACGGCCCCCTCAGAGAAGACCTTCGACCGGTAGAGATCAGCCAACCCGAAGGGGTTAGTTTCTCTATTGAGGACAACCAACTTTTTTGGCAAAAGTGGAACTTCAGGCTAGTCATGGATGACACCGAAGGACTGGTGTTGCACAGAATCGCTTATACCCAGGATGGTGTCGAGCGACCAATTATTGACCGGGCGTCGCTAGCAGAAATGGTTGTTCCCTACGGTGATACTAGGCCTAGCCAGACCTTCAAACATGCTCTCGATTCGGGTGAGTTTGGACTTGGAATGACGGCCAACTCTCTGACGCTCGGATGCGACTGTATTGGAGAAATTGTTTATCTGGATGCAGTTCAAATGCTTGATGATGGCAGCGTCATGAGCACTAAAAATGCCATATGTATCCACGAAGAGGACTTTGGAATTGGCTGGAAACATACTGACATGTTGACTGGACAGGTAGAAGTACGAAGATCTCGACGTTTGGTTGTAAGTAGTATCTCCACAGTAGGTAATTACGAATATGGCTTCTTTTGGTATTTTCATCTCGATGGCTCAATCAAGCTTGAGATAAAGCTCACCGGCATTTTGACTACACGCTCACACCGTGACGGCGACGATTTAACTTTTGCGCGACAGATCGCACCAAATGTGGCTGCCCCAATTCATCAACACATTTTTTGTGTGCGTCTTGATATGGCTATTGACGGAACCAACAATAACGTAATCGAAGTTAATACCGCTGCCCTTCCTCAAGGCTCAGATAATCCCCACGGCACAGCTTTCGCTGCTACTGAGACACTCCTCAGCGATGAAAAGTCGGCTATGCGTAATACAAGCTCAGCAAGCAGCAGATATTGGAAAATCGAGAATTCACACAAAACCAATCGTCTTGGTTACCCAACTTCTTACCGCCTGCTTCCTTCGTCCACAGCAACGATGTTCGCTTCAGCTGACTCACCGCATGGCCAAAGAGCTGGTTTTGCTAAACATAATTTGTGGGTAACACCTACGGTGCAATCCGAACGGTACGCAGCCGGAGATTATCCGACTCAAAAAAATGCTGGACATGGGCTACCGAGATATACAGCCGACAATCGTTCAATCACCGAAACAGACGTAACTGTTTGGCATAGTTTCGGACTCACACATGATGTACGGCTAGAAGACTATCCAGTGATGCCTACCGAATACGCTGGATTTCTAATGGTGCCTGATGGCTTTTTCGAGCGCAACCCAGCGATTGATGTTCCGCCGAGCAGCAATGGTCACTGCCATTAGGTCACTACACGTAAAAATCTTCGAAAGCTATGATTCATTCTTACCGATTATGAAATAGCTGCATACCTTCAACAGGCCAGTCAATGGCGTACACATGTCCATAATCTGACGAAGTTACATATAACGTCTTGAAATCAGTTCCTCCAAAACAACAATTAGTCGCTCCAGGTTCAGGAAGCTCAATAACTTCGATGGGTCTACCATCTCGACCATCTAGCACAAACAAATTATTTGAACCGTGCCCGGCGACAATGATGCGGCCAGAAGCATCGAAACAGAATCCGTCAGGGACTGACCTACGACCAATCATCCCATTTGCTTTAGAAATACGGCTCAAAATACCAGGATCCTCAATCTGGAAACTAAGTAGCATCCCTGTTAGCGACTCACAAACCACGAGCACGCGACCATCATCTCGAACTCCAAGCCCATTAGGAAAGCCGATACCTCCGGCTACTCTGCTAGCTGTTCCATTTATATCTACGTAGCAAACAGGTCCGCCATCTCGCTCTCCTCCTACTAAGCCTGACCAGATAGGATCGGTAAAATAAAATCCTCCATAGCTATCAAAACATATGTCGTTAGGAGCGTTTAACGGCAGGCCATCAATCTCAAGCAAAAAATCGTTAACAGTTCCTTCGGCATTAATCATTTGTATTTTTCCAGCACCATTTTCAATTGGGCCAGCACCTTTTGTAGATGGCATGTCTGTTGGCCACCTACCGCCGTTATTGCAAATCAACAAATTACCAGCGCTATCGAAGGCCGCCCCATTAGGCCCACCTCCAGTTTCAGCGAAGGTGGTTACAACACCAGAGTCACTAATTTTTGAAATTCGTTGGCCAGCTATTTCTGTAACATATAGATTTCCATCAGCGCCCACAGCTGGACCTTCTGGAAACATAAGACCTGAAGCTAAACGGTCAATCTGCACGATTGGAACTCCCCATAAAGTTACGTGACCCGGTTAAATTTTCCTACCCAGGTATTGCATTAGCAACATACCCCACGCCGAGGTCAGACTGTTCGGTATTCGAAGAACAAAAGAAAGCTTCCGGGCATCTCCACATTCCTAATATTTCACAGCTCGCTAAAGATCTATAGTGATGGGAAGCTTTGCAAGCTCGCTATCCTAATTTTACAGCGAGTGGCTTACTCGCACAACGCTCAGATCGAGTACCCTAATCGCCTATCCGAAATCACATTATGCAAACAACCAGCGATGCTCTATCTCTAGCAGAACAGATGCACTCGGAAGAAATTGCTTTTATCTGCGAGGGTCGGAAGAGAACTTTTAGCGAGTTTCTTGATCGCTGTCATCGAGTCGGCTCAGTTCTAAATGAACTGGGTGTTAGCCAAGGCCAACGAGTAGCTATTTGGGCCGCTAACTCAGAAACTTATGCAGAGTTGTACCTAGCAATTCCTTCTCATGGCAGAGAAATTATGCCTTTAAACACACGTTGGGCTTTTTCTGAACTCGAATACGCTCTCGAGGATGGCGATGCCACTATTTTAATCACTGATCGTGACCCAGGGCCGTTATCGAAGAATGTAGAGAAGATTATCTCTATTGCCGAATACGAAGAGCTTATTGAGAGCTCAGAGCCATTGCCATTCGTTAACGTTTCCGAGGATGCGCTACTCGGACTTTTTTATACGGGAGGCACAACTGGCAAAAGTAAGGGGGTAATGCTAACCCACCGAAACGTTTTAGCTAACACAGTGCATTGTCAGATCACGATGCCTCTATCCGGAAAAGATAAATACCTTCTGGCTGCACCAATGTTTCATGCAGCTGGGACGCTTTCAGTCGTGCAATGTATTTCTCTTGGCGTTACACAAGTAATCGTTCCGAATTTCGATCCCAATGTCTGCCTTGATCTCATCGAGTTGGAGCGCTGCACTTCCACGCTTTTAGTACCAACAATGATCGCAGCGATGGTCGAAGCTCAAGCCAAAAATCCGAGGTCGCTAG
The DNA here is from genome assembly GCA_002731665.1 of Actinomycetota bacterium. The sequence continues at coordinate 10,701 of PCCJ01000074.1, read as the reverse complement.
ATACTATGACTCTGTTGACACATGGGGCATCTCCTATTTCTACAGAAGTACTCAGAAAAGCCTGCGAACAAATTCCGAATGCGGAATTCATACATATTTATGGGGCTACTGAAACGGCTCCCCTAGTAACCGGCTTGCGGTCCGAACAGTTACTTATCGACACGCCGCTAGGCAAGTCTGTAGGGCGCCCAACTCTGGGGGTGTCTATCAAAATAGAAGCAGACCAAGGGCAGCCTGGTGAAGTTTTGGTAAAGGGTCCAAACGTAACTAGTGGTTACTGGAACAAGCCTGAACAGACTGCAGAGGTCATTCAAGGTGACTGGTATCGAACCGGTGATGTTGGCTATCTAGACCATGGAGGGAACTTATTTCTCGTGGATCGCGCCAAAGACATGATTATTTCCGGCGGGGAAAATATTTACTGTTCTGAGGTAGAAGAAGTCATTTACCAAAATCCCAAAATATTAGAAGCAACTGTTTTCGGAATACCTCATCCGGTTTGGGGGGAACAAGTCCATGCCACGGTAGTTCCAAGAGACACCTCACTTACAGAAAGCGAACTTATTGACTTCTGCAGAACTTCCTTGGCCGGCTACAAACTTCCAAGGTCAATAGCATTCCAAGAAAACGAACTACCGAAATCCGGGCCAGGAAAAGTACTAAAACGAGAGTTACGGGCACCGTACTGGGTAGGACATGAAAGAAGCATCAACTAAACCCATTGCATAATGGCCAAATTTATCCCATGCCCACGATTTAGTTTGCAACAGACACTATCTACTGCCAACTAGATAAATGTTTAAGATTAAAGCAAGCAATATCGACTATTTGATTAGGGAGAAATTGTCATGAAACTTGCGCTTATGCTCGGATACTCGGGATCGAAGTTAGACATTCCTATCGGTCGCATAAAGATGGCCGAAGAACTCGGTTATCATTCCGTCTGGACAGCTGAGGCATATGGGTCTGATGCCATGACTCCTCTTGCATACATCGCCGCTTTTACGGAAAAAATAAAACTCGGTACAGGAATTATCCAGCTCGCCGGCCGAGCTCCGGCTATGGCAGCGATGCAGGCCCAAACAATCGATGCCCTGGCTGGAGGAAATCGAATGATTGTTGGGCTAGGTGTTTCCGGTCCTCAAATCGTCGAAGGCTGGTATGGTCAACCTTGGGGAAAGCCATATTGGCGCCTTAGAGACTACATCCAGATTATGCGCAAAATATTTGAGAGACAGGCACCAGTGTCGCACCAAGGCACCGAGTACCAATTACCTTTCACCGGAGAAGGCACTACAGGCCTCGGCAAGCCACTAACATCGATACTCCACACAAATCCATCTCTGCCAATTTGGCTAGGTAGCGGTTCCGAAGCAACCGTTAAACTTACAGCTGAGCTATGTGACGGTTGGCTCCCTATGCACTTTGTGCCCGGCCGCATGAATCATTACCGCCCTTGGATAGAGGAAGGGTTCTCTCGAGCTCGAAATAATGGTAACGAAAAGAGCTGGAAAGACTTTGACATAATCGCTCAATGTCCAGTTCAAATATCAGACGATATCGGAACAATTTTCAAGAAAGCAAAAGATAATATCGCCTTATACGCCGGTGGAATGGGACATAAAGAAGTCAATTTTCATAACCAGCACATGATCCAGCGAGGTTATGAGGACGTGGCAACCAGAGTTCAGGAGTTGTATCTAGCGGGATACAAAACTGAAGCAGCGGAAGCAATCCCGGATGAATATGTTGACGAGGCGGGCCTGTACGGCTCTCGAGAACGAATAACTAAGCGCTATCTCCAATGGGCAGATAGCGGGATCACAGGAATGAATATCAATACTTCACAAGACGAAGCCGTAATCCTACTAGCGGAGCTAGCAGGTAGCGGCAGGGAAAGTTGAGCTACTAATAATGCAATCAGCAATTATGAGTCTCGGCGACAACCTCGCACATCCACACACCAAAGAGCGAATATCGGAGTCAGACCGTCATCGACAACTCGTCAACTACGCCGGGTGGGCTGATGATGCCGGCTTCGATGCAGTGCATATTGGTGAACACCACTTTAATGACTATATGTTGAGCTCACCTCCGGTAGTTCTGAGCGCTATCGGCGAACGCGCTCCCAATCTTATTCTTTCGACCGCAGTTACTTTGATTCCCACGCTAGACCCTGCACGTCTTGCAGAAGACTATGCCACCCTTGATAATCTTTTCCCTGGCCGAGTTGAAATTGTTGCTGGTAGAGGCAATTTTTTCTCTCGAACATATCCTGCATTTGGCCTTTCGATTCATGATGCTCGAGAAATATTTGCAGAAAAAATTGGTTTAGTTCATAAGTTACTCAACTCAGAAAATGTTACTTGGAGCGGTAAATTTAGAGAACCACTAGACAATATAACCACCAGGCCGAGACCCACTCGTGAAATTCCGATGTGGGTGGGAGCAGGATCCCACGAGTCTGCAGAACTAGCAGCCCGATGGGGCTTTCACTTAATGTTGCCATCAGTTTTTGGTCACCCCAAAATGTTTGTACCCATCATCGAGCGCTATCGTGAGGCCTGGCAAGAGTTTGGGCGTGACCCAAAAGATATCCACATCGGGTCTTGCGCTCATGCTTTTGCCGGTAGAAATAACAAAGATATGCTTGCGCGTTTCGTTCCGAGATACGGACATTATTGGAACTTTGTCGATGACTTAATTCGAGCCAATACTGACGGAAAAGTCAAGCTTCCCTTTGATCTAGACGCATCTTTGAGCGGCCCTGCTGTCGCTGGCAGCTCCCAGGAATGTGTCGAACGTATGAGCGAAATTCACGAACTGTTAGGACATGATCGACAATTGTTTATGTTCGATATGGGGGGAATCAGCAATAACGAGCTTCAAGAAACCGTTCAACGGTTTGGAGAAGAAGTTTTGCCCTACTTGCCAAACTCGTGATTATCTCTTCCACTTTTGTACGTGATCAGGGATAGCAATTAAGTCGCTTGAGAACTCATCAGGTTCGGGAGCACCGATTGCCATCCCTATTGGGATGACCCCAGCCCATACATCAAGTTCCATATCTTCTTCGTAATCATGAGGAGGTCCGAACCGAATTTTTGCAGATACTTCATTAATGGGGACAGAGAGTACTAGCGTCGACTGGATTTCCTTGGCAGAATTTTTTCTAGTAGCTGCTACTCGACCCGAAATTATGTGTTCAGTCACTGCTTCCAGTGCGGAACTTTTTTCATCTAAATCAGTGACTTGTTTTGCTTTTCCAAAGATTACTACTGATCGATAATTCATTGAGTGGTTAATTAATGAACGAGCTAAGACTAAACCATCTAGCAGCGTCACTGTCACACAAACATCAACATCACGAGCATCCCGGAGGAGTCGGCTCGCAGCTGACCCATGTAAATACAGTTGTTCCTCGACTCGCCCATAAGTCATTGGAATAACTAGTGGCGTTTCATCCTGAACTATTCCCACATGAGCTACAAGGCCCTCATCAAGAATCGAGTGCACCGTCTCTCGGTCATAACTGCCTCTATCTGGTTTCCTTTTTACCTCAGTTTTATTTGTTCGAACATATTCTTGCTCTGACATAGGCACACCATAGGACTCTTCGGATACTGTTATCCAATGGTCACCGAAATAGATCCCGTCGACATATTCCTTCCGGTGAACGAAACTGATTTGTTTAGTGCTCCTTTTCTCGAGAAACTTGCGAACCAAGCAAAGCTCGCTGACGAAACTAGAACCGTGTCCTCAGCTGCTATCGAAGCTATTCGAGGGACTGACTTTATGCGCATGGCAGCATCTACAAATTTAGGCGGTACTGAGCAATCAGTTCTGCAAATGGGGCGCGAATTAGAGGCCATTGCGTCGAGGTGTCCATCTACTGCATGGACTCTATGGAACCATCTCTGTGTGTTTCATCTTTTTGTAGGTACTTTGGGTCCGGACCACATATCGCTCTTGAAAGAAATAGTAGAAGCTGGGCAGTGGGTATCTTTTCCCGCCGGAGCTGGGAGTAATGTCTACGGGCAAATCGAGGGCGGTGAAGCCGTTCTGAACGGGACCGCTTCCTGGGGAACCGGAAGTCGGTATGCTGATCATTGCGGCGTCGTGTTTGCGGTTACAGATGAGTCCGGTCATCCAATTCGACCTATGGATCTGCGCTTTACGATAATTCCTACCCCCACTGACGGAGTCAAGATTGATCCCACCTGGGACGGTTCAGGACTTCGAGCATCAGCTACTGACGATGTGCATTACAGTGATGTGAGAGTTCAGCTCAGCCGTTGCGTCTCTTGGTTCGGAGCAAATCGGGCAGAATCGTTGCGAACAGTTCCAGTTATTCACCATCGTTACCGGGAAGATTGGGTTGGGTTATCTGATCTTTTTTTAGGGTGGATGGCAACCGGTGTAGTTCGAATGGCATTAAAAGAGGCATGTGCCTCGGTGCGTTCTCGAAGAATTCTTATGGGGGGCAAAATGGTCGAAAGGCCAACTGTCCAGATTAATCTTGGAAAAGCTACTGCCTTGGCCTCTTCAGCTAGAGCGGCTATCGAAACTGCTTGTAACGAAGTAGATCATCGGATCAAAGCTCACCAAATTCCGAATGAAGCAGACTACTTTAGACAAATGTCTATTGTTTCGATGGCAGTAAATCAACTCTCAGAGGCAATGCAACTATTAGAAAAGTCGCAAGGAGGGACGTCTCTGCGCGAAGGTGGGAATTTTGAACGTCGCTATCGGGATTTTCGAGCTATGCCGCTACACATAAATGTTCACGAAGATCGAGTCAACCATCAGCTTGGTCGATATGTCTTAGGAATTGATCGAGAACCATTCTAAAAGTTACGAAACTGAAACGAATAAACTGTTCATGATCAACAATTTGCTTAAAACAAAGACCACTTTTTTCGACCTCCAACTTCCAATGGCTCTATTCTGAACTTTTAGTACTAGCACGGAGGGCGCAAAGCAGTGGGCTACGACATAGTTATCAAAGACGGTTTTATTTTCGATGGCACTGGTGCTCCAAGAGTCCGTGGCGATATCGGAATCACTGATGGTCATGTTTCTGAAATAGGCAGAGTAGACAGCAAGAATGCAAAAAGGGTAATTGACGCAACAGGAATGCATGTCGCACCTGGGTTCGTTGACCTACACACACATTACGATGCCCAAATTTTTTGGGACCCTTACTGCACCCTTTCGGGTTGGCATGGAATCACCTCTGTAGCAATCGGCAATTGCGGTTTCGGCTTTGCGCCCGTCGACCCTGATATGCGCGAGTACGCAATGAAATCAATGACCCGCGTAGAAGCTATTCCCTACGATTCCATGGCTCTAGGTATGCCGTGGGATTGGACAACCTTTCCGGAATATCTAGATAGTTTAGAACGCACTCCAAAAGCTATGAACATTTTGCCTTACGTTCCCATCGGCCCGATGCTCATTCAAGTTCTTGGCCTTACTGATGCCAAAGCGGGACGTATGCCGACTGCCAGCGAGCATGACGCGCTTTCGAAGATGTTACATGAGGCTATGGACGCTGGTGGCTGCGGGTGGTCTGCTCAACGCCTTCCTCCCACAGGTCCCGCTGCAGTCCAGCGTGACTGGGATGGAACTCCGATGCCAACCGACATGATGAACGACGAAACCGCTCGCGTTCTCGCTCAAGTATTAGCTGACCGGAATCAAGGTGTAGTGCAAATGACACTCACTACAGACGACATCAAACACGATTTAGCTCACCTCGAAGAGATTGCTTCGATTAGCGGCAGGCCACTATTGCATAACGTCGTTCAAGCCTTCGAAGACCGTCCACATATTCACAAACGCCAAATCGAATGGCTCGAGCGCTGCAGAGAACGCGGAATACCTGTCTACGGGCAAGGAGTAACAAGTGATGCTGGTTTCACTTTCACTCTCGAAGATTGGAATCTCTACGATGATTCGCAAGACTGGATGGAAGCATGCATGGGAACAAAGGAAGAGCGACTAGCTAAATTTGCTGACCCATCAAGGCGTCAAGGACTCAAAGACAATCTTCCTGCCACAGCAACAGCCCCATTGGGAACCGTAACTATCCTTTCACCTCGCTCAGACAGCACCGAACGCTACAGAGAAATGTCAGTAGCGCAAGCAGCTGAAATGAGTGGTAAAGATGAGGTAGACATCATGCTTGACATCGCGGTCGAAGACGGACTAGACACCTTATTTTTTGTGGCTCCTCCTCAAGGAAATAGCAGTCACCTTAAAGACGTAGTGACTTACCCGCATATGTTGTTTGGCGTATCAGATGGAGGCGCTCACACAAAGTTCTTAACTGCAGGACGATACCCGACTGAAACCTTGTCTCAACAGGTGAGGGATAATGAGTGGCTGACCTACGAAGAAGCCCATCGTAAACTTTCAGCGCTGCCAGCCCAATTGGCTGGTTTCCAAGATCGCGGAGTCATTCGCAATGGAAGTCCCGCAGATATAGTTATCTACGACCCAGAGAATCTGAAGGTACTCCCGATGGAAGTTGTGCACGACTTACCGGGCAGTGAGTGGAGACGAATACAAAAAGCATCGGGCTATCAAAACGTTATTATCAACGGCGAAATCACTATCGAGAATGACCAACAAACGAATACCTACAGCGGCAAACTTTTACGCAATGGAATTTAAGAAAGCCATTCACTAATTCACAGCATTTGGAGCATTTTCGCCGCTTTCTCAACGTGATTAGTGACGCTTTTTTGCATTTGTTCTAAATCAATTTCCTCGCTCTGAATGCCTTGCTGACCACCTAAATATCTAGCGTAAACTCCTTCCCCGATGCATGCCAGTCGCCACTCTGCAAATGCCCGATAGTAATCCACTGAGCTAATAGGAATTCCCATTTCTTCGACATAGCGAGCTGCTAGCTCGTCTTGACTCATAAACCCTGGAAGTTCTGTACTTGCTGCATCACCGACTAACTCATCATCGGAATTTTCGTCATACCAATACCCTAAGAGGCCCGCAAGATCAGCCATCGGCTCGCCAAGCGTGCACAGCTCCCAATCAAGAACCGCTATTACCGAACCAGAAGAGTCAACCATACAATTAGAAAGGCGATAATCGCCGTGAGCTATCGTCGTAGGGCTCGACTCAGGCATCTGAATTAAAAGTTCTCGGGCAACAGAATCAACAAGAGGGATATCGCGAGTTCTTGAACTCTCCCATTGCCCAGACCACCTTTTAATCTGACGCTCTATATACCCATTCCGTTTAGCCAGGTCGCCAAGCCCAACATGATCAATATCAACACGGTGCAATGCACAAAGGGTATCGATTAATGACTCTGACATCTTTCTACGGACGCCTTCGTCCATGGAGGACGCAATTTCCACATCACGCACAACTATGCCATCCACATAGTTCATTACGTAGAAATCGCGTCCGTTCACGCTTTCATCCTGGCACAGGCCGACCATCTCAGGCACAGGCACCTCACTGCTTCTGAGCGAATGCATAAGTCGGTATTCGCGCGCCATGTCATGGGCAGAAGGCAAAAGTTTACCAGTAGGTGGTCGACGGAGAACAAACCTAACACCACTATTATCGCTTACCGTGAATGTCATATTGGACCTACCACCAGCGATTAAGCTGTAAGTAAGGGCTCCGTCAACTTCTGCGTTGTTACCTATCCATGAACTAACTTTATTGACAGCTATGGCTGGTGGCCCTGTATCCGACATTGTAGAACTCCTACCTACCGTTAATTCGTAGCTTTGTCATAACAAATCATCTTAAGCTTGTACTCCTCATGCAATAGTTGCAGTGAGATTGCTGTTTATTGGCAGGCGTTGTCGTCAATCTTAGCTTCCTTCAAAATTTGGTTTACGTTTCTCTCTTAAAGCCTTCATGGCCTCTAGGTGCTCTTCTGATCGGGCAGAGGCTAAATGATTTGACTGAATTTGGCCTAGATCAGGGTTTAGGCCTGCTAGATCGTCGATCGCCTTCTTTGTCATTTTTACGGCGCCGGGAGCCAAGTTAGAGATAGCTTGACAAAGCTCTGAGACTCTCGGCTCAAGCATATCCGAATCCAACATTTCCGTCAGGTAGCCCATGGTAAGCAATTCATCAGCTTGGATACTTTCGCCGGTCAAAAAAATTCGCTTAGTCGCCGAAGGGCCAATACGCTCGACAAATCTTTGAAGCCCTGTCGCATAATATTGCAAACCGATTTTTGCGGCAGGCATTGCCAGCATGATTGAGCGAGCTGCGACTCTCATGTCACACGCCATCGCAAGGTCGGTACCCCCACCGTGAATATTACCTCCGATGACCGCAATCGTAGGAACTTTTATTGAAGCAATTGCATCGCACCCTTCGTTAAAACCATATTTATATTTTTCGCGGGCAGCTAGTGCTCCCAGATGATAGCCCGAACACCATGACGGCCCCGTAGCTTCGATCGTTACGCAACGTATCGAAGAATTTGCATGTATTTCTTCGACAAAATTAACTAACGCTTCTAAATCTTCCGGCTCTATCCGGTTGCGTTTTTCAGGCCGCCGAAGTCTTATACGCGCTCGGAAACCATCAACTCTCAGAGTTGGTATTTCATTACCAACAATTTCAATTTCTCTCATAGCCTTCATTCAAATACTAGGATTGCGCGACCAGCTATAGCGCCAGTTTCTAAGTCAGACACAGCTTGATTGATGTCATCGATCCTATAGCGCTGAGTGACTAGCTCATCAAGGTCAAGTATTCCTTCGTTGTGCCATTCAATGAACCTAGGCAAATCAACTTCAGGCTCGCACGAGCCTCCCAAAGAGCAAACATACGCCCGCTCGCCAATAAACATATGACGACTATCAAGCTCAATCGGGCTTTGCGGAACTCCTACAAGAACAGCTGTACCACCCCGAGACTGGCCAAACTCGCCGGCCCTCACAACCTCGGATATCTGCTTCATAGTTACCGAATGTCCGATGCAATCAAATGCGTAATCGACGCCTGCCAAAGGTTGCCTCAGTAAATCAAACTTTTCAGTATCAATAGTTAGCTTTTTGATTTCTTCGACTGGGTCTACTTTTGAAGCATCTATTCCATGTGTTGCACCAAACTTTTTCGCGAACTCTAATTTTTTGTCTGATAAATCAACCACAATAATAGGGTTCGCTCCTAAGTGAGCAGCAGCAGCGATAGCCGATAGCCCCACTCCGCCAGCCCCAAACACAACCACACTGTCGCCCGGTGCGACTTTTGCGGTATGCATCACCGCACCGGCTCCAGTGATTACCGCACATCCTATGATGCAACAACTTTCGTGATCAACGTTCTCCGGCACCTTCACTACAAACATCTCATCGGCGATAGTATGAGTAGCCCAGGTGAAAACATTCAGACTTACTGCTCTCTGTCCATCAGGCAAGGCAATCTGCATCATTTCGCCCTGACGTCTCGCAGTATCTAAATTTTTTGGAACCCAAGTAACCATGACAGTATCGCCGATCGCCAGATCAGTTACCGCTTCCCCTAAAGCAACTATTTCACCAGTTGACTCATGCCCCAGTATCTGTGGTGCGTTTCTTGGGTTGTGAATAGTGTGCAATTGGCTATGACAAATACCCGATGCATATTGCTTAATGACTACCTCATGAGAAGCAGGGTCGCGAAGTTCTAGATCTACGACTTCGAGCGGTAGCCCGACTTCTTGTGGCACTATCACTACTCGAGCCTCGGTCGTCATTACGTTCCCTTCCAAGTTTGTTTCCCAAATCTAGCCTCCCCAAATAACTTTTGCCGTTATAATTTCACCTCTGCTCATGAAGTCGAACAGGTCTGGCATCAATTTTCGGACGACTGTCCGTCGATAGCCATAGTTGCCGGACCGGTTCAGAGTCACTTAATTTAAAATTGCCGAGCAAACGTGCATCAAGCATGCCATTTGTCGCAATATCAATCTCTTGGGTAAAAATAATTTGGTTACCATTTGTTACAAATACCAATTCGAGAGCCGTCGATAGGTCTCCAATGTGGATTCCTATCCGAGCTTTAGCTTCAGATTGTGAACGCTGAAATTTCCACTGAGCGACAACTGCTGCTTCCATGGCTTCTAAGGCTTCTACGAAACACAGCACCAACACACAATCATGCGCTACAGCTACGCCGCCCGCATCCATAAGAAGCGAACTAAGCAACTCTTGTGCTTTTAACTCATTTTTTTTATCTTGTGCCTCAAAAGTGGCACAAACCCAAGTCATTTTTTTCACGTATCCGGACCTTAGACTTTATTAGCAACAATAGTTGTGTCAGGCTCACGAAATGGAGCTTTACAACGCTATGAGAACCACACCTTCTTGTCGATATTTCACAGATGATCCAGTTAGCGATGAAACTATTCACCGAGTTCTCGACAATGCACGTTTTGCTTCATCGGGTGGCAACCGGCAAGGGTGGAGAATTGTTGTTGTCACCGACAGCGATCAAAAAAAACGAGTCGCAGATCTTCACCGCAAGCAATGGGATCCATATTTCCAACACGCCTTAGAAGGAACCGTTGGCTTTCAGGGAGATAACTCCGGCAACAAGATGGAACATGGTACCAACTTTGCTGTAAATCGTCTGCGTCGAACTGACGACTTTGCTCAGAAGATGCACGAGGTACCTGTTTTGATGTGCTGCTACGTAGATCTGTCAACTCTTGCTGTGACT
>PCCJ01000073.1 GCA_002731665.1 Actinomycetota bacterium | reverse complement strand
GGTCGGCTTTAAACCGGTCAGCAACTTGCTGCGCCTCATTGAATGACCGAGGAGCTATCACATGCGGTTTAGCACTAGAGATCGGAATTGTCCTAACAGATCCTGTTGACGTGATACCAGCCGCAGTCAAGTTACTTCTTTGCCCCTCATCGTAATCCAAACTCGAGTCATCAGAGCTATTATTCCTGGGGCTGGTTACTACAGTTACTGCACTTTCTCCCCTTTCAACTTCCGCAGGCGTGAATTGCCCATTCGCCTGTTGACTGTTTAGATCGTCGTAGTCCTCATCTGGACCGAGACCCAAATAGAGCATTGCTTGTCGCCACATTGAAGCCATCGGACCTCCTTCTGACTTTGAGGGTATCGCGCTTGGAGCCTTCTTACCGCGCACCGAAGAGAGCAGTTCCAACTCTTACCATTGTGCTTCCAGATTTAATCGCAATCTCAAGATCACCAGTCATTCCAATGGATCTCTCTACCAGTCCGTGCGTGTCAGCGAAAGCGCACAATTCTCGGAAAGATTTTTCAATCACTAAAGGCGATCCACGAGGGGCAATTGCCATACACCCAATAGTTTCCAAGCCAGCGCCGACGGCGCTCTCGAGCAGCGCGGTTGCGTTATCTAGGCCGCATCCGCCTTGACTACTTTCTCCCGCCAAATCTAGCTGCAGCATTATTTTCGCATTCGGGCAACGTTTCGCTATCTCGTTAATCAATGCGACACGATCAACACTTTGCCAAACATCGACATAGTTGCTTACCAGTTTGATTTTATTAGTTTGCAGACCGCCAATAAAGTGAACTTTGAACGAGTTTTTCTCGATGTTCGATAGCTTTTCATATTTCATTTTCAATTCTTGTGCGTAGCTCTCACCAATAAATTCACAACCAAGACCGACAGCGGCTCGTATCGCCCACGCCCCAAACCCCTTTGTAACAGCAACAATTTTCACAGTATTCGGGTCGACGCCACAGCCCGCTATTCTTGATTTCACGTCTTGAAAGCGTTCTTCAACAATTTCAAATGGCAGCGCCGTTTCATTAGGAGCAGTCAAGGCCGTGGTTCAATTTCAGTCAGCATTGCCATCCGTCCGATGTCACCATTTTTACGATAAGAGAAGTACCGTTCATCAGCGCTCGTGCAACGGTCCACGTTATGGTCCACTTGGACCCCTGATTTTTCAAGTTCTGAAAAAACCCAACTCGAAAGATCTAGAGCTGGAAATCCCGCAGCAGTGGCACCGATTAAATGCATTCCGAACTCTTCCCCAAGGCGCTTCAAGTCGCTGTTCCCAAACTCGTATTCATCTACCTTGATGTGTGGCCCGATAATTGCTCGCGGGTTGCATTTTCTTTCCTTAAAAATATTTGCTGCAGCTCCGATAACACCCGATGCTAGGCCCCGCCAACCCGCATGAACTGCGACAAAACACGAGCCGCCATACATCGTAATAGGTACACAATCCGCAGTTTTTATGACACAAATAACGCTAGTAGCTTCAGTAAACAAGCAATCAGCTTTCGCCATGTCTAGATGGCCGCCGCTCGAGACAGTTGCAACTGAAGCACCATGAACTTGTTCCGTTACAGCCCAGTGCTCACGTTCTTCCAAGAATGCCACTTCACTATTTACATCTCCGTCTTGGCGGTCAGTGAAACGCACTCGTAGCGTGCTTCCATTTTCTAAACCCCGAGAAAAACTAAGCAAGACAATCCCGACTCTCCTCAAGCCAAACTTTTCGTTAACTTATTAAAAATTCTCTCAACGAAGGAACGATGGAACATCAATATCATCGCCACCGTCATCGTCATCATTACCATTCGAAAAAATATCAGTTATTAACTCATCTTCTTCTAATAGTGGGTCGGAATCAAAAGTTGTCGCTGCAGATTTAGCTCCGTCTTCCCAACGGTCAAACCCGGCTGCGATAACAGTCACTCTGATTTCTTCACCGAGGCTGTCATCGATAACGGTTCCAAAAATTATGTTCGCATCTGGATGAGCAACATCTTGAATAACAGAGGCAGCTTCATTAACTTCGTACAAACCTAAGCCGGTAGCCGCGGTAATGTTCAGCAATATACCCCGTGCACCATCAATCGATGCCTCTAAAAGTGGACTAGCCACAGCTTGCCTTGCAGCGTTTTCAGATCTTTGCTCTCCATGAGCCCGACCGATACCCATCAATGCCGATCCAGCATTTGACATTATCATTTTAACATCTGCGAAGTCTGTGTTTATCAAGCCTGGAGTTGTAATGAGGGTTGTGATGCCCTGGACTCCCTCACGAAGTACATCATCGGCCATGTTGAAGGCATCGACCATAGTCGTTCGTTCGTTTGCAACTGATAAAAGTCGGTCATTTGGGATAACTATCTGTGTGTCAACTTTATCCCTTAGCTTCTGAATGCCTTGATCAGCTTGAACTGAACGCCTGCGTCCTTCAAATCCAAATGGTCGAGTGACAACGGCAATTGTCAAAGCACCGCACTCCCGTGCTATCTCCGCCACTACCGGCGCACCACCAGTCCCAGTTCCACCGCCTTCGCCAGCAGTTATGAAAACCATGTCAGCACCTTGCAGCACATTCGTGATTTCTTCCCGATGCGCTTCAGCAGCTTGCTCCCCGACTTCTGGATCGCTTCCCGCGCCCAACCCTCGAGTTAAATCACGCCCAATGTCAAGTTTGACATCTGCATCGCTCATCAGGAGAGCTTGCGCATCTGTATTAACAGCAATGAACTCGGCTCCCTTTAAGTCTGCTTCGATCATTCTGTTGACAGCGTTGCAACCTCCACCGCCTACGCCAACAACTTTGATTATCGCTTGATAGTTCTGGGGAGAAGCCATCTGGTTTCCTATTTCTCGGGAAAAATCTACGTCTGAACCAACAGACCGGGCACTAGTTCAAAGTACCGATAGATCGTCTTGAGAACAAGACAATGTAGGGTCTTTCCTATAGTTTCCCACAACTGCACGGATTTATTTAGTCAATCACCAGATTCTAGGTTTCTAGCTTTGTGGGCGCACTACCGGCAAATCGGGAACCGAGACATCAATAAACGCTCCACGAAGTTCTCCTTCTCGAACTTCTACGACCATCGTAGCCAAAGAGGCTACTTTCGCTCCCAACCGAGAATCATCGCCCATTACTATATTCTCTCCTGTCCTAAGTCGAATCCTTATGTCAGATCGGCTATCTCGATATATAGCTTCGATGTTTTCGTATAGCTCTTGGGGCACTGCTTCAAGAATCGCTAATAACGCACCACTGTCTTCTTCTAAAAAAGTTCCTGGTTCGGAGGCTGCTCTGACTCCCGATAGCCTTGGGTAGGAACTCGGGTTCGCAAGGGCACCTGTCAGCACTGCCCTATTTCGATCGACTAGAACCCATTTCGAAGGAGCCGATAGAGCTAATGCGATGGGACGTCGCTCTTTCACATTCACGACGACTAGACCTGACCATGAACGATCGACACGAGCTATTTCGACCCATGGCAATTTCGTTAAAACTTCTTCGGATTCTGAGATCTTCAAACCAACTAGTCTGGAATTGATTCCAAACTCCAATGAATTGGCAATTTCATTGAAAGTCAGTCTGGTTAAACCCCGAATTTCGATTTGATCAACATCCAAGAATTCAGATCGGATCGTGATGACAAGACTTCCAAATACAGTAGCAAGACACGCTAACGACAAAGCCAAAATTTTGACCATCTTTCTAGATTGGCCAGCTTGATTATTTTCCTCAACTTCGTCAATCATTGATCCCTAGGAACCTTCACCGAAACCAACGAATCGAATTTCTGAAGTAAGCGTAATTCGAGAGTGCTTCTCTACGGCCGATCGCACGTAATCGATCAAAGCCTTTACATCTTCTGCCGAACCCCCAGGTTCACATTGAATAAAATTGGCGTGGCGAGGAGACACAAAAGCGCTACCTATGCGCAAACCTTTTAATCCTGCTTCTTCAATCAATGATCCAGATGTTCCGTTCACAGGATTAATAAATACCGATCCAGCATTTTGTCCGCCCGGTTGGTTGTCTCGCCTCCATCGAACGATCTCAGAAAGTAGATCTTGACCATCGCCACGAAGATCTGGATCACATTTAAACCGAGCGGACAATACAATTTCGGATTGCTTAACGTTACTGCTTCGGTAACGAAAATCTAGTTGGCGAGCCGTTCGCTGATGGACCGTGCCATTTCGCAAGTCCATTATTCGTGCCGCAACCAAGCTGCTCGATGTATCGCTTCCATGTCCCCCGGCATTCATTCGAATAGCTCCGCCTACCGATCCAGGAACCCCGACCATCCACTCAAGTCCCGAAAGTTTTTCGTTAACAGCCTTACGAGCTAGGACAGGCAAAGGAACAGCGCCACCGACCGTTACTTCAAGGCCATTCACGGCAATTTCGCCGAATTGTTCGGAAAGGACGACGACTATTCCCTCGAACCCTCGATCGGAGATCAGCAGATTAGAACCTCGACCAAGAACGAGAATATCTAAATCGAACATTTTCCCAACATTGGCCACTCTGAGCAGATCTTGCTCAGCTTCGGCTTTTACACCAATCGCAGCCGGGCCACCTACACGATACGTAGTAGCGCCACCCAGGGCAAAATCTTTTTCTCCAAGTGTGCCTAATACCTTCGCTGCTGCATCGATAGTTTCCTGATCGGACCATGCCATATCAGCCAACTCGGTGCTGGATTTCGTCTGGCAGTAAAGTCAAGTCCCCAGCGCCCATCGTCAAGCAAAGATCACCGGATTTTAGATACTTTTTCAAGTAAGTTTTCAAGGCAGCTCTTTGCGGAATGTATTCCACCGAAGCACGCGGGTACTCAGTAAGTACCGCCTGAAGGATTAGGTCACTGGTTATGCCTGGTTGCGGCTCTTCTCCAGCCCCATACACATCAGTTAAGACTAAATGGTCGGCATCACGAAAAGAATGCCTAAATTCATTCGAAAGTTCTGCTGTGCGACTGTACCGATGCGGCTGAAAAACCGCTACCACACGATCCCAATTTCCTGCTCTAGCCGCGGCTAACGCTGCCTCTACTTCGGTAGGTAAATGCGCATAGTCATCCACGAAAGTGACACCATCACTCTCACCCCTGAATTCGAAACGGCGCGCAACACCAGCAAAATTAGCCAATGCTGAAATGATTTTTTCGGGCTTAGCTCCTAGTTCAACTCCGGCTGCGACTGCCGCAGTAGCATTCAAGATATTATGCAAACCAGGCACTGGCAATTGACAATCACCGAGTAGTTCACCTTGTTTAAAGATCGAGAATGTCGAACTGTATCGACTCAACTTTACGTCTGTGATCCGGTAATCACTATCCGAATGCTCGCCATAGGTGGTGCACTCTTCTAATCGCTTTGCGAGTAAACTTGCGCCTACATCATCAATACAAATAATTTTTGGGCCTTTAGCCGCACAGGCGAAGTACTCGAAAGCATCATTAATTGCTTCCATGGATCCGTAGTAGTCAAGATGATCGCATTCGATATTAGTAATAACAACCCCATGCGCCCCTAGCTGAGTAAAGGTGCCGTCTGACTCATCTGCTTCGACCACAAAAAGATCGCCATTACGATCCCAAACTGAGCCAGAACCTATCTCGTTCAAATCGCCACCAACTATGAATGATGGACGCAACCCGGCCGACACAAGAGCCAACGACAACATTGATGAAGTAGTTGTTTTGCCATGTGTTCCCGCCACGGCAATAGTCACCTTCAACTCACAAATCGCTGTAAGAATATCTGCCCTGGATAAGACATTTACACCAACTAATCTAGCCTCCAGGACCTCTTCGTTGTCATCTGAAATCGCTGTTGAGCGCGCAACTAACTGTGAAGCGGTCACATTAGCGGAGCTATGCCCAATGGTAATCTTCGCTCCGAGTGCTCGGAGCCGAGTTACACCTGCCGACTCTCGGATGTCGCTGCCGGTAACATGGTGCCCCATTTCACACAACACTGCCCCTATCGCGTTCATTCCTGCGCCGCCAGCACCAATCAAATGAATTTCAGAAGGAGCCGACAAATCTATTTCAGTCACTACCGAATGCTTTCCTGTCTAGGTCGGCTGGAATTTCCAACGCGTGTCTGACTATCAATTCTGACACGGCTTTGGCGGCATTCGGCGGCACCTTCTCATCAATTAGTTGCTTTTTTCGTTGGGGATACGCGGCTAATGCCAGATCAATTTCCGTAATCAAAGCAATAGAATCCAGGGCAGCATCTTTCAAAATTTTGCCTAAACCAATTTTCTCTAACATTTCTGCATTTCTTTGTTGGTGATTGTTGGGAGCGAAAGGTAGCGGAATCAACAAGCATGGCACTTGAAGTATCTGTAGCTCTGCAACAGTCGAACCACCAGCTCGACAGATCGCAAAATCAGCAGCCCCAAGCGAGTTCGGAAGATCGTGATCGTATTGGACCGCCACATAATTTTCTGCGAGTACTTTTGGACGTTGTTCCCAATCTCTTTCTCCCACTACATGGTAAAATAGGACGCTTGATCTTGCTGCTATCTGGTCGGTAGCTTCCCAAACGGCTCTATTAAGGCTCGCCGCCCCCAATGACCCTCCGAATATCACAACCACTTGGGTCGATTCCGGCCAACCGCGTTTTACTCGCGTTTTATTTCTATTCTGTTTTGCTTCGTGCACTAGTTCTCTCACCGGGTTGCCGGTTGCTACTTCTCGTACTAAACCGGTGCCAACAATTGGCACTGCGGAAACTTTCGCAAACCTTGCAAGTAAACGGTTAGTGGCAGATGCGGCAGCATTCTGCTCAGAGATGATCAACGGAGTGGACTTTATAGCTGCTCCAACCGAAGCTGGCAGAGCAGCATAGCCACCCAGGCAGAGAACAGCAGCGGGATTAATTCGGTAGACGCTCCAAACACCTTTCAAAATCCCAAGAATTAGCTTCAGTAAATTTTTCAGATTCTGAAAACTTACTTGCCGCCTGTTATAACCTCTCCCCGGGAAAGTAGTTAGAAGAAATCCAGCTTCAGGAACCATTAATTTTTCAACTCCTCGGTCGCTGCCCATAAAGCGGATATCTTCCCGAGGCCAACCAGCTTTTACTAGTGCTTGAGCGACAGCCAAACCAGGGATTAGATGCCCCGCTGTACCGCCACCCGCTATAAGAACAATCGGTTTAGGCTTTCTCAGTCTGATCATCCTGATTGACGTGCAATATTAAGTAAAATTCCTGCCGCTGAAACCGTAAACAACAGTGCTGAACCTCCATACGAAATAAACGGTAATGGAATCCCGGTAATCGGGATTAACCCAAGAACACCTCCGAGATTGATAAATGTTTGACCTGTGAACCAAATTGTTATCCCAGCAGCTAACAAGGAGCCAAAAAAATCAGGAGCTTCTTGCGCAGTCCTAAAACCCAACAGACTCAGCGCTCCAAGTAGTCCTATGATTACTACCCCACCTAGAAAACCGACTTCTTCGCCGATTACAGCAAAAACAAAATCTGTATGAGCAGCGGGCACCCAACCCCATTTTGCGTGACCGCTGCCGAACCCAGTGCCCGTAAGCCCGCCATTCGCTAACGTTGCCCACGCTTGACAAAGTTGCCACGTTTCGTTGCCGCAATAATCGAGCGGATTGAGCATACCCACTATTCTCGAACGCCGGTAGGGTTCGCTGGCGATAAGAATTCCTCCAGCTGCTGCCACCAAACTCAACGGGAATAAGAGATACCGAATTGGAACACCCGACACGAAAAGCATCCCGACCACCATCACAGCTATGAGAACTGCGGTGCCTAGGTCAGATTGCAGGACCGCTACCACAAGTCCCATCGCGGCCAAAGCGCCCATGACGGACATTACTAACTTTTTGCTAATAGCAATCTGGCGCCTCCGTTGGGCCAGAAATGACGCTAATCCAATTACTGTCGAAAGTTTCAGTAACTCCGACGGCTGAAAATTCAATGGACCGAGGTCAATCCACCTCGTCGATCCATTCGCTGAAGAGCCGACTACTTCAACTGCGATTAGTCCTAAAAAACTGATAAATATTAACCCTCCTGCCCATTTTCGCCATTTTCTATAATCGATGTGCAATGTGAATAAAAGACCAATTATTGCTACTGCAACAGCAATAATATGTCGCAAAAAATAGTGAAAGGAATTCCCAGAGTCCTCCACCCCCGAAGGGCCTGATGCCTGCACAACTGCCACTGCGCCGGCTAGCAAGAGCATGAGCATTGATGCCAGCATTGCCACATACCTGAGCGGTGAGTTGGAGGAAACCACAGTAAATACTGGTTCTTTCTTCGACAGGAGGCTAGTCATCTTCTCCCTCACCGGTAGAAAGTTGCTTAACAGCTTTCTTAAAGTCGTCACCTCGGGCCTCATACCCTTGATACCAGTCAAAAGACGCACACGCAGGGGAAAGCAAGACCGACCCAGAAAGATCTTGAGCCATGGCAGCAGCAACATTCACCGCTTGCTTCATTGACGTCGCCCTTGAGGTTGGTACATGTGGGTTAAATAGCGACACAAGCAGATCTGCGGTTTCCCCAATACACACCACGGCCCCTAAATTAGGAATTGCTCCCAATAACGGAGTAAATTCTATAGCTTTATTTCGCCCGCCGACTATCAGTACTGCGTTCTCAAAACCTTTGAGCGCCGCTATTGTCGCATGCGGCGTCGTGGCTTTACTGTCATTATAAAAATTGATACCACCGGTTGTAGCTACGAACTCAAGCCTATGCGACAGACCCGAAAAATTGATGAGTACCGACTCCATCGCTTGAGCTTTTGCACCCATTTCTCCTGCGACGGCAACAGCTGCGCAAGCATTTAAAA
Source organism: Actinomycetota bacterium (assembly GCA_002731665.1). Next base: position 4,081 of record PCCJ01000073.1, on the reverse strand, counting down.
GATCATGGGGACGCCCTAACGACATTTTTGAAATAGCAACAATTTTTTCACCACGATCTACAATATGAGAGCCCTGGACAGAGACGTCGCCGCCCGGTCCAAACGTCAGAAGTTGCGACGCTGCACCTCTATATATCGAATTTATAAAGTCATCTCCATAAGGCAAAACAGTTAAATCGTCTGCTTCTTGTTGCTCCCAAATTTTCTTCTTTGAATTAGCGTAACTTTCAAGGTCACCATGCCAATCTAAATGATCAGGGGCAAAATTTAACCAAGCTGCAACACGTGGTCGAAAGAGTTCAACGTTATGAAGCCGAAAAGAAGAAGCTTCAACAACGAATGCTTCCGGGACCGGATCTCTCATCGATAAGGCCTCTACTAAAGGTATATCGGTGTTACCCGCTGCCACTGCTTCGATATTCGATTGCAGTAACATTTTAGTCACTAGGTCAGTTACCGTTGTTTTGCCGTTAGTTCCAGTAACAGCAGCGCATGGTCGTGAGTCCCACATCGCTGCCAGGTCTAATTCGCTAACAACTGGCAAACCTTTTAATGCCGCAATCTTATATATGTTGTGGCGAGCTGAAATTCCGGGACCGACACTGAGAGCCGTTACCCCTGAAAGCGCTATTTCCAGATCAGCAATCTTCGATGAGTCAAACACCTCAAGCCCTGCTGCGAGACCAAACTTCGTGGCAGCTGATGGTTTGTCGTCCATCAGCACCACTTGCGAACCTCTGCCCAAAAGAGCATTAGCGACCGCGCGGCCAGTAATGCCAAGACCTGCTACAGCACAGCGACTTAAATCGACATGAGTCATAAGGACCCTGCTGGAAGCTGAACTAAATCTAAGCTAATATAATCTGCATAAAAAATGCCCAAAGCAAAAGCTACGCAAAGACCATTTAGAATCCACAATCTGATCAACACAGTTGTTTCAGGCCAACCGCCTAACTCGAAATGATGGTGTATCGGAGCCATTCTGAATATCCGCCGCCCTGCAAGCCTATAAGAACCAACTTGCAAGATCACTGAGACGGTTTCAAGAACGTACAGGCCACCAATTACTGGAAGTAGTAAATGGGTTTCCAATAATAAAGCCAGTCCTGCCATCCCTGTTCCAATAGCTAGGGAACCTGTGTCTCCCATAAAAATTTGGGCCGGAGGCGCATTCCACCACAAGAAACCTACACAACCTCCGGCCATCGATGCAGCAACAATAGCTAGATCTAGCGAGTGACTAACCCCATATGTGCCAGGGTGTCGAAAGGCCCAGTAGCCGATGACCATGAACGCAGAAAACCCGATCGCGGCAGACCCACCCGCCAATCCATCAAGTCCGTCGGTCAAATTCACTGCATTCGAAGTCGCTAATATCAACACCACTGCCCAAATGACCCATACCGCTTTAGGCACACCAAAGTTAGGGAAGTCAGCCCGAGTAAAAGTAATTATTGAATCCACGTCAACCCAATAGATAGCTAGAAGCGCAAAACTGGTCCCGACGCTCAGCAAACCAATAATTTTTGCTTTTTTGTTTAGACCAAGGTTGCGTTCTCGACTTACTTTAATTAAATCATCTAGAAATCCTACTAACCCCGCCCCAACTATTGCCATCGTAAGAGTAATCCCGCTACGCGTGATTACTGTCTCTGCTCGCAGATGACTCACCACATATCCTGCTACAGCTCCAAGCACGATAGCTACCCCACCCATAGTCGGAGTACCTGCCTTTACTAGATGTCCCTCTGGACCATCCATACGAATCGGTTGCCCAACTCCGGCAGCTTGAAGCCATGGGATAAGATATTTTGTTCCTAGAAGTGAAACCGTCATGGAAACTGCAGCAGCAATAAGTAACGCAATCAAGATCTTTTTCCTTTCGCCGCTTTTCGCAAGTAGAGATTTTTTTGTGCTATTGCAACATCATCAAAAGGTAACTCTGAACTACCAAAAATCTGGACTTTCTCATGACCTTTTCCGGCTATTAGAACAGCATCACCAGGTTTTGCTTTGCTGATAGCAGACCCGATCGCTGTATCTCTGTCCAGCTCAACCGCAAATTCTTCTATATTCCCAGTTATTTCTTCTGCTATGACCTCTGGGTTCTCGAATCTAGGATTATCGGAAGTAATGATTACAAAATCTGCTAACTCAGACGCTATTTTTCCCATCAACGGCCGCTTGCCTTTATCTCTGTCCCCGCCGGCACCAAAGACTGCCCAAATTCTGCCATCGGCGATACCAGATATCGCTCGAAGCGCAGCTTCTAATGCCTCAGGTTTATGCGCGTAATCGACGATCACTGAAATATCACTCTCATCATGGCTCACGAGCTGCATACGACCCGGAACTTGGACAAGCCCCTCCATGCTTTCTGCTATCTCTGCGTCACTCAGTCCAATCTGAGAAGCAGCAACGGCAGCAGCAGCCAAATTCTCGAGATTGAAACGGCCGACCATTCTGGTTGCAACCTCGAAGCCCCGCCATCTGAACTTGAGCCCATTAAAGTCGCTATTAACATCACTGAAATCCTTTAAAGAAAATGAGATGGTTGGCATTGAGGGCGACAACTCAGATTCCAGTCTCCTCCCCCAATCATTTTCTAAGTTCACGAGTGCAGTAGTTGATCTCCCATCAAACAATTGCTTTTTCGCCGAGAAGTAAGATTCCATATCAGAATGGAAATCGAGGTGCTCAGGACTTAAGTTTAAAAATATGCCTAGGTCAAACGTGACACCGTTCACGCGCCCCAACTCAAGACCATGCGATGAAACTTCCATACAAACAACATCAACAGCAGCTTCAACTTGTCTCGCCAACCATCTCTGCAAATCGGGAGCTTCGGGGGTAGTTCGCCTTCCTTCTAGGGTTCCTAATGACACAGACTTGAACCCAAAATAATCGAGCATCTGCTTTAAATATTGAACAACCGTTGTTTTACCTGAAGTTCCCGTGACTCCTATAATCTTCAGCTTGTCAGATGGATCACCAAAAATTCTGGATGCTGCTACTCCGAGTACTGAGGCCACATCCTTTACGAGAATTTGTGGCGCCCTTACATTTACCGGCCGCTCTACCAGCAACGCCGCTGCTCCGTTTTTCACAGCCTCTGCAGCGAAATCATGTCCATCGTTTACTTTTCCCGTGATAGCTGCGAACAACCCGCCAACAGGAACATCGAGACTACTGTGACTTACTTCTTTAATGTCTAGGTCGCTTTCATCACAGCCTATGGGGAATTCCAGACTGCCTCCCAGGTCGCGAGCAAGCGCAGAAAGTTTGATGGTAGACACCGACTGATCTATCCGATATCCGAAGGTGGTATTCGCTGCGTTTGCAACACCTGTCTCGCTATGTCTGAAAAAATTGGAGCCGCTACTAAACCTGCCATATATTCCACAGGTTCATCTAGCGTTACTACAATGGTAATCGCAGGTGAGTCAGCAGGAACAAACCCAGCGAAAGTACTTGTATACGCATAATCGCTATAGCCGAAGCCGCCGGTCCGAGTTTTTTGGGCGGTGCCTGTCTTACCGGCGACTGCGTACCCATTCACAGCAGCCCTTTTACCTGTTCCGTTCAAGACGACGCCAGTCAACATCTTTTGTATCTCAGTGGCCGTTTCAGCCGACAAAACTCGTTTACCAACGACAAACTCCTCAGGTTCGAACCCATTAGAACCGAGAGTACCGCGCACCAGCCTAGGAGTGAGATACACCCCACCATTTGCAATGGTGTTATAGGCAGCAGCTAATTGGATGGAAGTAACTGAAATACCCTGTCCAAAGGCGATAGTTGCCAGGCCTGTTCCATCCCAATCTCTTGGATGTCTAAGAATTCCTCGCGATTCCGCCGGAAATGATTGAACGTCGGACTCACCGCTATAAGAGCCGAACCCCAATCTAGATAGGTATTGATGCAACAGGTCCCGACCGAGTGCCTCAGCGATTTGAATAGTTCCAATGTTTGATGACTTAGCTAAAATTTCAGGGACGCTCAGGCTCCCAGTAGAACTAAAGTAAGGTTCGCGAAACAACTTGTCGGAAAATAGATACGTCTGAGGAACATCAAAAACTTG
>PCCJ01000020.1 GCA_002731665.1 Actinomycetota bacterium | reverse complement strand
ATCGGAAAGATGTTCCACGATCTGGCGTAACTGAGGGTCTGGTCCAAAGAAATGCTCTCTGATGAATGCTCCGCTTTCAACCGAGTAACGTTGGTATTCGCCGTCTACTGTCGAGAGCATTTTGTTTAATAAAACTCCATGGGTGTCGCGTGCCAGTAAATCATCCCAGCGGCTGCCCCAAATAACTTTAATAACATTCCATCCTGACCCTCGAAAGCGAGCCTCCAACTCTTGGATTATTTTCCCGTTTCCTCTTACCGGCCCGTCGAGACGTTGTAAATTACAGTTGATAACAAAGATTAGATTGTCTAGTTTTTCTCGGGAGGCCACGTTTAGCGCTCCTAAAGTCTCAGGTTCGTCGGTTTCACCGTCACCTACGAATGCCCATATTTTTGAACCCGAAGTATCATCAATTCGTCGGTGGTGCAGATAGCGGTTGAAACGCGCGTGATAGATAGCGTTCATCGGACCGAGCCCCATGGACACAGTTGGGTATTCCCAAAACTTAGGCATTAACCGTGGATGCGGATATGAAGAGAGCCCTTCGCGCCCGATTTCGCGTCTGAAGTGGTTAAGATCTTCATCGCTGAGCCTGCCCTCGAGATACGACCGAGCATAAATACCTGGGGCCGCATGTCCTTGAATATAGATATGGTCACCAGGTAAACCAGCCTCTTTACCCTTCCAGAAATGATTGAAGCCAACATCGTAGAGAGCAGCGGAACTAGCAAAAGTACTTAGATGGCCACCGATTCCATCTGCCCATTTGTTGGCATGTGTGACCATGGCTACGGCATTCCAACGGATATAGGCGCGCAGTCGCCGTTCGATATGCTCATTACCTGGAAACCAAGGTTCGTTGCTCGACGCAATTGTGTTGATGTAGGGCGAAGAAACACTTACAGGGAAGTCGACTTCTAATTCACGAGCTTTCGCCATAAGACGGCGAATAATATAACGAGCTCTGTGTTTCCCATTTTGCTCTACTATTGAGCTAAATGATTGCAGCCATTCCTCCGTTTCTTCAATATCGATATCCGGTGTTTGATCATGAAACTCATCGAACAACATGCCTCTATCCTTACATGTATTACGAAGTCTGCCGAACAAAAGTTAGGCAAACTAATTAACTGATCCAGGGGAAACGATGATTACTGATGTGTTTACTGATGGTGCTTGTATAGGAAACCCTGGACCCGGCGGTTGGGCCTTTGTTGTTGATGAAGGCCAATGGGCTTCGGGATCGGAAGGCAAAACAACCAACCAGAGAATGGAACTGATGGCCGCAAGCGCAGCTGTTCAATCTATCGACGGGCCTATCCGAGTGCACAGCGATTCAACCTACGTGGTCAACTGTTTCAACCAAAACTGGTGGAAGGGTTGGCATAAAAGAGGTTGGAAAAACTCCAAAAATGAACCAGTTGCTAACCGAGATCTCTGGGAGCCTTTCATTGAGCTAGTAGTAGCGCGAGATGACGTGGAATTTATTTGGGTGAAGGGTCACTCTGGAGACAGACTCAACGATGCTGCAGATCGACTAGCTACTTTAGCTGCGGCGGAACAAGAAGGAAGAAGCGGTGGCCACTACACAGATTCCATAGTTCGAGGGCTCTCAGATGATGATGTTCCAGAAAAAAAAACATCCGGAGCTAACCCACGGATTAGCGAAGATAGTAAAAAGTTCAAGGAAACCCTAACATCTAACGGATTAGCTATCTTTGGGCATCGCCCACCTGATATCGGTGGATACGGAGAAACCTCAACTTCCTTAGGAATAAGAAGGAAACTCATAACTATTCTAAGAGCCAAAGCAGAGATGGAAACAAAGTTAGAGATAGTGACAGGATTGAGTCTTGGGGTTGAAATGCTTGGAGCTGAAGCTGCGGCAGCCAGCGGATTGCCATACGTGGTGATCCTGGCGTTCGAGGGTGTAGATGAAAAGTGGCCGGACTCAACGCGTGCACGCTTCCGGGAGTTACTTGATGGAGCGCGTCAAATTACTTTGGTGGGTAATGAGACGCCAGCAACAGCAACTGCATACGCAAAGGCAATGGGAAGGCGAGACGACCGAATAATCGCAAGATGTAAGGAGGCAATAATCGTTCGTAATGCTGGAGACAAGACGATGAAAGAACTACACGGCAAGCTAGATCGCACTTTTGATGATGGGGTATGGGTAATAGAACCGACCGAAGGCCCAAAGTTTTAAATTTAGAAATCTCCAGTGTTGGCTTCAATTTTAGGTGTGGAAAAGCAAATAACTGAACGGTCGCTCGCCCAGGACTTAGAATCGGGCGCATAGCCACTGATAGATATTATTTTAGTGATATCCAAATGCTCCGGTGTGTTCAGAGACTCATCAAAGCATTTCGTGAGAGCTATATTTTTGGTCTTCTCTGCCCCGGGGTAGTCGCCAACCGGAAGCTCAAAGATTGCGAAAACCTTTGAAGAGCGAGGTGCGCTGCAAGGAACGCCCAGAACAAACTCAACTGTGTCACTTTCGTTCGTGAAACAATCTCCAATTTTTAGTCGAAGTACGCCTACTTTGCCTTGGGCCACGATCTGACCTCTTTCATTACGTGACACCTCGTTTAGTAGTGACAGCGGACTCTCGCTACTGCATGCATTGACCGTTGTAATCGTAAGGATGCAAAAAAAAATGCTTATTATCTTACTGAAGTTAACTTTCAACAAGGTTCGCTATTCGCTCTAAAGTCGCTTCCATTTTGTCTGGGTGAGTTGTAGGGAAACGAAAAAGTTCGATTGCCCATGGAAAAATTGATGTTGACCAATCAAAAGTCTCTGTTAGGAGGGTGCCTTCAGGATGCTCCTGTAACGAGTAGCGCCACCGGTGGCCACCGAAATGCCCCCAGGCGATAAGGCTGTTTTCTTCGAATTCGAATACACGACTTTTTATCCGGTAGGGCAACCAAAGTTTCATTTCCATCGCAAAGGTAGACCCGAGAACTAACCGAGTCTGTTGTCCTTTATAAGATCTAACTGTTCCAGAAGAATCAATCGCGGGATGCTGAGAAGGATCTGCTAGCACCTGAAAAATGTTCTCAGCCGGTGCATGAATCATGCGATCTCTGCTTACGCTCCGCTGCCTCATCTTTTGAACGCTAGTGGAAAAAGTATTAATAACCTCGGTTTAAGAAGGTGCCCAGTCCTCTTTCAACTTCTCCGGTTGCTGAAACAAAAATCCAGGAAGGCTGACGGTTAATTCCGTAGCTTCTCCATAGGTCACCGCTTACGTCGGGTATGTGAGTCAAAAAGGTTAGCTGGTGTTGGTCAATGAAACTTTTCATGGCGTCGACAGTGTCGCGTCCAGGAACACTAATAACGAGTAACTCATTGTCGATTGAATGTGCCGCTGCGACCGCAGGGGCTTCTCTGTTGCACGCGAGTCACCAGGGTGCCCAAAACCATAAAATTACGTCTTTGCCGATGACCGAGTCGACGTCGAAGAGCTGGCCGGATAACGTTACCCGCTCTAGTTGCCGTAACTCATAGGGAATAGGAGCAATCGTTCTTTCTAACTCGGTCGGCGCAGAGGCTGTTGTAGATTCTGGTAAAAGTGCAGGGCTTGAAACACTCGAAACCGCCTGTTCTTCGAGGACTTGAGCTTTATTGGTGCTCTTGGCACATGCGGTAGCGATTAATGCCACTGCGAAAAAAGCTACATAACGTCGAGCCATATGAGACATCGTACGCCCTTAAGTAAAGAGTCGGCGCTACATTTAAGTATGTGAGTACGCGCTCTTTAATAATAACTGCATTGGTCACTGGGCTCATTATTTTAGTTGCGTTTTCAGTGCAAGTTTTGATGACTGTTTAACCTTCGTCTTCGTTAGCTCTCGTTGGCGGTTAGTCTTATGTTGTATGAGTGACCTGAACTTTGACCTCGTGGTAATCGGTGCAGGACCGGCTGGTTATGGGGCAGCTCTCTACGCGGGAAGCGCCGGCCTTCGAGTAGCAATAGTTGAACGCGCTGACTTAGGAGGTACTTGCTTACATAGGGGTTGTGTCCCAGCTAAAGCGCTTTTAGAAACAGCAGCAGTTTGCCGAACAGTTGAGAACGCTAAAGAGTTTGGTATCAGCGCATCAGATCCAAAAGTTGATTTATCTGTCGCTCAAGGTCGTAAACAGTTACTGGTAGATGGTTTGGCAAAAGGTGTTGAACAACTCCTGGAAAAGCGAAACGTTCAAATTTTCAGCGGCACAGGGCGAGTTGGTCATGGGAAAACTGTGTCCGTAGAAGCTGAAGATGGCTCTATTGGTGTTTTACATGGTGAAGCTATTTTACTGGCGGCGGGCTCGGCCCCCCGGAACATCATGGGATTCGAACCTGATGGTGTAAGAGTCATGACATCTAACGAAGTTTTAGATATAAAGGAAGTCCCGGCCGATGTTGTCGTTCTCGGGGGAGGCGCTATTGGCTGTGAATTTGCATCGATGTTCAGTGACTTAGGTGCCGCTGTTACCATTGTGGAACACGAAGACCGTGTTCTTCCAAACGCAGACATTGACGTGTCCAAAGTTCTACTTCGGGCGTTTAAGAAAAAAAATATCAAAGTCAAGACTGGGGTAAGAGCGACCGGTCATACTCCTAGAGCCGGCACAGTTAGTGGTTCAGTTGTGAACCTAGATGACGGTAGCGCCTTGGAAACCGAGCTGATAGTGGTATCAGTGGGACGAAGTCCTATGTCTGAGTTGCTCGGGCTAGAAGGAACATCAGTAAGTGTCGATGGTCGCGGGTTCGTGCAAGTTGATGCGCTTTGTCGAACTACTTCGGAAGGTATCTACGCTATTGGAGATCTGATCGACACTCCTCAATTGGCGCATGTCGGATTTGCCGAAGCGATTATGGTGGTTACTCATCTTCTGGGCGACGTTGCTGTGCCTATCGATTATGCAAAGGTGCCGTGGGCGATTTACTGCCACCCAGAAGTAGCTTTCGCAGGTTTAACTGAAAATCAAGCAAAGGAACAGGGGTATCAAGTCACCGTATCTAAACACAGGTATAAGGCGAACTCTAGGGCCATGATCCTGAATGAAACAGAAGGCTTGGTAAAAGTTGTAGCTGAACAGCTTTCCGGTGGTGAAGCAGGAAGAATTCTCGGTGTGCATATTGTTGGTCCTTGGGCAACCGAACAAATTGGCCAGGGATACTTAGCAGTAAATTGGGAAGCGACCGTAAGGGATGTAGCTAGCCTTGTGCAGCCTCATCCGACGCTTTCCGAACTATTTGGAGAAACTGTTTTGGATCTGACTGGGAGAAGTCTACATGGCTAATGAAACCAGAAAAGTTGAAGTCCTATTGCCTCAATTAGGGGAAACGGTTGAGGAGGGAACTATCACTCGCTGGTTCAAAAAACCGGGTGAATATGTGAAAGTTGACGAGGTTCTGTACGAAGTATCCACAGAGAAAGTAGATAGCGAAGTGCCATCGCCCATAAGTGGCACGATAAGCGAAATAAAAGTAGGTGAAGGAGACACCGTCGATGTCGGAACCGTTCTTTTAATAATCGAAAAGCAGCTAAGCCAAGATGGGGTAGCAGAAATTCAACAAAACTCTGAAAACGATAGTCGTGTTCAAGCAGACAAAGAGCTTGCCTCAGTTCCAGACAATGGCGAAGACCAAAAGCAAACGGATGTAACCCTCAAGGACAGCTCAAATCCTACTGATGATTTGCTCATAGTTTCCCCGCTAGTTCGTAAGCTCATTCGCGAAAGCGACCTGGACCCGTTACGAATACTTGGTACCGGTGTAGGGGGCAGAATAACGAGAAGAGATGTTCTTGCAGTGATAGATAGTCGGAACCGAGAAGACGTTCTCATTTCATCGAATGAGTTGTCTGCTTCAGTTGAGAAGTCCAGACCTCAAGTAGATTCTGGAGATAATCTGCCGTTCTCTAATATCAGGAGAAGGACAGCGGAACATATGTTGATGTCTGTCGCTGCATCGCCCCATGCACTTACCGTAATGGAAGTTGATTATGAGAATGTGGACACAGTAAGAAACAAGCTAAAAAAAGAATGGAAAGAGATCACCGGCTCTAGCTTGACCTATCTCCCTTTCGTTATGAGAGCAGTAATAGATGCTCTAGAGGATTGGCCTTGCTTAAATGCGTCAGTCGTTGGTGACGGCCTTCGACTTCATAAAAACGTCAATATAGGTATTGCCGTAGATTTAGATCATGAGGGACTAATTGTCCCGGTAATCAAGCAAGCAGGAGGAATACGGCTAGAAGCGCTCGCAAAGTTAGTTATTGAGCTCGCTCTAAAAGCAAGGAATCGTCAGTTGTCTGCTGATGATGTTCATGGTGGCACATTCACAATCTCTAATAACGGTTCCTTCGGAACGCACACTACAGCGGCGATAATCAATCAACCTCAGGTTGGTGTGTTATCAACTGATGGGGTGACACGCAAACCAGTCGTTGTAGCCGATACGTTTGGAAATGAAAGCATAGCCATTCATTCAGTTGGACATTTGGCTCTCGCCTGGGACCATCGGGCCTTTGACGGTGGCTACGCCGCAGGGTTTTTGCGTCAGATAAAAGAATCTCTTGAAACCAGAAACTGGGATTCGGAATTTTAGATGCTCCGAATACGGTGGCTTGGACGAATGGCGTTTGCTGAAGCCTATGACTTGCAACAACAACTATTTAGAAGCACGGATTCCGATCATCTGTTGCTTCTAGAACATGATCATGTTTTTACGGCCGGGAGCAGAGCTGACTTAAACAATTTGTTAGTCGAACCTACTGCGTTAGGGGCTCCACTAGTGGATGCTAACCGAGGGGGCGACTTGACTTATCACGGCCCAGGTCAACTCGTCGGCTACCCTGTCATGAGCGTTCCAGGGAAAAGAGGGGGAGGAATAGCTGACACTGTTGCGTATGTCCGCCAAGTAGAACAAATACTTATCGACGTAGTTACTGAGCTAGGCATAGCTAATTGTGGCCGGTTGCAAGGCTACCCCGGCGTATGGATTGAGCCAGATAAGGAACCCCGAAAAATAGCAGCTGTTGGACTTCGGTTGAGCAGAGGGCGCTCCATGCATGGATTTGCTTTGAATGTCTCAACCGATTTACGGTGGTTCGAAAAAATAGTTCCATGTGGAATCGGCGAGTATCCAGTCACGTCCCTTGTAGAAGAAGGAATCGATGTTGGCATGCAGACGGTTGTAGAAACGCTCGTAAATAGAACCGTTGAAGTTTGGGGTCTAAAGGGACATGACCGAGCAGATGTAGTTTGGCGACATACCTCTGACGACCTAAGTAAATTTAGCCGCGGCGAGGGAGCAGGACTTTCGATATCTCAGCAAACAAGCGAAGTGACTGCCACAAATCAGGAACTTTCGCCTGTCTTTGTCAACATAGGAACTACTAGACAGAGAAAAAATCGTCTCGAACAAGCGGGTGTAGCAGGAGGCTTGCAGATCAGCGCTAGAAAGCCTTCGTGGATGAAAGTAAATCTTGATTTGAATTCTGGGTACAAAGTTCTAAAAACCACAATGCGAGAATTGGAACTTGTCACTGTATGCGAAGAGGCTGGTTGTCCGAATATCTATGAATGTTGGGGGCAAGGCACTGCGACTTTTATGATTAATGGTGAGAGATGTACGAGAGCGTGCGGCTTTTGCATGGTTGACACGCGACTCCCGATGCCTATTGACATCGATGAGTCTCTAAGAATTGCTGAAGCTGTGCGTCGTATGGACTTAAAGCATGTAGTTAT
>PCCJ01000072.1 GCA_002731665.1 Actinomycetota bacterium | reverse complement strand
CCGGTGCGAGATGACTTAGTTGCGATGGACGGTTACCACTCGCCTCAGGTGGACGTTGAGATTCGTTTAAACACAAACGAAGCGCCAGAGCCTCCGCCTGAAATGTTTATGAGAAGACTGTTGGAAGAGTTATCGCGTCTCCACCTGAACAGATACCCAGACCGGACCTCGAGCGAACTAAGAGCCAGCTTGGCAAAGTTGCACAGAGTAGACCCATCAGAAATTTTTGTTGCAAATGGGTCCAATGAAGTTTTGCAGACTATTTGTCTGACATTTGGCGGAAGTGGCAGGGTGGCGGCTTCGTTTGAGCCTACTTACGCTATGTATAGCCAGATTGCGCGTAGCACACAAATGAACGTCGTCGAAGGGCTAAGAGACGAACATTACAGAGTAAGTGTTAATGAGTTGGACAGGGTTATGGAAACCTATGAGCCAGCGATCACATTTCTTTGCTCTCCGAATAATCCGACTGGGACGCCAGAAAGCCCAGAATTGATCGAACGCGCACTGGAGCGTTCTGCCGGGCTTGTCGTGGTCGATGAGGCATATGGCCAGTTTGCTAAGTTCACCGCGCTTGATTTTTTGAGGGCACCCCAACCAGCAGAATCACTTATAGTCACTCGAACGTTTTCTAAGACGTGGTCTATGGCGGGAGCTAGATTGGGATATTGCGTAGCCCCATCTTGGATCATCGAGGAATTTGACAAAGTTGTATTGCCGTATCATGTTGACTCAATAAAACAAGTGGCAGGGCGGTTAGCGCTTGATTTTGTGCCAGAAATGGATGAGCGAGTCAATAGAATATCAGCGGAAAGAAACAGGATTGAGAGAGCACTTCGAGACTTAGGTTTGGTTGTTTGGCCTTCTGAAGCGAATTTCGTTTTGTTTCGTTCGACGAATCCCTTGTTTCCAGGAAACCTTATTTGGGAGTACTTACTCGACCGCTCTATATTGGTGAGAAATTGTTCTAGCTGGCCACTGCTGGAAGGTTGTCTTCGGGTGACGGTAGGCAGTCCAAACGAAAATAATCGTTTTATAGGTGCTCTTCAGGAGATAATCGCATGACTCGTCAAGCTATCCGGCAACGCAAGACTAAAGAAACTGATATCGCGCTCACACTCGATATCGATGGAACTGGATTAGTTGAGGTAGAAACAGGGTTACCGTTTTTTGATCACATGCTTGCTCAGCTAGCGAAACATGCGCGATTCGATCTAACTGTCAGATGTGAAGGTGATTTAGAAATTGACTCTCATCACACGGTTGAAGATGTAGGAATCGCATTAGGAGAGGCACTCAAAGAGGCGCTTGGTTCTAAAGCCGGGGTAAAGAGATTCTCGTCAATATCTGTTCCACTCGACGAGGCCGCAGTTGAAGTAATTTTGGATTTGTCGGGTCGCCCGTTTCTTCTCTACGACGTGATGCCTCCCGGCGAAAAAATTTTAGGAGACCCGCCTTTTGACCCGCAGCTTTGCGAGGAGTTTTGGAGGGCATTAGTGATGGCTTCTGGAGTGACGCTTCATATCATCATGTTGAGAGGTCGTAACACTCACCATATAATTGAGGCTAGCTTTAAGGCTGTTGCTCGAGCCTTTAATGATGCAGCAAAATTGGTTGATGATGTTGTTCCTTCGACTAAGGGAATTTTGTGACTCAAGCTGACGAGGCGCCTTTGGTTGCCGTGCTTGACTATGGAATCGGTAATCTACGATCAGCGCAAAAAGGGCTGGAACGGGCGGGTGCTGATGCTCGCCTGACCTCTGACAAAGCGCTCGTGAGAGACGCATCAGGGGTGGTGCTCCCTGGTGTTGGGCACTTTGGAACCTGTATGGCTAACTTAAAACTTTCTGGGCTGGATGAAGTTGTGCGAGAAGTGGTCTCTCGCAGACAGCCATTTCTTGGAATCTGCGTTGGAATGCAAATGATGTTTGAGTCTTCAGAAGAAGCGCCTAATGTGCCCGGACTTGGCATATTGCCGGGAGCGGTGCGAAAGCTTCCTAGCGGTCTTACTCGGCCGCAGATGCAGTGGAACAGGCTTGATGTTAAGAAGCCGAAATGTAAACTGCTTAAGGGCATCGCTGAAGAAACTTGGATGTATTTTGTACATAGTTACGCAGCAGATACTGATGAAATTTTAGTGGCTGCGACGTGCGAATACGGCACCTCGGTAACGGCGTTAATAGAACTTGATAATATTTGGGCAACTCAATTCCATCCTGAAAAGTCTGGATTAGATGGCCAGAAGGTGACAAGAAATTTTGTGGATCTCCTTTCTGGGAGTAAGTCGTGAGTTTTGACTTGTATCCCGCTATCGACATTCGCGAAGGACGTTGTGTTCGGCTCCGTCAAGGCGATTATGATCGAGAGGTTCGTTACGATTCAGACCCAGTTGATGTCGCCCTGTCTTTTGAAGCTGCTGGTGCTTCGTGGATTCACGTCGTTGATCTAGATGCTGCTCGATCGGGTATTGCGACGAATAGAGAGGTTATTCGTAGAATTGTCGATGCTGTCCGTGTGCCGGTGCAAAGCGGCGGCGGAATTCGTTCGGTTAGTGCAGCCCAAGCGCTATTCGATACAGGGGTGGCTAGATGCGTTCTCGGAACGGCTGCTATTGAATCCCCTGATTTAGCAGATGATCTCGTTTCGTTAGGATTTCGAGTTGCTGTTGGTCTTGATGTGCGTGGTGAGGAAGTAGCAATACGTGGTTGGGAAATTGGAAGCGGTAAGTCTATTTTTGAGGTGTTGCCCAGGTTTGAGAATACTGGCGTTGAGGCTGTGATTGTGACTCAAATAAATAATGATGGTATGGGTGACGATGCTGATCTAGAGGGGCTTAACAAAGCAATGGCTGCGACTGAGCTCACAGTAATCGCCAGCGGGGGTGTCGGTTCTTTAGCCGACATAGAACGATTGGCGAGTTTGGTTACCGGGGAGCGCCGACTTGGTGGTGTGATCGTCGGTAAGGCTATACACGATGGAAAAATTTCAATTAACGAGGCGTTAATATCGGCTGGTTGCTTATGAAGACGGTGCGAGTCATTCCTTGCCTTGATGTTGACGCGGGCAGGGTTGTAAAAGGAGTTAATTTTGTAGGTCTTAAAGATGCTGGCGACCCAGTTGAGTTGGCAGGACGATACGACGAGCAAGGTGCTGACGAGATTATTTTTCTTGACATAACAGCTAGCTCAGATAATCGAAATACGATAATTGACCTAGCTCGTAGAGCTGCAGAAGAGGTTTATATTCCATTTACGATCGGCGGTGGAATTCGCTCTGTAGGGGATGCTCGGCAGCTTTTGCGTGCAGGCGCAGACAAAATTTCGCTTAATTCGGCAGCTGTGGAAACCCCAAATCTTATAACGCAAATTTCTGAGGAGTTTGGAAGCCAATGCACCGTTGTGGCGATTGATGCTAAGACTAATGGCGATGAAACATGGAACGTTTTTATCAAAGGTGGACGAGAAGACACCGGCCTTGATGCTTTGGAGTGGGCCAAGAAGGTCGTGAATTATGGTGCTGGTGAAATACTTCTAACCTCTATGGATGGGGATGGAACTAAGACTGGATATGACATTGCTCTGACTAGGGCCATCTCTCAGGCGGTTGAGGTACCAGTTATCGCCAGTGGTGGAGTGGGATCGCTTCGGCATCTAGTTGAAGGAGCGATTGATGGTGAAGCGTCAGGGGTGCTGGCTGCATCGATTTTTCATTTCGGGGACTTTACGATTAGAGATGCGAAGGTTGCGCTAATAGAGGCCGGCGTGAATGTGCGACCGCCTGCACCTATAGATGAGTGACCGGCTAAAATGAGGTAAATTCGCTTTATGGCATATCCAGGAAAACACGCTTTACATTCACCTAACAAAACGGCCGTCGTAATGGCAGGTAGCGGTGAACAACTCTCATACCAAGAGCTCGAAAATCGTTCAGCTCAGTTCGCTCAAATGATGTGGGCCCAGGGTCTTAGGCCCGGTGACCATATTGCAATATTTGCAGATAATCATATTCGCTATTTTGAGACCTATTGGGCAGCGATGAGGAGCGGTCTTTATCTCACTACCGTTAACCGGTATCTCACTGCAGATGAAGCTGCCTACATAGTGCAGGACTGTGAGGCAAAAATTTTAGTAGTTAGTCCTGCAGTAAAACAGGTGGCCACAGAGATGGTTACTTCTATTGCCGAATGCCCTATTCGGTTGATGTTTGATGAAGCTGCCGAAGGTTATGAATGTTTTCAAGATGTTGTTGCTGGGTTCCCGACGGAGCCTTTAGCAGAGCAGCCGCGTGGGGCCAGAATGTTGTATAGCTCAGGGACTACTGGCAGGCCAAAGGGGATTAAGCCACCATTGGATGGTAGCGATATTTCTACCCCAGATATTGTGGGAGCTTCTGTCGTGGGTGGCATATTCGGGATAGGAGCGGAACACACTTATCTTTCTCCAGCTCCGCTCTATCATTCTGCGCCTCTTGGTTTCACCACAGGAACTCAAGCAATGGGTGGAACCGTAGTTGTGATGGAAAAATTTGATCCAGTAGAGGCCCTTGTATGTATAGAGAAGTATAAAGTAACCCATTCGCAGTGGGTTCCGACAATGTTTAGCAGGATGCTAAAGCTTCCCCCGGAGGAGCGCACACGACATGATTTATCCTCTCATCAGGTAGCAATTCATGCAGCTGCGCCGTGCCCTACGGCAGTTAAACATGAGATGTTCAACTGGTGGGGTCCAATTATCCACGAATATTATGCAGGTACCGAGATGAATGGATTCTGCTACGTCGGGCCACAAGAATGGATCTCACACCCTGGCACTGTGGGTAAACCTTTAATTGGCGTAATCCATATCTGTGATGAGGAGGGCGTTGAAGTTGTGAACGGTGAAGAGGGGACTATTTACTTTGAAAATACTTCACAAACGTTTGAATATCACAATGCTCCGGAGAAGACAGTTGGGTCTCAGCACCCAGATCATGAGCTTTGGACCACACTCGGCGATATCGGAAAATTAGACGAAGATGGTTTCTTATATCTAACAGACCGAAAATCGTTCATGGTTATATCCGGTGGCGTGAACATATACCCACAAGAGATCGAAGATTGCCTCATAATGCACCCAAAGGTTGCGGACGTCGCTGTTTTTGGGGTTCCTAATATTGATCTTGGCGAAGAAGTGAAGGCCGTAATCCAGCTCGCGGTAGGCGTTGAAATTAACGAGGCGCTTGAGAAAGAGCTACTTAGTTATGCGTCGAACCAACTTGCAAAATTTAAGGTACCCAGATCAGTTGATTTTCGAGAGGAACTTCCTCGGCTACCAACTGGAAAATTGTATAAGCGACTCTTACGTGATGAGTACTGGGGAAAATCAGGCTCAAAAATAGTGTAGGGGGCCGGGGCGAAAGTAATGGCTAGGTTGGACCTCTTGTGGAGGGTTCACCTACCGGCTCGAATGGCTTTGCTCTCGCAGTTTAGCAGACGCTTAAGATACAATTTCTGACGAGTTCAACCACTAGAGAAGAAGAGTTTGCAAGGAAATGATTCGCTCCTGGAACGACTTGCATTTGTGCGGAACGCCAATCTGAAGTCACGATTTCTACCTCTGATGGCGGGCGGTACTGGTCTTGTTCCGGCACAATTAAGAATGCTGACCGATCATCGGAACCCGCCTTCATCTGCTTCGGGTCGATGAGACTAAGTGGTGGGGCAATTCCAACCCATGCCTTTAAGAGCGAATGGTCTACAGCGAAACTCACATCAGCTCCGAAGGAATAGCCAACTGAAATGAGCGGACATGCTAGTTCAGTTCCCTGGGCATATCCAAAAGCCGCAGCCGTGTCTAGTTGTTCGTCGACGCCCTCGCCGAAGGAACCCTCGGACTTGCCAACACCACGAAAATTATATCGAAGAGTGGCGATTCCCGCCTTCGGGAGATCCTGAAAAAGACTTTCGACAATGCCATTTTGGAAGTTGCCGCCATATAGAGGGTGAGGATGGCTTATTACAGCCAAAGCTTGCGCTGAGTTAACAGAATTAAATTCGGCCTCGAGTTTAATTCCATCTGTCGTATCGATTTTTAATAGTTTCGGTCCATCCGCTTCGGTTGTCATGCTTGGAAACGGTACCTTGCTTTTGTGACTGAAGATTCAAATCTCTCAAAATCCGCTTCGGATGAGAAACGTCCGATCAAGATGCTGCATGATCGGATCTTAGTTCGCATGCCGACAGATGAGGCTGAGCGTCGAAGTAGCGGCGGTATCTTGATTCCCTCAACTGCTCAGCAGCAGAAGCGATTAATATGGGGCGAGGTAGTTGGGGCTGGCCCGAATGTGAGAAGTGTAGAAGAAGGTGACCGAGTGTTATTTAGTCCGGAAGACCGTCACGAGGTCGAAGTGCAGGGTGAAGATTTTTTAATACTTCGTGAACGAGATATCCACGCAATAGCAGCGCCAAGAGTTGAGCCGGGTAGCACAGGGCTATACCTATAGTTATGTCTGAGGACGGAGAGCACCGATACCTCACGCAGGGTGGAATCGAAGTAACTGTCAGCAGGAGTCCTATAGAAGCAGATGCAGCTATAGAAGAACTCATTGACCGCCTTGACTCCGAGAAGGGTTTATTGCTCTCGTCTAGCTATGAATACCCAGGCCGATACACGAGATGGGATATGGGCTTTGTTAACCCGCCGCTGAGTATTACTAGCAGCAATGACTTCGTAGAAGTAAGAGCTCTTAATGCTCGAGGGAAAATTTTTTTAGATGTTATTTATAACGCAGTAACAAAAGTAGTTGGAGCCATTCAGGTCACTCAATCGGAAGACACTGTGTCGTGTCGTATCGAGCAAGTTAGCCACCGGTTCGAAGAGGAAGAAAGAAGTCGTCAACCGTCGACGTTTTCTGTAGTGCGTTCTATCGTTGAGCTTTTTGCTGGCGTTGATCCGCACCTTGGGCTTTATGGGGCTTTTGGTTATGACCTAGCTTTTCAGTTTGAGCCCATGGAGATGAGCCTCGAGCGGCCTGCGGATCAGCGCGATCTATTGCTGTACATTCCAGATGAGTTGATTGTGGTGGACCATCAGGGCGCAGTAGCTGAGCGAGTTTCCTATGAATTCGCGATTGGTGGTCGAGAGACGATCCTCTTCGAGAGGGCTGGAGAACTAGCTCCCTACCTAGCCGACAAGTCTTTCGTGTCTTATCGCGACCATGCGCCAGGTAGTTACGCAAATGCTGTCGAATTAGCCCGGGATTATTTTGCGAGGGGAGACCTTTTCGAAGTTGTCTCTAGCCAAACTTTTAGCGAGCCTTCGCCTGAACCCCCTTCGGAATTATTCAGGCGTTTGAAAGAGCAAAATCCATCGCCGTACGGGTTTTTGATCAACCTCGGCAAAAACGAGTGGCTAGTGGGTGCTTCGCCCGAAATGTACGTTCGCGTCGAAGGCGACCGAGTTGAGACATGCCCAATATCGGGGACCATTGCTAGAGGTCAAGATCCATTAGATGATGCATCACAAATATTGGCATTGCTTAACTCTTCGAAAGATGAGTCGGAGCTGACTATGTGCACCGATGTTGACCGAAATGATAAGAGCAGAATATGTGTCCCTGGATCGGTGAAAGTTATCGGACGTCGACAAATTGAGATGTACTCGAGGCTTATTCATACTGTGGATCATGTGGAAGGCCGTCTTCGTCCAGAATTTGATGCATTAGATGCGTTTCTTACTCACACTTGGGCGGTAACGGTTACGGGAGCGCCGAAAGCTGCTGCAATGAAGTTCTTAGAACAAAATGAAAAATCTCCACGTTCTTGGTACGGGGGTGCTATTGGGAAAGTCGGTTTTGACGGGGGATTAAATACTGGGCTCACGTTGAGGACCATACGAATTAAGGATGGTAAAGCTGAAGTTAGGGTTGGTGCTACCCTTTTGTGGGATTCCGACCCTCTTGCAGAGGAAGCTGAGACTGAACTTAAAGCTGCAGCATTTTTAGATGCGTTGCGCGTTCCGCGTAACGCATCTGAAGCTCCTCGCGGAGACCAGGTTGGCCAAAATTGTCGTGTGCTAGTGGTCGACCACCGAGATTCTTTTGTGCATACGTTAACGAATTATTTGAAACAGACGGGAGCATCGGTTACAACCTTGCGGTCAGGCGTTCATCTAGAAGAGATTGACCGGAGTAAAACTGATTTGCTGGTTTTGTCTCCCGGCCCGGGACGACCAGAAGACTTTCGCATTTCAGAAACTATTGAACTTGCTGTAGCCGAAGGAATTCCAATATTTGGTGTGTGCCTAGGGCTGCAAGCAATTGTTGAATATTATGGCGGTGTATTAGACCAATTAGTCAGTCCGATGCATGGAAAGCCGTCGCTTATCGAAACTTTCGACAGTCGAATTTTCACTGGGTTACCAGAGTCATTTCGTGCTGGAAGGTATCATTCACTTTTTGCGAAGCTTGACAAAATTCCTGATGAGCTGAAAGTTGTTGCCGTCAGTGCAGATGATGGAGTGGCTATGGCAGTTGAGCACAAAGAGTTGCCGATAGCAGCGGTTCAGTTTCACCCAGAATCAATAATGTCTCTAGATGACAACGTTGGTATCGAACTTGTGCACGGCGTCATTAGGAACCTTACAAAGAGGAATAGTTAACATGAATGAAGTGTTTTCAGTACTTCTCAAAAGAGATGTTTTGAAAGTTGAAGGCCCTGAAGCCGCAACTTTTTTACAAGGGCAGGTGTCGCAGGAGGTTGAAACTCTTCAGCCTGGCCAATCAGCTTTTTCGTTTCTCCTCGAGCCGCGCGGGCAGATTGAAGGCTTCTTTCGAGTATCTCGTGCTGATACCAATCTCTTCTACTTGGACACGGAGCCTATGTTTGGTGCTGCTTTGAGGGCCTCCCTGGAACGATTTAAACTTCGAACTAAAGCGGAGTTCACAGACCTTGAGTGGGAGATGCTTGCTGTTCGCGGTGTCGACGAAATTTCAGAAACATTTGTGGCTGATTTAGTAGCGCCAGCGTTTTGGCCGGGTATGGCTGGGTTCGATTTGTTAGGGTCCAGCGTTTCGTCACCTATTAGAGGCGAGACTCCAGGTTTTTATGAGAGAGCAAGGTTGACTTACGGACTTCCTATACTTGGAAAGGAGATAATGTCTGGCGGCATTCCTAACGAATCAGGTGTTCTAGCTATGGCGGTCTCATTTAACAAAGGGTGTTATCGCGGACAAGAACTTGTCGAACGCATTTCAGCGCGTAAAGGAGCAAGACAGCAGGTGCAGCGGTTCAAGTCGACTGAAGAACTCCACGCTGAAGACGAGCTTTATGGCGAAAATGGTGAAATATTAGGCAAGATTTACACAGCAACTATCGAAGGTGATTTTTCTGTAGCAATGGGAGTAGCGAAGGCTGGGTTTGTCAATATGTGCACTTCTGACGGCTCTCTTGTGTCTAGCTCACCGATTCTTGATGAAATCGTTGAGAGGTAATATTCATTAGAAAACAATTGATGGGAAATACCACCGTCAATATTCTTGTTCAAAGTCGTATGCTTTCAAAAACGTCAAAAAGGGGATTAACCGATGCCGAAACCAGCTCTACTAGCAAAACTGACTGCTAACGAAGGTGAGCGTGATTCGCTTTTGGCGGTGATAGCTGATCTTGGTATTAAAAATGTGTCAGGGGAACCAGGAACAGAAATTTATGCTGCTCATAAAGATCAGGGCGATGAAAATGTGGTCTGGTTCTATGAGATGTATTCAGATTCTGATGCGTTGAAAGCCCACGGCACGTCAGACGGGATGAAGGAGTTCGGAAAGGCAACCGGACAATATATGGCGGGTCGAGCTGAGCTCATCTTCTTGGAGCCGGTATGTGCGAAAGGCCTAGATCTCTAAGCGCGTTTGGCTGGCATGGATATAGATGATTTAAGGACACCAGTTTGGAAACGTATCTAGATCGAATTCTCGATAGGCATAGGGCAGAGGCTGAGAAAGATAATCGAATTTTTGGAGAGCTATTCGAAACCGCTGTGCGCTGCCCATCACCTCGAGGTTTTCTTAAGTCCCTTCAGACCGATGGCTTGAGCGTTATTGCTGAGGTTAAACGAAAGTCGCCATCAAAAGGTGCCCTTGCTGTTGATCTGAACCCTTCGGAGTTAGCAAAAAAGTATGAGATTGGGGGAGCAACATGCGTGTCGGTCTTGACAGATACAGAAAGTTTTGGAGGCTCGCCAGAAGATCTCCAGGTAGTGACAGAATCGGTATCCCTGCCGGTATTGCGTAAAGATTTTACGGTTCATGAATTCGACGTATTAGATGCCAGAATTATGGGAGCAGATGCTGTTTTGCTTATAGCTGCTGCTCTTAATGATGAAGAGCTGAAACGTTTCCATGATCTCGCTAACGAGCTTAAGCTGGATGTTTTAGTTGAGGTACATGACGAGATTGAACTGGAGAGAGCTATCTCGATAGGCTCTAAGCTAGTTGGTGTCAATCAGCGAGATTTGTATACCTTTGAAGTTGATCATGAGCGTGCTCTGAGAATGGGAGACTTGATCGGTGGGTCAGTTACTTCGGTGGCAGAGTCAGGTGTACGCGATGTTGCTGATGCGGCGACGCTTGCGCAAGCCGGTTTTGATGCTGTTCTAGTAGGAGAAATCTTGGTTACTAGTGGGGCTCCGGACTTACTTGTAAGGGCCATGACCGAAGTTGATTTATGTTTATAAAAATTTGCGGAATTACAACAGAAGAAGATGCGCTGTTGTCAATTGGAATGGGTGCTGACGCTCTGGGTTTTAATTTTGTTCCTGGCTCAGTTCGTCAAATTCGACCATCTGTAGCGCGCGATATTGTGAAACGTCTACCGGGCGGGATTATGACCGTTGGCGTCTTTCGAAATGAGCTTCGAGACAGAGTTGTCGAAATAACCCATGAGGCTGGGCTTCAATCGGCGCAGCTGCACGGTCATGAGAGTGTAGATGACAGTGCCTGGATAGCGGAGCGTGTTCCAACGATGATTAAAGCATTTGTCGCGGGTGACCCGAGTATGGACCGACTAATTGAATATGGGGCAGCAGCGGTGTTGGTAGATGCTCCAGAGCCAGGCTCGGGCAAGGTATTTGACTGGACGTTGCTCGATGGTAGAGATCGTGGCAGACCATTGATTCTAGCTGGCGGGCTTAATCCTCTAAACGTCGGGAGGGCTATTGAATCAGTCCAGCCTTGGGGCGTTGACGTGGCGAGTGGCGTCGAGGTAATTGCTGGTCGCAAGGATCCTGTTCTAGTTCGGGAGTTCATAACCAATGCTCGACAGGCTGCTACCGATATTGAGCCGGACGAGAGTGAGCTTGAAACCGACTCAATGCCATATGACTGGCGCAATGAGTAATAAATATTAAAAAGTTCGTTATTTAACTAGTAATTGAGACCCTGAACGGGGCACATTGTAAAGATGGTAATGATTGAGCCGACCTCTGACGGACGCTTTGGTACATTTGGTGGACGTTTCGTTCCCGAAACCCTCATTCCTGCATGCGAAGAGTTAGAGGTCGCTTTTCGTGAAGCGTGGGAAGATCCTACTTTCGTTGATGATTTCCATCGAGTATTGCGAGACTATGGGGGCAGACCTTCACCGTTAACTGAATGCTTTCGGTTGTCGAAGCAACTGGGTTGTCGAGTTCTTCTAAAGCGCGAAGATCTGAACCATACTGGTTCTCATAAAATAAATAACGTTATAGGGCAGGCCTTACTGGCTCAGCGAATGGGCAAAACAAGGCTAGTAGCTGAGACTGGTGCGGGTCAGCATGGCGTGGCGACAGCTACGGCGGCAGCACTATTAGATATGGACTGCAAAGTTTATATGGGGGCTGTTGATGTAAAGCGGCAATCTTTGAATGTTTTTCGGATGCAGCTTTTAGGAGCGGAGGTTGAAGCGGTCAAATCTGGTAGCCAGACGCTCAAAGATGCTGTTAACGAGGCTTTACGTGACTGGGTGGCGACGTTAGAAGGCACCCATTATTGTTTAGGTACGGTAATGGGCCCGCATCCATATCCATGGATGGTTAGAACTTTTCACCACGTAATTGGAGACGAAGCAAATGAGCAATGTTTAGCTCTCACCGGCGCTGATCCAGATGTAGTAGTTGCATGCATCGGCGGTGGAAGTAATGCCGCCGGTATTTTCTCTGGTTTTGCTTCGAGTGAATCTAGGTTGGTGGGTGTTGAGCCTGCTGGTGGCGCTGCGGTAGGCAGAGGAATTCCTGGGGTAGTGCATGGAATGAACTCTTATCTTATGCAAGATGAGGTAGGTCAAGTTCAAGAAGCTAAGTCTATTTCTGCTGGTTTGGATTACCCTGGAGTGGGGCCTGAGCACGCTTTCCTAGCTTCTATCGGCCGAGCTGAGTATCCCTCGGTTAATGATCAAGAGGTTATCGAAGCTTTCCAGCTTCTTTCTCGCACCGAAGGCATAATCCCGGCATTAGAGACAGCG
Organism: Actinomycetota bacterium; assembly: GCA_002731665.1. The sequence continues at coordinate 1,237 of PCCJ01000072.1, read as the reverse complement.
CATGCAATCGCCTGGGTTGTTAGGGAAGCGAAAAACCTACGAGGACAAACAGTCCTAATTAATCTTTCGGGTCGCGGAGATAAAGATGTTGAGCAGATGATGGAAATTTTGAACCTTGACCGAGTAGTATGACTGGTTCATTTGAAGCGGCTCTTCGCACGAAACGCGCATCAGGTAAGAAGCTGTTAGTTGTTTATGTAACTGGCGGTTTTGAGAACTGGGAAGCATCAGTTGAGGCTGCTGCTGCTGCTGGCGCAGATGCAATAGAAATTGGAATACCATTTTCTGACCCTGTGATGGACGGCCCTGTAATTCAGCAAGCATCTCAGATCGCTCTCGACCGAGGGGCTACTCCTTTGTCAGTTCTGCAGGCTGCTGCCGACCTAGATACCGGCGTTCCTCATGCGGTGATGACTTATTATAACCTTGCCCATAACCCAGGCCATGAACGTTTTGCTGCGAGTCTGGTTAGAGCGGGTATTGCAGCTGCGATTTTGCCAGACCTACCGTTCGTCGAATCTGCTCCATGGCGGGAAGTCGCAAGTAAGGCTGGAATCGAGACAGTAATGTTGGCGGCCCCGACAACGCCAGATCATAGGCTTGGAGATCTCTGTGCTGCCGCCCATGGATTTGTTTATGCGGTCGGGTTGCTTGGAGTAACTGGCGAGCGTTCAGCCTTAGCGGACACTGCCATAAAAATTGCTGCTCGTTGCAAAGCAGTTACGGACAAACCTGTATTGGTCGGAGTGGGAATAGGTTCACCGGCGCAGGCGGTAGAAGCTTGCACAGTCGCAGATGGTGTGATCATAGGTTCTGCCTTAGTGAGACAGATGCTTGCTGGGCATGGTGCTGCTGGAGTGGGGGAGCTAGTCTCTTCCTATCGAGCGGCGCTTGACGAGGGATAGATAGTTCTGTGAGCGCGTCGAATGATGAAAACTGTGAGTTGTGTGAAGCTGCTCGCTTCACACATTGGTACTACGAAGATGAAATCTGCTGGGTTGCGGACTGCGAAGTGTGTTCCACTCCGATGGTAGTTTGGAAGCAGCATGGCACTGAACCTGATCCGGTAGACATTGAATGGATGATTCGATGCCTCATAGAGGCAGCTGCTGAACGTTTTGGAGACGAAGTTACAAAGGTTGATCGAGTGATGAGACAAATACCTGAGCATTTTCATGCTCATGCTCGTGACAAAAATTGGCTGACCAGAAGGTGGCAAGATAAACCGAGCAAATAT
>PCCJ01000071.1 GCA_002731665.1 Actinomycetota bacterium | reverse complement strand
TGGCGCTCTCCGGTGAGGGAAAAATCCTAGCCCTGCAACTCGACTACATCGGCAACGTCGGAGCCCATCCGGTGTCGTCTGCCGTGTTGTCGAACCTACTGCGTATGGCGGGCCCCCCTTACGATGTCCCAGCGATGCACGTGAAAGTACGCGGCGCTCTCACCAACACCACTCCGACGTCGGTCTATCGGGGAGCAGGACGACCACAGGTCACTTACATCGTCGAGCGTTTGATGGATCTTGCAGCCGCTGCCATCGGACTTGACCGAGCAGAGATACGACGACGTAACCTTATTGCCACCGCCGACCTGCCGTACCGAACGAGGCTCGGACTGACCTACGACACCGGTGAGTTCAGCGGCAACTTCGAAACGGCGCTCAGTCTTATCGACTGGGATGGCTTCGCTGCCCGTAGACGTGACGCCGAGCGCCGTGGCAAGCTAGCGGGGATCGGGGTAGCCAACTACCTGGAGTCGCCCGGCGCCGCTCCCTACGAACGCACCGACGTGACAATCAACACCAACGGCAAGGTCCGCGCAGTGATCGGCACTCAGGCGTCGGGACAGGGCCACCAGACCAGCTTTGCTCAGGTGGTGGCTGGAGCACTAGACGTACCGATGGAATCAGTGTCAATCGAGTTCGGTGATTCCGATCGCATAGCCGGTGGCTCGGGCTCACATGCCGACCGGTCGATGCGATTGGGTGGAACGATCTTGATGCAGGCGTGCGAGGATATTCTGAGGCAATTCCGTCTCCGAGCGGCAGAGCGATTCGGCGTGGATGCGCGTGACATTAGTCTGGTGAAGGATCGGTATGTCACCGCCGATGGGCGTTCGGTCGGCTTGTTTGAAGTCGCGTCCGAAGCGCCTCTCACCGCTACCGCCGAGATCTCGACACGGCTGCATGCCCACCCTAATGGCGTCGCCGCCTGCGAGGTGGAGATCGACTCCGAGACGGGCGCCTTAGAGGTAACGCGCTACCTCAGCGTCGATGATGTAGGACGGGTTGTTAACCCGATGATTGTTGAGGGTCAGCTGCACGGCGGGGCCGCTCAGGGCATCGGGGAAGCACTTTTTGAGGAGATCGTGTATGACCGTGACACCGGTCAACTCCTAACGGGATCGTTTCTTGACTACCGAATCCCCAGCACGATGGAAACGCCAAGGCTCGAGACCCGTATTGAGGAGTGCGTGGCCGCCAGTAATCCTTTGGGTATTAAAGGAGCGGGCGAAGCCGGTATTACTCCAGCGGGGGCGGTAATCGTCAGCGCTGCGGTTGATGCTTTGCAGGCCTTTGGTGTCGAACACTTGGATACCCCGTTGTCGCCGGAGCGCATCTGGATTGCTATGAACCGAGGTGAGCCCAATACTTCAGCAAGGGCATAGCAAGATTCGGTGATTATTTATGGCGTGGTGGATTTCATAGTGCTGATTCGTACAGGCTTTTAACATCATCGCGAGACGGATATCGGGGCGTGTTGAGGATTATGAGATCGCGAAGAGCGTCGGTGGTCAGATGCTCAAGGTCCTTCTTGGTTACCCCGAGATCAGTGAGGGTTCGATCGGTCCCAACAATTGCCGATAAGTCTTCAACGGCTTTGATTGCTTCTAACGCATCGGATTTCACGCCGAGGGCTACCCCGACATCTCTGTACCGTTCGTTAACTACCTTGAGGTTATAGCGCATTACATGGGGCAACATCGTGGCCAATGTTTGACCGTGTGCCGCACCAAAAGTTCCGGAGATTGGGTGACCCGTCGCATGAACAAGGCCAAGAAGAGGACCAGAAGAGAAAGCTCGACCAGCTAGATGAGATGCGACTTGCATTGCTTCTCTTGCTTCTATATTACTTCCGTCGATAACAGCTGTAGGTAGCCACTGGCTCGTGAGGCGGATCGCATGTAGCGCTAGGCCATCGGAATAAGGATTTGCGGATGTTGAGGTGTATGCCTCGATTGCGTGAGTCAGTACGTCCATTCCGCATGCTGCAGTGGCTTTGGGTGGTAAGCCAACTGTGAGAGTGGGATCTAAGACGACAGAGCGCGGCTGAATATCTGGGTGAGCGAAAGTCAATTTACGGTGGTCTTCAGTGCGAGTAATTAAGCCTCCGCCGTTAGTTTCAGAAGCGGTGCCTGAAGTTGTCGGAACCGCAACTGTAGGCACACATGGCTCCGTTGCACGTGCTGCGGGAGCCAACGTGCTGAAGTCAATCTTGTCGGCGGTATCAAGGTCTGGAGAAAAAGCAAGAGAGACATCATTAATTCCTGATGGAGCTGCCATAGCTATGTATTTGCCGCAGTCCATTACTGACCCTCCGCCTACTAGAACTATTACCGTGCCTTCAATTCCAAACGCTTCAAGAGCTTCAACTCCAGCTTTGACGTTGTTGTCGGTGGGGTTTGGGTCGACATCGGTAAAGGCTGTCCACTCAATGTTTTGTGCTCTTAAGGATTCGGTGACCGTATCCAACACCCCGGCAGCTTTTACTCCTGCGTCGCTCACTAGGAAAGCTCGGCTTCCGTGGGCTTGAACCTGTTGAGCCAAATTTCCAATGCTGTTTCTTCCGACCACGGTGGTGCCCATTGGGTCAAGAGTGAAGGTGTTCATGTTTTCTCCTTTAAAGAAAGTCAGTGCTTTATGAGGTAATGTTTCTCGGTCTGGAGCTATGAGCGCGACCATTGGGATCAAGTTCAAGTCCGGTGATGGCGGTAGTTATGCGTTGGGCCGCTTGGCGCGCCCCCCAGAGATTTCCGGCGGCTGGACCCAGAGCAACGGTGGCACTGCGACCCATCACAAAAATCGGGTGAGGACCTAGTCGTAGCGATTGGTCCACAAGAGGGAACCCGTCGATAATCGGAATGTCTTCAAGTATTGGTTGAAGCCACCGCATGGCGTGGATACTGCTTTGGGTACCAGTCGCTAGCCATACCTGGTCGCAATAAACCTCCTCCTCGATGCTTAGGTTTAGTACGCAACCTTTTGGGAGAGTTATTTGTGCCGATATTACCTCGGTTGAATCGAGAATTTTGACTGAGCGTCCGTCGATGGGATCGGTTAGAGATTTGAACATCCAAGCTGGAATAGAGCCGCCGTTGCGGGCAGCCTGTGCTATCTGTATCCGTCGACCTGCATCCGAATCAGCGCAATAGCCCTCTAGGTACTTGGGGCCGAGCCACCCCGGTTCGGTATCAAAGTCTCGTATTTGCAAAGGGCGGCGAGCGATTACCGTCACTGCGGCACCTCTTTGGGTTGCATTGCGCGCCAGATGCGCTGCTGTTAACCCGCCACCGATAATTACGACGTTTTGCCCACAAAGATCAGACATGCCTGGCAGATCAACGTCAAGTGCGTGCTCGATGAGACCTGCTTGGTGGCCTATGAGATTCCAGGTCCACTGGGGGATGAGCCTTTGGTGAGGGTTTGTGGCGATAATAAGGTTTTGAGAGCGAATGATTCCGCTGGAGGTCTCTAATTCAACGCTGTTGTGTTTGCTGCGTAGTGATTTGGGTATCGCTAGTAACGGAGGAGCTAAATTAGCCTCGGCGATGATCTCAGCACAGAACGCAGCGAATGCTTCAGTTGTTGGAGGGTCATACGGAAAGCCTGAACGCGAAAGATCCTGTCGAGCTATAAAGTCCGTTAATGCATACGGATTCGGAGAAGGGTGATGCACGATTGCTGAACGCAAAGTAGCGATTTCAGCGCGTTTAAACTGTTGGGTCCAGCCAGTGAGCCATTCGTTTGATTCATCAATGACTGTTACGTCTGCGCAGGGGTCTGCTTGCTTTAGGTGAAGCGCTGCGGCGAGGCCATGCGGGCCTGCGCCAACGATGCAAGTTTCTGTGGTGATAACCCCATCGAACTTTCCCACATCGGACACCATAATAGGAATGATAATCATTCTTACTATGATTCGTCTACTTCTCACAGCTGAAGCGCTAATCAGCTCACGACTTGTTATCTGCCTTTGTTTGAGCTAAGTCATCACTTTGGGAGAGCAGATTGGCAGCTGATCTGCCATTGTTAATCGAAATCAAGGAGAATGGCCTTAATGCGTTCGGCGCTTGTCAGTAGGTGCGTGATAGTGATCGGATTGATCTCATCCATCCTGCTTGGTTAGGCGACGTGATCATATGTTGAAAGGTTAAGAGGTTCAAAGAATGGCTACTGTGAGCCGTCTTCGGCTTAATCATGAATGGGCTGCGGGCACCATTGGTCCCAAAGAATAAGAGCTGGGCTTTGGGTAGGCGTTTTTGTGAGGTGCATTAAATAAAGAACGTGATTAAAGTGGTGCCTTATGGTCAATAAGGAAAACGGAATTTCTTATGAAACATAGAACTGTCGCTTTGTTAGTGATTGTGTTAACTATCGGTCTCTTTGCTTGTGGGGCGAAGGAGCCATTAGCGGAAAATGGGACTGTCACCGTGCAGGAAGAACAGAGTGATGGTCTGTCCCCGGAGCCGCAAGCTGGAAGTTCAAATGTTGTTTCGGTGGTGACCACGGCTCAAGTTGGAGACAAAATTGAAGCGAGTGTGACGCCTCCGAACCCGGAGACTGAATCGAGTTCCGATTCTTCATTGAGCGCACTAAGTCTTTTGTCTACTCCGTTGGTAGCTGTGAACGACTACTGGGGTGTTCAACCGTTCAGTACTCGAGAGAACGAGCTTGGAATCCAATTCCATAATGGTTTTGACTACTTCACTGAGTATGAGGAAGTTGCGCTTCAAGCAATCTCGCCTGGTCGTGTCATGTTTGTAGAAATATTCGAGAGACCTCCTGATGGCGCGTTCCAAATTAATTTGGCGTGGCAGACCCCAACCGGTGAAGTGATCTCGTACAGCCTTGAGCCATCGGCTGGACCCGCTGACGCTGCGAAAATTGCTGAGCAAAAAGTACTTGCTGAGAAAATGATGGAATCGATGACGGTACAAAGTGGTGATTCAGTCAGCCAGGGGCAGTTTCTTGGTTATTTGTATGGTCAAGATGAATGGGCGCACGTGCACATGACCTTAAAGACGAATAATCGTGGATCAGAGCAGTGGTTGTGTCCTGCCGACTTTATGTCAGAAATAGATGAATCTGACCTTCTTATCAAGTCGAAGGTATGGGCAGACCGCCTTTACAAAGGTTCGAAAAAGCCGGAACTCTGCAACTACTAGGTAACTCTCTGTCGCATCGAGAAGCCTACGCTCCAACCTTTGATTGCTTGTCTTCATCTCAGCGTTGAGCATGTAAGTGTTTTGATTGCGACGCAACTTTGGTGCTCTCCCATTGTCGGTACAATAGGCGTGAGATGATGAACTTTGCCGTTACTGCCAACGCGAATGCAGTTTCTGACGACGCTCTTCATAACCTCTCGGTGACGCCATGAGCAATCACGCTAAAAAGACCATTTGGATTTTCGGAGATCAACTTAATCTCGGTATCAGTTCTTTGCAGGGTCAGACACCGGGTGATTGTCGTATCTTGATGGTAGAGAGTTTTCAAAAAATAGAATCCAAGAATTGGCACGCTCAACGGCAGCATGTAGTGATCTCAGCGATGATGCATTTCGCTGAGGAGCTCAGAGAAAAAGGGTTTGAGGTTGATTACCTACTGGCGGCATCTTTTAAGAAAGGCTTAGAGAGGCACTGTCAAAATAATGCAGTAACGGAAGTCTCAGCGATGGAGCCTTCAAGTTGGAAATGTCGGGAATTTCTTGAAAAAAATGGAATTCGTATAGTCCCCAACAACCAGTTTATTTGCAGCTATTCGGAGTTTGCTGAATGGTCAAAGTCTCGTAAACAACTGCGACTTGAAGATTTCTACAGGTGGCAGCGAAAGCGTCTCGCAGTGCTAATGAGCGACGGAGACCCTGCGGGTGGGCGTTGGAACTTCGATTCAGACAACAGAGAACCCCCTCCAAAAGATGGAAGAGTTTGGCCTTCACCAGTCAAGTTTCCTCTTGACACAACCGATGAATTGGTTCTCAGTCGACTATCTGATGGGTGGGGTAAATATCCAGAAGGAATATGGCCGGTCACAAGAGCACAAGCACTGGTCAGACTGCAAGAATTTATCGATACCGGCCTGCCTCAATTTGGAACTTATGAGGACGCCATGCTGGCGAGCGAATGGAAGCTATCTCACTCCTGTCTAAGTTCATCCCTCAATCTAGGTTTGTTGCACCCCAGCGAAGTGTTGGCAGCCGCCGAAAAAGCATATAACGATGGTGCTGCGCCGCTAAATAGCGTCGAAGGCTTTATACGTCAAATATTGGGTTGGCGGGAGTACATCTGGGGTTTGTATTGGCTTTGGATGCCCGATTACGCAGAATCTAATTTCTTTAGTGCGGATCAGGCGGTTCCTCCGGTGTTTTTGGGTGCCGCGGAGACCGGGATGAGGTGCGTCAGCTCAGCCATGAATCACCTTCGAGACTATGGATATGCACATCACATCGAGCGGCTCATGATTTTTGGAAATCTCGCCCTCACGGCAGGGATAAACCCACAAGCAATGACAGAGTGGATGACTGCTTCATTTGTTGACAGCTCAGAGTGGGTGATGGTTCCAAACGTAGTTGGAATGGCGTTGTACGCCGATGGCGGTTCTATGTCGACCAAGCCATACGCAAGTGGTGGAGCCTACATCAATCGAATGAGTGACTCTTGTCGAACCTGCAGCTTCAATCCCAAGAAGCGCGTTGGAGATGACGCTTGCCCCTTCACCACGCTTTACTGGGACTTCCTAGACCGTAACCGGGACCAGTTGAGCTCTAACCATCGGCTAGCAATTCAATTTGGCAACCTCGATCGCTTAAATGACATAGATCAAATTCGCGAAAGAGCTATTGACGTGCGCGAACGCTTAGCAATCGGAAATTTGTGAGCCACGTGCTGGCACTAAGGTAACGCACTGACCAGTCTCAAGGCACGATGACACTAAGCTCTACCCAGTCACTATTGCCACCGAAGTCAAGTACCTCTAGAACCACCCACACTTCGAGTCCTGAATCAAGCGTGGAGAAGGCGTACTCTAAGTTTTCTTTGTCCGCCCAGAGACTGAGTTCGTCACTAGAGTCAACCCAATAAAGTTCTTGGGTCTCTTCGTCCCATAGCTGCACCAGTGGAGAAATGAGTCCTTCGGGGTCAAGAGTAACTTCTCCCCATTGATCATATTCATCCACCTCATAGTAAACCTCGCTTACCACAAGCATATCTTCATCGATTGCAAGGGCTAAGGTCACGTCATGAGGAGGGTCGTCAGTGTCAAATTCATTTGATGGAACATACGAAAGGGGTATATCGACAAGCATTAAGTCGCCATCGATCCATAACTCAGAGTATGCGTAGATTTCATCTTCCCCGTCGCTGAGAGACAAGATCGAAAAATCATAGTAAGCGCTTACATAGCCTTCTTCGTCATCTAAATCAAAGTAGCCTTCTTCTTCGCCGATAAAGTACAGCTCTCCATCTGCAGGGTCGACGACGCCATAGTAAATGTTAACTTCAGCCAAGTTCTCAAAGGTTCCAGGCTCAAGATATGCAGATATTTCTAGTCCGTATTCGCTGGTGTCTGATTCTACGGAGTCAAGGTCTATCTCGGGGTAAGAAGCTTCAGGTAACTCAGTCCCACCCACGAGGTAGTCCCCAAGAAAATTCGTCCATTCTAAGCTTTCAAAGTTTTGGAAATAAGGGTGCGATGAAAGCTGCTCTACCGGTTCATCTCCTAGGTCTAGGTACGAGATTTCTGCCGGAAAATATATTGAAATGCCGGTACTGCGTTCATTAGCGGGCCCTGCAACTTTATGAACTACTAACGAATCTAACGCTTCCTGGAACTCCGATAACAAAGTATCGGAAGCATCAAACCATTTATTCACGAATGAGCCGAGATCTATATGGTGCGTTGACCGTGAAGGATCGGGGTTTGATCCGTATGACGGCACCGATTTGCTTGCTGCGCGCATTTCGGGTGCAACTGACCTCACGCCCGATGGCAACTCATAAGTGCTGTCCAACAGAGCTACGAAGCTTTCATCAAAGTCCTCAAACTTATTCATGTCTAGGAGCGATAATGTAATGTCTCCTCCAGTTCCAGCTTCATTAGCTTGGTCCTGAAAACCTTTTGCAATTGTTTTACCTAGATCGATGGGATCAACGTCAATTTGATTTACTAGCGAGGCGAAACTTTCGTAGTTCCATCCATGTCCTGGTTCAAGTTCTTCAGACGCAAGAAAATAGTCAGTTAACCCGTTGACAGCGTGGGCAGTTTCATAAGTAGCCATTAAACATGCGTCCATGCCGATCAAGTCGAAACGAGATACACCTGCTGCGGATAACCCGTTAGCTATAGCCTCGGTCATTTCTGGCAAAGTTAAGATGTCGTATGCGTCGCTTTCGTCAGGACCCATACCTGTCCAACCGCCGCCATGATCCCACAAGACTAATGCAGTGTGGTCTGCTGGAAATGTAATTAACCCATCTGATATGAACTTCTGAAGTGTGCCTGAACTGCCCATATTGAGTTCGCCTGGTTCGCTCAGCAAACCAGCACCATCTGGCCCATAGAGCAGAAATTTAGTGCCCAAGTTGTCTGTTCTAC
>PCCJ01000070.1 GCA_002731665.1 Actinomycetota bacterium | reverse complement strand
CGTTTAGAGAAGGCTTTTCCTATTATGACCCCGGGAGCCTCGGACACTGCGAGCTTTGATGAGGCCCTCGAGCTCATTCACCTTGGAGGAAGGTCCCTTCCTCACTCCGTACTCATGATGGTTCCTGAAGCTTGGGAGCATCACGAAGGATTACCAGACTGGAAAAGAGATTTTTACCAGTACCACGCATCGTTAATAGAGCCGTGGGATGGGCCGGCTTCGATAGCTTTCACTGATGGGTCGGTCATCGGCGCTGTCTTAGACCGAAACGGACTCCGTCCTTCACGATTCTGGGTAACTGACAAAGGCCTGGTTATCATGGCCTCTGAAGTTGGCGTCCTCGATATAGACCAGTCAGCAATCGTTCAAAAGGGCCGTCTACAGCCGGGGAAAATGTTTCTAGTTGACACATCCCAAGGTCGAATTGTTGGTGATGAAGAGTTAAAAGAGACATTGGCCAAAGAGCATCCGTACGGAGATTGGTCGCAAGAAGGTCTCTTACATCTTGACGACTTACCCCCTCGATTCCCCTTAAATCCTCAACACGCCTCAGTGATTAAACGCCAGAGGACTTTTGGGTACACCTCAGAAGAGCTAAAGATCCTTATGGCGCCCATGGCTCGAACAGGCGGGGAAGCGCTCGGGTCAATGGGAACCGACACTCCCATCGCAGTATTGTCTGACCGTCCTCGGTTGCTATTCGATTATTTCGTCCAACTATTCGCGCAAGTCACCAACCCTCCTCTCGACGCCATCAGAGAAGAGTTAGTAACTTCGACCTCTTCGGTCCTCGGCCCGGAAACAAACCTCCTGGAACCAGGACCTGATTCTTGCCGGCAAATAGTGATTCCACACCCAGTTCTTTCAAACGAAGACTTAGCAAAAATTACCTATCTAAACGAATCATCTGAGAACCCAGATTTTAAATCTTTCACTATCGATGGCCTGTATCCAGTCGCTGATGGTGGGCCTGGCATGCAGCTTTCTATCGAGAATATTCAAAAAAACGTTTCGAAAGCCATTGAAGATGGTGCAAAAATTATCGTGCTTTCGGATCGATTCAGCGATGAAACCCAAGCCCCCATCCCATCGCTGCTATTAACCGGAGCTGTACATCACCATCTAATTCGTGAACAGACGAGAACCAAGGTTGGCTTAATTGTCGAGTGTGGTGACGCTCGAGAAGTTCACCACATGGCATTACTCCTCGGTTACGGCGCAGGAGCCGTAAACCCATATCTTGCCTTCGAATCAATTAGTGACATGATCAAGGAAGGAATTATTAACGAAATTACTGAGGAGCAAGCGTTCCGCAACTATATAAAAGCTTGTTCTAAAGGCATTCTGAAGATTATGTCGAAGATGGGAATATCGACTGTTGCTAGCTATACGGGCGCTCAAGTATTTGAGGCAGTAGGTGTCTCAAAGGAACTAATTGATGCTTACTTCCTAGGAACAAAATCAAAGTTGAGTGGGATCGATATAGACGTAGTAGCAAAAGAAGTGGCTTCTCGACATGCTTTCGCTTACCAGCCGCACCCAGAAAAGCTAGCTCATCGCGAACTCTGGGCTGGCGGAGAGTACCAGTGGCGCCGAGAAGGCGAGCATCACCTGTTCAATCCAGAAACTGTCTACAAGCTTCAGCATGCAACAAGAGTTGGTCGCTATGATTTATTCAAAGAATACACTGAGCTAATAGATGAACAATCAGAAAAGTTAGCAACTATTAGAGGCCTCCTGACAATGAGACCTTCTGAAAGCGGCCCCATCCCTATAGAAGAAGTCGAGCCCTCGAGCGAAATCCTCAAACGTTTTTCTACTGGTGCCATGAGCTATGGCTCCATATCCGCTGAAGCACATGAGACACTCGCCATCGCGATGAATCGGATCGGTGGGAAATCTAACACTGGCGAAGGCGGCGAGGACTCAGACCGCTTCACTCCAGACGAAAACGGAGATCTCAGACGATCAGCTATCAAACAAGTTGCATCGGGAAGGTTCGGTGTCACATCAGAATATTTAGTTAACTCTGATGATATTCAAATAAAAATGGCTCAAGGAGCGAAACCAGGAGAAGGCGGGCAACTCCCCGGAGCAAAAGTATGGCCTTGGATCGCCAAAACTCGCCATTCAACCCCTGGTGTTGGGCTGATCTCGCCACCACCTCACCATGACATTTACTCAATCGAAGATCTGAAACAGTTGGTCCACGACCTCAAAAATGCCAATCCTGACGCACGAGTCCATGTGAAACTCGTAGCCGAAGTGGGCGTTGGGACCGTCGCCGCAGGCGTTTCCAAAGCTAAAGCTGATGTTGTTCTGATTTCCGGCCATGACGGCGGTACGGGAGCATCACCATTAACTTCTTTGAAACATGCCGGAGGGCCATGGGAACTAGGCCTCGCAGAGACCCAACAAACTTTATTAATCAATGGTTTACGCGATCGAATCATTGTCCAAACTGATGGTCAGTTAAAAACCGGTCGAGATGTAATTATCGCAGCTTTGCTCGGAGCTGAAGAATTTGGATTCGCCACAGCCCCACTCGTAGTGTCTGGTTGTGTAATGATGAGGGTTTGCCATTTAGACACTTGTCCCGTAGGAGTAGCAACTCAGAACAAGGAACTGCGATCGAGGTTTTCTGGAAAAGCAGAGTTCGTAGTCAACTTCTTCGAATACATTGCTCAAGAGGTCCGGGAGTACTTAGCTGAGCTCGGGTTCCGTTCCATCAATGAAGCCGTTGGCAGGGTCGACCGCTTAGCGCCGGATAGAGTCATTTCACATTGGAAAGCCGATGGTTTAGACCTATCACCGCTCCTCCACATTCCCACATCTCCTTGGGAACAAACTCGCTTCTGTTCCAAAGAGCAAGATCATGGTCTAGCGAACTCGCTCGACCAAAAATTGATCGAGCTAGCGAGACCCGCATTGCAGAATAAAGAAAAAATTACTATCGATACCGAAGTACGAAACATACATCGCACCGTAGGCACCTTACTAGGGCATGAGATAACCAAGATTTATGGGGGTTCAGGGCTTCCTAAAGACACAATTGAAATCAACATGACAGGTTCTGGCGGTCAGAGCCTCGGAGCTTTCATTCCTTCAGGTATGACTATGCGTCTGGAAGGCGACACAAATGACTTTCTAGGCAAAGGACTGTCTGGAGGCCGACTCATTATTAGGCCACCTGCATCATCTCACATCGACTTCGTCGCAGAAGACAACATCATTGCTGGAAACGTCCTGCTTTACGGTGCTACTGCCGGAGAAGTTTTCATTCGGGGCATAGTAGGCGAACGATTCTGCGTTAGAAACTCAGGCGCGATTGCAGTTGTCGAAGGAGTTGGAGATCATGCTTGTGAATATATGACCGGAGGAAAAGTAATTATCCTCGGTCCAACTGGAAGAAATTTCGGCGCAGGAATGTCCGGCGGCATGGCTTATGTGTACGACCCTCAAGGCATTTTCCACCGAAGCCTTAACACCGAGATGGTTGATTTAGAAGTATTTTTATCTGAAGAAGATACTGAATTCATAAGAGAATTTCTGGGACATCACGCTCAAGAAACTGGTTCTGCTATTGCCGAGCAGGTTCTTCAGCGTTGGCACCAAAATAGTAGGCACTTTAAAAAAGTTATGCCAAAAGATTACAGACGAGTTCTCGAGGCAATCGGCAGCGCAGAAGAGCAAGGGCGCAACGTGGAAGAAGCCATTATGGCAGCTTCGATTCGCTAGAAGGACCCCACAATGACCAATACTCAAACCACATACCGGAAAACACTTACGCATGGCTGACATCAAAGGTTTTTTAAAGCATCAGAGGGAACTTCCGTCTCGGAGACCGGTCCAAATTCGCCTGATGGATTGGAACGAAGTCCATGAGGACTTCAGCGACGAAAAACTTCAACAACAGGCGAGTCGGTGCATGGATTGTGGAATACCTTTCTGCAACAACGGATGTCCGCTGGGCAACATAATTCCTGATTGGAATGACCTCGTATATCGGGATCGCTGGGAGGATGCTATTGAACGGCTTCACGCTACGAATAACTTCCCAGAGTTCACTGGGAGACTTTGCCCAGCTCCATGCGAAGGCGCGTGTGTCTTAGGGATAAACCAAGACCCGGTCGCGATTAAGCAAGTCGAAGTGGCCATAATTGACAAGGCATGGAATCTCGGATGGGTAAAACCTATTCTTCCTACCTCCAAGTCGGGTAAGTCTGTTGCTGTGGTCGGTTCAGGACCAGCAGGACTAGCGGCGGCGCAACAACTTACTCGCGCTGGCCACGACGTGACGGTTTTCGAGCGAGCAGATCGAATTGGCGGCTTACTTCGTTATGGGATTCCCGAATTCAAAATGGAGAAGCGACAGATAGACCGTCGAGTAAATCAAATGGAAACAGAAGGAACTGTCTTCCGAACAAACACCGACATTGGGACCGACATCACCGTGGAAACCCTGATGGATGATTTTGATGCGGTAGTTCTAGCCGGCGGAGCGACAAGAGCACGAGATCTTCCAATACCGGGCCGAGAGCTTGTAGGTATTTACCAGGCAATGGAATATCTACCTTGGGCCAATCGGGCCCAAATGGGTGACATGTTGGTGGATGATGTACCGGTGAATGCCAAGGATAAAAAAGTAGTAATCATTGGAGGCGGCGATACAGGAGCGGATTGTCTCGGAACCGCTCATCGTCAAGGAGCCGCGGAGATTCAACAGTTCGAGATCATGCCACAGCCTCCTCAAGATCGATCAGTTTCTAACCCGTGGCCAACATTCCCAATGACCTACAAAGTTACTTCTGCACACGAAGAAGGCGGTGAACGGCTTTATTCGGTCAACACTGAAAAATTTTTAGGTGACGACGAAGGCAACCTTCGAGGGCTCGCAGCCCATGAAGTTGAAATGGTGGAAGGCAAATTCCAAAAGATAAAGGGCTCAGACTTCGAGATCGAAGCAGACCTTGTTTTTCTAGCGATGGGCTTCACCGGGCCAGAAGACAACGGATTGTTTAGCCAAGTCGGTATCAGCCTTGATGACCGAAGCAACGTTGTTCGCAATGCCAGCTACGAAACCAATGTCGATAATATTTGGGTCTGCGGAGATATGGGAAGAGGGCAAAGCCTTATCGTGTGGGCTATCGCTGAAGGGCGTTCCTGTGCTGCAGCTGTCGACTTAGCTCTCTCTGGATCGAGCACCCTTCCTATTGCGATACAACCGACTGATCGGCCATTATCGTAATAATAAAATGCATAACCCCAAAACAAATAACCTCACGTGCCTTCGCTAAAATTTTGTTGCTGTTCCCTATCGGAACATGAAGGAAATTAGGCAAACGAGATCACTCAATTAGCCGGTCTTTAGCGGAAACCGTGGCGAGACAATCAGGGTCTTGAGATCTCTAGACAAAGATATTAGTGGGCATTACCTGATTATCCCTGCTTATCAGGTCCGACACTTTCAATTTTGAAATGGATCATGCATCTTTGGTCCAACGCCATCGCCCGTCGATAGTCGTCCCAATCAGGGTGCTCACCGTTTAGGGTTCTGTAATAGGAAACTAGCTGTTCCATAGCATCTGGCTGACTGATGACAGTCGCAGTACAAGTAAGTTGAACCCAGTGGCCCAGCCATTTATCTGGAAAAACACAGAGCCATGAAGTCGGCGAACGCCTCAGATTCCATGTTTTTATTGCTGTCTCTCGGGTACTCATCACTATTGTTTCGTTAACTACTGCTAGCGTCACAGGAGACATTTGTGGCGTGCCGTCTTTACGCTGTGTCGCTAAAATCGCCCTAGAATTCTTTTTGACGTAATCAAGTCCGGATGCTATTTCCATAGCCACAGCTTATACCGAACATAAAAATACCTCGTGTGAAATGGTAGAACATCATTACCCACGTTCCGATTTTCTGCTCGTACATCTGAATGCAAATATCAGAGCACTATCCACTCGGCACAACGGCGCCCTCACGTCTACTCTGTCAATATGAGCCAACGCTTAGCAAACAAACGAGTCCTTGTTACAAACGCCAATGACTTCATGGGGGCTCCGACCATAGAAGTTTTCAAGGAAGAAGGTGCTGAGGTAATCGCCGACTACTCCAATTTGGTTGATAGCGACGCAGCCGCTGTTCTTATTGAAGCAACCGGACAAGTTGACGTATTAGTAATCAATTTAGCTGCGCCTTCCTTCGGGGGGATTCCAACGCACGAACTTAATGACGAAAACTTTGCAGAATGTTTTGATGTAATGGTCTACCCGCTCCACAGACTAACTAGAGCCGTGTTACCTCAAATGATCGAGCGTAAGGCAGGAAAAATAGTTGTGTATGGAAGTGCATCCGCTCTGAAAGGAATGAAAACACTCGCTGCCTACAGCGCAGCGCGCGGCGCTCAAGTTAGCTACGTGCAATCCGTAGGAATCGAAATAGCACCACAGAATATCCAAATGAACCTAATAGCTCAGAACTACGTCGAAAATCCTGACTATTACCCTCGTGAGCTCACGTCTCAAGAGAGCTTTAAATCCTCTTTGAAACGTCAGGTGCCTTTAGGACGCCTAGCGACTTCAAGAGAAGATGCTCAACTAGCAGCATTCTTGGCTAGTAACGAGAGTGATTTTTTTGTTGGCCAAGCGATTCCTTTCGCCGGCGGATGGGTCCAGCGGTAGCTAATTTATGAGTCGCACTAATAATTCAATAAAGAACCCTGACTCTGCGCGAGGGTGGATAGTCGCAAGCGCCGGCTGTTTAATTAATGCCTGGACATTTGGGATTTTTTACTCATTCGCAACAGCTGTCGGACAAATGGTTGAGGAATTTGATGCGAGCCTTTCTGGGGTAGCGGCGCTTATGTCTGTTACTACATTTTTGTTCTTTGCCTTAGGGATAGTTACCGGGCCGCTAGCCGATAAATTTGGGGCGCGACGCCTTATCGCAATCGGGGCCCTGTTCATGGGAGGGGGTCTCTGGTTTACAGCTCAAACACAGAGTCTCTTAGTTGGCACCATTACGTATAGTCTTGGCGTTGGCCTTGGTATTGGGTCATACCTGGTCCCTATGAGCGTGGCTACCGGAGCCTGGTTCATCAAACATAGAACTTTGGCTCTGGGACTCAACACCGCAGGGATAGGGCTTGGTACTCTGCTACTCGTTCCAGTTTGCGAAAGGTTGATCACCTCACAAGGATGGAGAAATGCATTTGAAATAATGGGAATCGGCAGCGTCGCCATTTATTTCGTTGTTGCTCTTCTTTCGTTTCGCCCCCCTACCCCCCCATCGCCCGTTTCTGCAAGTATCTCGGCAGTTAAATCTGCAGTCAAGCGCTTAGTTTTCTGGCGATTGTATTTTTCTGGCCTATCAATGTCATTGGCACTGTTCGTACCATTTGTCTTCCTTGTTCAATACGCAAAAGAACAGGGAATTTCTTCAAGTACAGCAGCCTTTCTAATCACTTCGCTTGGTTTAGGCAGCGTCTTAGGGCGCCTTGGCTTAGGGATTCTGGGATTACGTGTTGGTGTGCTGCCTCTAGTCGTTTTATGTTTTTGCGTGCAACCTGTCGCCTACACCATTTGGCTACTCGCCGGCGGAAACTATATTCTTCTTCTGGCCTTCGCAGCGCTCTTGGGTGTTGGATACGGAGGCTACGTAGCGCTTAGCCCAGTGGCTGCAGCTGGCATATTTGGGCTTCGTGGATTAGGTGGTGTTTTGGGTGTTCTCTATACATCCGCAGGAATCGGAGCCTTGATAGGCCCAATTGCAGCAGGTGCGGTGATAGACGCAACAGGCAGCTACTCAATAGCGATCATTGCTTCGATAATCGTCTCTGCCTTGGCCGTTGGCATTGCCCTACCGCTTTGGAAACTCGGGAACGGAAACGCCCAAGCTACGGACAAAAAACCCCTTACTGTCGTGACGTACGCCCAGCCATCAGTTTTTTCTGTGACTTACAAATAAATTTTTGCTTTCGAACTAGTCACCAGAACGCCCAGAGGCTGATCAACCGATAGTGGTCTTACATAACTGAATAAATTTCGTAGCTAACGCCACCATCGGAACCGAGAGTTCCCTTTCCGATCGCCTGCACATCATTAAGCCAGAGATAACGTTCACCGCCAGTCTCGAACTGGGGAGCGGACGTAACGGTTCCTGTCTCAAGATTGCCGATTCCCTTATATTGCATGAGAATCGGGACGTCATCATCGGTAATCAACAAGAGCCGCACATCTAACTGCATTGTTTTGTTGTTACGACTAGTCACCCAATCTCCGCCGGGTGGAACTACCGTCCCATTGAGTCGCACGCCGGAAAAGGTTCCTCCGCCTACGCTTGCAACAAGTCGGGTTCCTTGAGGGCCGTTCTTCACGACACGAGCCCCATCGGACACATCTAAGTTCAAGGTAAATAAGTGTTCTACATCAAGGGTCTCTTTTGTCATGCCTCTAGTTTCCCATACAAACACCTGGTTCGGTTGACCCGAAACTGGGATCATTTTCTCTTAACTGAGATACAGACACTCCGCTGCGACGCAATGGGCGTCGAATAGCTCCTCGGCAGGGTCTATTCTGATGCTGGTCGCTGCTCATCTTGAGATACTTAGAAAGCCATCGCTTAACACGGCTCAATTTAATTCCGCTCTTTTGACGTAAGTAATACTCCAATTTGAACAAACCTAAGAAAGAACATTGGGCGTAGCGCCCGATTATTCTCATTTTAGATCGCGCTTAAGGCCAAAGCATTTGCCCATATCTGGGGCCTAGAATTATTTTTATGGAAGACCTTCATCACGTTCACATCTTTGCCAGCGACATAGACGCCACTGTTGAATGGTACTGCAAAAACCTTGGTGGCTCGGTAGCCTACGACGGCGACTTTGGCGGTGCCCGAAATATTTTTATGAATATTGGGCGAGGCCGCCTCAACATCTATGACCAAGAGCCTCGAGGCGAGTTATCTGGCACCTACCACCACATCGGCATTCAAACTGATGACTTAATAGGTCTGCATGAACGCCTAACTCAAAATGACGTTAAATTCAGATCGGGCATTCGCGAGTTCGACAACTGGCGCTACATCATGTGCCCAGCACCAGACAATGTGTTACTTGAGCTATTTCAAATTGACATACCAAAAATGGAACCAGGTCTTCAAGCTTTCTTTACACGCAGCTAAGCGCCATTTGTTTAAATCGAGCCTGCTAGTAATTACTTGGCTAAGATCTCGTGATTCTTAGCTATGCGTTCTCAAAGACTGCGACCGCAAGCTTCCTATCTTAGATGTATCTATATCCGCATTTTTGGGAACCTATTAATCTCAACTTTTTTAACAGAACTACGCGCAAAGCGCAGTACTCAGATGCGACTACCGTAGATATTTTAAACTCGTCAAGTGCAGCTAAGCGTCCCAAACACTAGGCCATTGTTCTGCAGAGTTCTGGGTGTTAATGCGTGCGGCCGACGAGTGTGCGAGCAAAGACTTCGCCCGTGTGCTCAGCGTGCACTGTGCCCGACGACACCTGACAGGTCTCGCCGGCTTTGAAGATGTGCTTGCCATCATCAAGTTCCAGGATGAATTCGCCTTCGAGGACCAGGAGTTGAGCACCAAACTCGTGGGTGTGCAGTTCGGTTGAGTAACCCGCCGAATAGCTATACTCACTGGGCTCGTCAAAGCCTTGACTCGTCAGCAGTTCGCGAAAGTCATCTTCAGTCATGACGTGATTCTAAGCCACGGACCCCCTTCAGAGAGACAATTTTGCAATTTTAGGCTCTGGGTCCGCTTAATACTTTCGTTTAGCCGAGATGAATAGCTCGAAAAAACTCTGGTTACTACTTAGCAACTCGTATAACAGGCGTCTGTCATCATCCCGTTTAATTCGAATTCCCTTATTGCTTTGGTAAACCTGATATCGATAAGTCGACTGCAGTTTCCATGCGCCGGCATTTCGCCGAGCGATGCTGCGACGATCACACCTTGATTCTAGGAACGCACTTTAGAGGCCCCTCGTGTGGGTACCTTCGCCCCATGAGCAATTCTTCGTGGCTGGACTCCGCAGGCCTTACCGATACTGGCGTCGATCTCCCAAATACCTAAGTGCCGCCTGATCCCTTGAAGAAAGAGGATCATGGCTTCTCTGCGGGTATACGCTTACCTTCGGCAATAGACCCACCGGCGGCCTCAACAGCTTCGGTTCTCAGAATCTAAGATAAGTGATCCAAGGCCGTAACACTAACATCTCCAAAGAACCAGAATAAAGATCTCAACAATCCGCTACTACAATCCCTTTCATAATGAAAACTGGCAATTTCTCATCGGCAACATCGGTACGATTTACGAAAAGAATGGTTGAATTCGTCGGAATCTACAATGCAGATAGTGGTCTTCGCGGCGAGCTAACTTACGCTCTGATGAAGGTGTCACGAAAGTCATCATGCTCTTTGTGCGAAATAACTCATGGTTGGAACCCGTTTGGTAGAAACGCATGGCGAACATCTTGTCGTGATAGCGGTCTTAATCTCACCATGATTCACCGCAACGAAGCATCTGCAGAACAACTGAATGCTGTGGAATCATTACCAGCCATACTAAAAAAAACAGGCGACAATTGGTCACAAGTTGTATCCGCAGACCAGCTGTTATCAGCGAAAAATGACTTCACGAAAATATTTAATCTTCTGAATCGCTCGTGAGCGGGTAGCTTCGCTTCTTCTAGTTTGAGTAACAACCGACTGCATCATTTGACCTGACTCGCACCTACGGTCCTTAGATTTCTATTCCAACGACTGCATATCTACTAAGTTAGAGCCTAATGAACGGCATCAACTTAAACGATCCAGCTTCTGTCGCAAATCCTGATGCCTATTGGGCAAAATATAGGCCAGATGGCCCAATCCAATGGAGCGAGGCCCACAGGTCATGGGTGATATTAAATCATTTGGAGCTCAGCGAAGCTTTCAGAGACGGAACGCTCCTATCAACAGATCGAGTGACGCCGCTAGAAAGAGTGGCAGCAAACCGTCCTAGTGCTTTTCAGCGAGTGGTGGAGCTTCTTAGTGGGTGGATGATATTTCGCGATCCGCCTATCCATACTCACTTGCGTGACCCGATGAGGCATGTTTTCACTCCGAGAAAAGTGCTGACCCTTGAAAAAATGGTAACTGATGTTGTGAGCAAAACTGTAGCTGCGTTGCCTGATGAAATTGATGTTCGGCGAGATCTTGCCGGTCCGTTACCTGCGTTAATTATTGCTAATCTTTTGGGCGTAGATTCCGGGGACTTAGACAAATTTTGTCGTTGGTCTGATGACTTAGCGACAATTGTTTTTGCGACCGATCCTCATTTAACCCCACCTGAACTCGCCATGGATGCCGCTAGCCAGTTTCAGGACTTTTTTGGTGCGCTTATCGGTCGCGAGCGAGAACATCCATCAGGAACTCTTTTGACGGCGTTAGTTGATGGTGCCGGCACAGAACTATCAGATTTAGAATTGGTGGGAGCCTGCACACTCATCCTGTTTGCAGGCCACGAAACCACTAGCTCTTTCTTAATGAACACTCTAGGTCTGCTTACTCACGACCCGCATCTACTTCCGCTCCTTCGCTCTGCAAATATTGAGACGGCCGTCGAAGAATTATTCAGAGTTATTGGTCCAACTCGAAGCATGTACCGAAAAGTTGCGAAAACTCACACGCGTTATGGTCAAAAACTCGCCGCAAATGAAAACGTTTTGTTGTGCGTTGAGGCCGCAAATCATGACCCGTTAGTCTTCGAAAATCCTGGCATTATTGATTTTTCTAGAGAATCAAACCCTCATCTAAGTTTCGGCTGGGGGCTCCATCATTGCCTTGGCGCTCATTTAGCTCGACTCGAGGCAAGAGTGATTTTGGAAGCTATTTTAGACAGATCTGAAAGTTTGATCCCCCTTGCACCAGTTCCTCCAATCGAAGGCACGGTTATTGCTTCGATAGCTCAGCCGCTGCGAATAAAGTTTGCATAGTTCTATTTCATTAACTGTCTTCGACAAAGACTTTCAAGTTTGGGCTATTAGATGGGCTCACCACTACTAGTCCCCAGTTCTAGGAACCTTCAGAGAACGCAAAAATAGATTGCTAAATCTCCGGTGCCCCACAGATGCTTCTAAGTCAACGAACAGCACAACAGTCTTGTCTAAACAAGATGATCCAGGGATCTGACTTGAGCTTTTGTTTGCGGACGCTAAAGAGCCCGCAACAATTACTCTATCTATGTTGACCCACCAACATGCCTTAGACAACGGGAGGAGTCGTGACTCCCGGCTTTTACATACTTCAGCGTGCGCCTTTAAAGTTGTTAATGGCCATAAGAACGAATCCACTAAGACCCATGAAAAAGATGATGCCCTGAGGCAGTGGCGACTTCTCCGCAATAAAAGACAAGATCAGTGCTACGACCATTAAAAGCGCGCCAACGTACCTGAAGTTGATTATCGTGTTGCGGTCACTCTCTTCCATACACACATTTTAGTTCTAGCAGAGGTTGATTCATACGTCGCTCCCGCGTCGAGCTAAGCCGCATCTCTTCTTTATGCTATTCGATTGAGTTTGGGGATGAGCAGGTACCGTCTTGCAGCGGATTACTACCTATCGCTATGTAAAGACGGGGGGAGACTTGTGGCCGGAGCGTCTTCGCTCATACTCATATAGCCACAAACGATTTAGACTCTCACGCGAGTTGACAAAATATTAGAACTTCATGACACGGCACGCGAAACTTCGCCCATCTGAAAGGATTAGAAGCATCACCGCAGCCTTAAAGCTACGAACGTTGATTACAAAATCCTAGAAGTAAAGCCAAAAAATTCGACCGGCTGCTACCCAAACGCTATTAGCCTTTTCCACACGGCGAAGTATTAGGAGCCCTTCATGAATCCCATTGATTTACTCAGCGAAAATCAGTTCACTCTGGTTTATAACGTGCTTTCTTTTGGCACTGCCGTCATGTTCGGCGCATTCGTTTATTTTCTCACCCAACTCAAAGCCGTCAAAGACCAGTACCGATCAGCCGTCGCAGTTTCTGCAGTCGTCGTCGGCATAGCTGGCTATCACTACTTCCGAATTTGGTCAGATTTCGGCGAAATGAAAATGAATGAGGGTTACCGATATGCAGACTGGCTGATAACAGTCCCACTGTTAATAATCGAACTTTTGATTGTGCTCGGAGTAAGTGCCGAACTTCGCAAAAAATTGATGACGTCTTTATTACCGGCAACAGTCCTGATGATTGGACTTGGTTACCCCGGCGAAGTGTCAAGCAGCACTGGAACAAAATGGTTGTTCTGGTTCCTTGCTATGGCTCCGTTCGTATTTATTTTATGGACGTTGTACGGCCAACTAAAGGCGGCAGCCCTGCGGGAAACACCAGCGGTTGCTAAAGCCATCAAGAATGCGACCATCGTCTTATTAGGGACATGGATGGTTTATCCGCTCGCCTACTTGTTCCCGGTCTTCGATGCGAACTCTGGAACTCTCGAAACCTTACGACAAGTCGGTTACACCTTTGCCGATATAACGGCAAAGGCCCTATACGGCCTAATGATCATCGGGATTGCAAAAGCACGATCAGCTTCAGATAATTAGCGCTAGAAGAAGGCGATTCAATTTCTTTGCACCCACCAAACCGAAGCAAGAGTCTCATAGTCTGGCCGGAAGGGTCTGCTCTCTCCGGCCAGACGATTGAGGAACTCCTTCAGCTTCAGCTAAACCCCAATTAGCGAATCACTATTTCAGCTGCTTGTTAGAACCTGAGTGATGACCCGACCGACGGGTTGCGCGTTGTTCTTAGCCATGAGTGCTTGCTGATCGGGGTCCGAGAAAGCATTAACAGAAGCTG
>PCCJ01000069.1 GCA_002731665.1 Actinomycetota bacterium | reverse complement strand
TTTCATTTTTAGTAGAAGATGGTGGGCTATTATCTGCTTGTTGCGTTGGGCTTAACCAACGCGACGCAGCAATATTTTCTTTCACCGTTAAGTTAGGAAAAATAGCGTGCCCTCCTGGTAGTTGCGATATACCCAGTGCTGCTATTTCATTAGGTGGTGCATGTGTGATGTCACGGCCATCAAGAATGATTGCTCCTCTATCGGCTTCTGTTACTCCAGAGATAGCTTTGAGGAGAGTTGATTTTCCTGCCCCATTTGTGCCTAATAAAGCAACAATTTCTCCTTCGGCAACATCAATATCTACACCGAATAAGACTTGCACTTTGTCGTAGCTGACTTGCACATCACGAGTTAAGAGAAGTTTGGCTTCACCTTTTTTCCTTTGCAGCGCGGCTTCGCTGCGCGCTCGAGCTGATGAGCGGACCTGATCTATGTCGTCAACGATTCCTTTTGCAGCTGAACCCATGATGAATGCGCCAATTGCAAGTATCGGGGTCATTAGAAGCATGCCTTGTCGTATCCCCCAGTTATCTCCAACCCATCCAACCAAAGGAAGAGCAAACAATCCAGGGAGTGCCCATAGGGATCCCATACTAAATCCCATAGATCTAGCGCGTGGAGGTATTGCTAACGAAAGCGCTGCGAGTAATCCCGGTCCGACAATAGCAACTGAAAAGCTAATGAGAGCGCTGAAGGTTATGGCCATCCAAACCGCTGGTGATAAAGCAAGCCCTGCTGCGAGCGCAGACGTAAGAAAAGTGCTTGCTGCCAAGAAGCGAACAATAAGAGCGGGATCTCTAGCTACGAGCTTAAGTCCTATTGAAGCCCCAATTGCTAATCCAGCTAATTGGGCAGGCTCAACGGAAGCTGCAATTACCCCTCGCGCTCTTTCATCTAAGTTAAAGACCTCTTCATAGAACAGAGACGATAATGTCCCGTATCCTACGACGGCGACGGCGACGAAAGGTAGCGCAGCAAACAACCGACGTAATGTTGCTACTTTCCAGCATAACCGCCATGCTTCTGTCATTGATGGGGGGACTTCAGCAAGGGCTGCTGCTTCTTTATCCGCTCCAGCTGCTTCTCTTTCAAATCGTCCTCGTATTGGCTCTTGTAGTCGAAATGCGAGAAAAGCCAGAATGAAAGTTGGGATGGCGAAAATAAGGAAAGGGACGCGCCAACTAAATGCGTATCCAAGTGTTCCAGCGAGTAAGGCTCCTAGGATTATCCCGACAGAGTTCCCAGCCCTATGAAATGAATAGACTGCTGGCCGCTGATTTGGCTTATACCAGTCAGCTAGTAGGGAATTATGCGTTGGATCAATCACCCCTTTACCGATTGCTGAACCTGATCTCATGAAAGCTAAGAAAACAATTGATGAAGCAAGACCAGTCATAAAGGAAAATAAGGCCCAAGCAAGAGCACCAATGATTGCTAAGTGAACTCTGTTCATTCTGTCAGCTAATCCCGCTATAGGTACCTGAAGAGCAAGTGAAACAGCGATAACTACTGCTACCAGTGTGAGTAAACCTTGGAACCCAAGGCCGAATTCGTCGCGTATTTCTGGAGTTAGAATTGCAAATGCTGTTCTATCTAACTCATCGACAGCATTTAATCCGAAAAGAATAATAAGCGGGTAGACGGGACCGTCCCCGACGATGCGCGAAAATCTAGATTTCATCATTAGCCTCCTCACTCGTAGGGGCAGATATTGGAATTAGGTCATCTGCTACGAGGCTAGGGACGTCAATATTTTTTTTGATTGCAAATTGTTTTAAAGCTGAATCTCGTATTCGGTAGATAAGTGAACTTATACCTCCTGGCGCTATAAGTAAGACTGTTAAGATCCCGAATCCAGTTGCGAATATGCTCCAATCGCCTCTTAGCCACCATATGGTCCCGAAAAGGAAAAGCGATCCTAAGATAGCCCCTAGTGACGACCCAATTCCGCCGACGATTGCGGCAATGAATACCCGTATTGAACTTCCTAGCCCTGAAGAGTTCGTTACAGGGACGAAGGCTTGTTGGTGGGCCACGTGTAACGCTCCTGCGCAACCTGCAAGAAACCCAGCTATCCCAAAAGCCATTAATTTTGCCCGGATGACACTTATACCGAAAGCTCCAACTCCATGTTCGTTATCACGTAGGGCAAGAAGCACTCTCCCTGTTCTACTTTCTCGAAGTCCTTTGATAGCCAGCAACGCAACGACTAACGATATTGCAGTAATAAAATAGATGCCCTTTGTTGATGAATAATCAATGCTTCCAAATATCGGAAGGCGTTCGACCCTCTCTGAATATGATGGGACCCAATCAAAGAATCTTGTGTTCAGAAAATAACTGACCATAGCTAGTTCAAATGCAAATGTGGTTACCGCCAGGTACAGGCCTCGAATCCGCAATGCTGGAAGCCCAACGATTATTGCTAGCAGCGTTCCGAATAAACCAGAAAGGAAAATTGCTGCGAGAAGATCCCCATTCCATTCAACTATTAATTTTCCGGCGATAGCTGAACCGGTAAAAAAGAATGCCATTTGCCCGAGAGATATTTGGCCAGCCCAACCTGTGAGTACAACGAGTGAGAGCATAACAATTGCATAAATGCAAAGAGCTGAGATACGAAGGATCGTTACCGTTCCAAACCAGTATGGGACGATCGCAAGAAACCCAATAGCTAAGATGGCAAATACGTATTTTACTATTCGAATTTCTGGCCTATTCCTCAACTCAGGTGGTATTGGTCGGGTTTCGCCCATAGCTAGAGCGTCTCTGATCTTCTCAAAGCGAGAAAAAGTTTGCGGTCGTGCAACGAGGGAAAGCAGTATCACAACAGCACACATTGCTGCCATAAGCGCTTTCCCACGCATTGGGCTATCCGTATTCCAAAGAATTCCTTGCTGAAGGATCCCTAACATCATTGACGTTACAAGCACGGTTCTAAGGTCACTTAACTTGCCTGCGACTGCTGCAGTTAAGGCTCTGAGGAAGAAAAGTACTCCAAGCTGCCCTCCTACTGGTAAACCGATAATGCTTGAGCGTAGAAATAAGGCGACAAAGGCAAGTAACGCTGCTAACGCCCATACGAAACTTTGTAATCGGCGAACAGGGATCCCTAACATTCCGGCCCTATCGAAATCTTCCGCTACAGCTCGAATGCCTACCCCTGTTTTGGTTCGCTGGAGAAAAATTCCGACAGCGAGGAGAATCAAGGGAACGACAATGAGAACTATGAGATGGTTATCGTTGAATCTGAATTTAGCAAAATCGAACTGTATATCTAACGGAGAATCGATGCGCTGACTTGTAACGCCGCTCCCCCACCACCCTGGCATGAGAAGAGCGAACATAACTAGTATTTGCGCTAAACCAAGGGTTGCAACAGTGAGAACGAGACGAGGGCTTCTCGTGAATCTTCGTATAACGAGAAACTCTGAAGAAACCCCAAGGAGCAGTGACGCTATCAAGCCTAAAAGTAAAGCGACGAGATACGGAAATCCAGATTCGACGATTAGCATGACGGCAAGGATGGTGGGTAAAAGCCCTAGTTCACCTTGAGCAAAATTAAGAACCCTATTCGAGCGGTAAATGAGAACGATCCCTAATGCTACGAGGCTCGTTAAAAGCCCAAGAACTATGCCTTGAAGAACCGCCCCGAGCGGAGTCCGCCAAAAAATTTGTTGGATGAGAAGTATTAGCGCTGGGGGCATCAGCCAAGACATTGATTTGTAATCAACGTTACGTTTCTTTTCAATGGTTATCATCCCCCCCCTTCCCAGTCTGATTCCTAGTATTTGATTCTTCTCTAATAGTTTCGATGGTGTTCAACCTATTGTTTTTCAGGTTTCGTTCTTTTCTTTAAGATAGTTTTGCGCTGATTCTTTTGCATTTTGGTCAAGTCCAGCTGATGCGATGAGCATCTCTCCAACCCATTCTTTTTGAGTTGATGCTAAATCTTCAGCTGCGCTTTGTACTTGCAATTTAGTTATATGGATAATTGTTTGTGGTCGTTTCCGAATAGCGTTTGCAAGTTGTGTTGAAGCTCGTTCTAGTTCTTCAGGAGCTACGACTTGGTTGATGAATCCTATTAATTTTGCTTCATCAGCATTAAATGGCCTGCACGTCATGACAAGTTCTCTTGTCATAGCTGGGCCTATCTCGCGGACAAGGCGAGGTATTCCGCCCCATGCGAGTGGGATACCTAAATCGACTTCTGGTATAGAAAATGCTGTACCAGTTGCAGCGATTCTGAGGTCGCAGGCTGAGACGAGCACTACTCCTCCACCGATACAATGCCCATGAACTGCCGCTATGGCTACAGCACGCATATTTTCAACCGCATCAGCCATTTGTTTTCCAAGAGCAGGTCCGTTTCGCCCTTTGGAGTTTTCATTCGTGAATTCTCTAAGGTCAAACCCAGATGAGAAGGCCCTACCTGCACCGTTGATGACAACGACGGCCGTGTTTCGCTGATCGAACCATTCTGTAGCTCGAACTATTTCTTCTAGTGATTGTGTTCCTAATGGGTTGAGTTTGTCAGGCTGGTTAAGCGTTAATCTCCCTATTCCGTCATCTTCGCTAACAGTAAGCGTTTCAAATACCATTCGCCTATGTTGTCATAGTCCATAGGGAAGTACCATATGGGAACCAGATTATGGGCCGATTGGTCTTCCGTCTGCTGGGCGGTCAAAGGATCCTCTTCTATACGTGCTGGTTTGCATGCGCATGGGTTCGCTATCCATGACTTGTGTTCCATTGTGGACGCATACTCGTTCAATTATTTTCCATTCATTTTCACGTTTTTCGTACCTATCTAAATACCGTCCGAACCATGTATCTACGGTGTTTGTTCCTTCACGGCAAAGATGGGAGATATTATAAATTTCTCCTCGTGCGTGAATTCCATCATCCTCTAATGCAATTTGGTGGTTGTAGATGGAATGCATCGTCCATTTCCACCGTAAGTGAGCTTTCATGCAGTAATCAACGAATTCGTGAGCGTTGCCAACAAAATTTCCGTGGTCATCGGTTGCCTCTGGCCAGTACGCTGATTTCATTACTTCTGCGTCTAAACGGTCTACCCCATAGCAGTACCGCATTGCTGCGTCTCGAATCTGTTCTCTGTCAGATAGCTGTTCCGGTGTGTAGGTCATGTTTCTCCTCGTTCTAGGATATTCTTCCCTACTTTTTGTTTAGGTCAAAGATGAACGAACGAAATTCTTCCGTTAAGGTCACTCGGGGGGAAATATGTCACGAATAGTGCTTGCGTTAAGTGTTTTGTTTTGCGGTTTGATTGCGTGTAGTTCAACTGAATCATCGTCATCTTCGACTGGTCAGGAGAATCTGACTGCAAAGCCAGTTGACAGTCAGGAAGAAGACAAATCAGGAATTGAATCTATGCCTACTCCCCCTGTAGAAGAGGCCCCTGACTTAGTTGAGGGAGAAGAGGAAATAGAAGAAGTCGAAGTCTCCAAACCAACAGGGATTCTTCGAGTAGCTTCAGAAACTATTGACGCCGAGGGGTTAGGTGGTGGAATTCTTCAACCCCTTGGAGCTGCACCTCTTCCCGATGGTTTCACCGAAGTCGAGTTACTAGTTGCGGGTGAAGCTACGTCATATCGTTCCGATCTTCCTTTAACAAGTGACGGCCAATGGGTTTTTAATGAAGACACTCAAGAGTTATACAAGACTAGGGTTCTAGTTCGTTTCCCACCGGCTGACCGTTTCAGTGGCGTGGTGGTATCTGAATGGATGAATGTCACTGCAGGCGTTGATAATAGCATTGATTGGGCGTTCCTATCAGAGGAGTTTGGTCGCGAGGGCCATGCCTTTGTTGGAGTTTCTGCTCAACTTGTTGGCGTGATGGGGCGAGATACCGGCCGTGTACCAGGTGGCTTGATAGATACGAGGGGGCTGCCGATCCGTGACCCTGAACGTTACGGTGACCTTACCCACCCTGGCGATGCGTTTTCGTTTGATATATTCACACAATCATCGATAGCTGCTCAAGATTGGCTTATGAGCTTGTATGGGAAACAAGCTGATGCGTTCATCGCTATGGGCCAGTCACAATCAGCAGGGTATTTGACATCATATATAAATGGTATTGATCCGATCGTGAGGGTATTTGATGGATACCTTATTCATGGTCGTGGCGATAGCGCTCCTAACCCATCGATGGAAGGTGATCGGTTATCATCTGTTCTAATTCGCGATGATGTAGATGTTCCAGTGTTCATTTTTGAAACTGAAACAGATTTAACTGTGCTGCGATATGCATCTGCCCGTCAGGATGATGCAGAGAATATTCGCACGTGGGAGGTCGCTGGGGCCGCTCACTCTGATACCTATTCTTTGGCTTACCCTAATGGGCTTCCACGAAGAGCGAATCTAGGTGCAGTAATTGGTTGCGAAAACTTGATCAATGATGGACCTCAACACGAAACCCTACAAGCAGCATTCCATCTTCTAAACAACTGGGTTGCAACTGGTAATGCTCCGAGTTCATCTCCGCGAATTGAACTGGTTGAAGGGGAAGAAGTTGTTATAGCCCGAGATGCAATGGGAATAGCAGTAGGTGGCGTGCGGACACCGCCAGTCACTGCTCCGCTTCGAATATTATCTGGGGATCCTGTAGCCACTGAGGGATTTTGTTTCTTATTTGGCGATACGACAGAATTAGATGCAGAAAGTTTAAATGATTTATATGGGTCCCTTGATACATACGTGCAGCAGTTACAAGTAGCAGCAGCAGAATCTGTATCTAATGGGTGGTTATTGCAATCTGATGCAGACATTATGATTGAGGAAGAAACACAGCGAGCTGTATCTTTAGGTCTTACTGGGTAGTCGCCTACGCTGGGTTAACCTACTTAATGAAGGAGAGCTATGGCTTTTATATTCGCGAATGTCGATGGTCGAAGTTCGTTAATTAGCGGCGGTTCTTACTTTGATCTTGAACAGGTTTCAAATGGCGCCGTATCCGTTGATCCGATGGAAGCGATTCGGCATTCGGTTCTATTGCATGCATTCGCTGACCGATTAGATGATTATGAACCGTCAGGTGTAGTTGATGAAGTGAAGCTTGGCGCTCCGGTTCCTGAACCCCGTAATTGTTATGGCATTGGCTTGAATTACCAGTTGCATGTTGATGAAGCGTCGATGAAAACTCCTAGCGTTCCAATGGTTTTTACAAAATTTCCTTCCTGCATTACTGGACCTGACGCTGATGTGATGCTGCGAAGTGATCAATGCGATTACGAAGGTGAATTGGTGATCGTTATTGGAAAGAAAGGTAAAGATATCACTGAACGTGACGCGTGGGGTCATATATTGGGTTTCACTGTTGGTCAGGATTTTTCTGACCGAAGTGTCCAGTTTAAAGATGATCCTCCCCAGTTTAATTTAGGGAAGTCCTTTGATACGTTCGGCCCTATAGGTCCTTTCCTTGTGTCTATTGATACCTTTCACGATCCAGCCGATTTGGAAATTTTGACCAGAGTGAATGGGGTAATACGTCAGCGTGATCGGACTTCCAACATGATTTTTCGAGTGCCGGAACTCGTTGCATACCTTTCGACGATCACGTCATTAGCTACTGGCGATATTATTTTCAGCGGCACTCCTGAAGGCGTTGGATTCAGAAACGGGTTCTACCTGCAAAACGGGGATGTTGTCGAGACAATAATTGAGGGAATTGGGACGATGACAAACACCTGTGTTCGTGGAAGTGACTTTGCATAGAACCAGCTAGGGACAACTTCTTGATCTAGGATGCGGAAAGGGAGTGACATGACAGAAAAGCAATCTTGGTTTAAAAAAGTAAGAGCTAAAGGTGCTGCGGTTAAAGCCCTTCTAGAGAAACGCGCTGAAGAACGCGGCGGTGAACGTTTTTCTAGCCTTGATGGTAACCCATATAAGATTTCTAATAGAAATAAGCGGTTTTCCACGTATCGTTCAGAAATAATTCATGGTGTGATGCTGAAACCCTTAGATAAATTCTTGGATCGTGAAGCTAGTGGCGAAGGAAGCGACGAAGGTTTATTAAGTGGTCTTTGGAGTTTTAAAGATGACGAAGACAAAGCGGAAGAAGTTGACGAAACCGAAAATAAGGACGGTAGCGTTGACAGTGATGGCGAATCTTGAGATAACGATTGAGTACTGCATCCCTTGAGATTACTCAAGTGACGCGGTGCGCGTCGCACACGAAATCATGAGCGAATGCCAACACCAAATGGTTGCGCTCACGCTCCTCCCAGGTGACAAAGGCATTTTTGATGTCAAAGTGAACGGAACCCTCATTTACTCAAAGCACGCAACGGGGCGGTTCCCTGAACCCGG
>PCCJ01000068.1 GCA_002731665.1 Actinomycetota bacterium | reverse complement strand
CGAGACATCAGAAATTAATGTAGATGAAGCACTTACTCACTTGCTTAACCATATAGCTACTTATTAACTGATTACTAGCTATTACCATGATAGGGTTCCGCTATTGATTGTGTATTCAATTTCTATTTCAGCTGGCTAAAAGTGTCGGCTTTCTTTGAAGGTGATCGCGCTCGTCTGTGGTCATAGTCCGGGGGTAGGTGCATGAGCGAGGAACTCGATCAGATAGAAGTTCCGGATGACTTAGATCTCTCCTCGTTGAGTGATCAGGATCTTGTACTTCAAATGCATGATGACTTATATGACGGCATGGCTGATGAAATCAGGGAGGGTACTGAGATCTTACTTAGCCGAAACTGGACTGCCGACCTCGTATTGGGGGAAGCCCTAGTGGAGGGTATGCGAATTGTCGGTGTTGATTTTCGTGACGGTATATTATTCGTTCCAGAAGTACTACTAGCTGCTAATGCCATGAAGAGTGGCATGGCAATATTGCGACCACTCCTCGCTGAGACCGGAGCGAAGCCAATAGGAAAAGTCGTCATCGGTACTGTAAAGGGTGATATTCACGACATCGGGAAAAACCTTGTCGGCATGATGCTCGAAGGAGCTGGATTTGAAGTAATTGATTTGGGTATCAACACTGACGTCGATGAGTACATAGCGGCTCTTTTAGAGCATCAACCGGACATACTTGGATTGTCGGCGTTACTGACCACAACCATGCCTTATATGAAGGTAGTGATTGATACTTTGATCCAAAAAGACATGAGAGATGATTACATCATACTGGTAGGAGGAGCACCGCTGAATCAGGAATTTGGCGATGCGATAGGGGCAGATGCTTACTGTCGTGATGCTGCCGTGGCGTCCGAAACAGCTTTACACCTTGTTCAGGAAAAGTACAAGACGGCGTCTTGAAGACTCGGCGGTTATTGATAATTGCGTGTGGAGCGCTCGCCACGGAGTTGAAGGCAGTTGTCATGGTCAACTGTATTGACGGAGTAGATATTGAACATTTACCCTCAAGCCTTCACAACTCGCCTGATCTGATACCGGCTGCGGTCGAACGTAGGTCAGTGGCTGCGGGTAAAACTTATGATCACGTTCTAATTGGGTATGCCGACTGTGCCACAGGTGGTCGCTTAGATGAGGTCTGTCATCGATTCGATGTTGAGCGTTTGCCTGGAGCACATTGCTACGAGTTTTACGCAGGTAAAAGTGTATTTGCTGCCTTAGCTGAGGAAGAGCCCGGGACGTTCTATCTAACTGACTATTTAGCGGAAAACTTTCAACGGCTAGTGGTTGACGGGTTGAAAATACGAGAGCACCCCATGCTCAAACACTTGATTTTTAATAATTACACAAGAGTATTGTATTTGCCACAAACTTGTGACGAACTCATCCGCCAAGGGGCAGTGTTGACAGCGCAATTTGTGCAATTGCCATTAACGGTGCGGCCGGCGACTTATGGAGATCTTTCCGTTCGTATCAATAATTTTTCAAATTTCAATATAGAGCAATCAGTGAGGAGAGGTGATAGTGACTGAACACATTCGGCGACGAAAACGACACGAACTAGTTGTTATACGATGGCGTGACATTCCTGCTCAGGTCATTGCGACCACGGGAGAAAGCAAAGCCACGATTATCTTGCCAGGTCGGTTCCAAGATGCAATCGACAAAGCCGCCGGTAGAGGCAAGGTAACAGACGCGAACTCATATGTTGCGCAGTGGGATCGCGATGTATACCCCCTGCAAGATACTGATCTTGAACAAGAAGCAAAGGCCTTTGCTGAGGTGTTAGAAGCTGACTTTGATAATGAAAGGCTAGCTAGGTTGGTGGCTTCATCTGGCTATGAAGATTCAGTATGTTGAGACGTCAGCTAAGAGGCTTTGACTATGGGTACCCAAACCAATTTATGGATAGGCAATTGTGACTGACACTGTTATTAGCTCAGGAAGTCGAGAGGTTGTGATCGGCGCCGGTCGCCCTTTCGTAATGATTGGTGAGCGAATAAATCCGACCGGCAGGAAACTACTAGCTGCAGAAATGAAGGAAGGCAACTTCTCACGCGTCGCTGCAGATGCACTGGCACAAGTCGCGGCTGGTGCACATATGTTGGATGTAAATGCCGGTATTCCGCTTGCTGATGAGCCAGCGCTATTAGCCGCAGCTATAAAAACTGTCCAATCAGTTACTACAGCGCCATTGTCAATCGATTCGTCAATCATTGAAGCTCTTGAGGCTGGGCTAGCGGTGTACCAGGGCAAACCTCTAATTAACTCCGTTACAGGTGAAACTGATGTCTTGAACCGCATTCTTCCACTCGTTGCTAGATCAGGAGCGGCAGTTGTTGCTATCTCAAACGATGAGACAGGGATTAGCGAGGACCCTGACATCCGTTTCGAGGTGGCAAAGAAAATAGTTTTAGCTGCCAACGATTTTGGAATTCCGACTGCCGACGTGGTGGTCGACCCTTTAGTAATGCCAATCGGAGCTATGAGTACCGCCGGTAGACAAGTCCAAGCACTCGTGCGTCGCCTCAGTCAGGAGCTAAAAGTTAATACAACCTGTGGAGCGTCGAACGTCAGCTTCGGACTTCCTAATCGTCATATCGTAACCGGAACTTTTCTTGCGATCGCGATGGGTTCAGGGCTCACTTCAGCGATTATGAATCCCTTGCATCCCGAAGCTAAATCGGCAGTGATGGCAGCCGACGTTCTTCTTGGAAACGATTCGAATTGTGCCTCCTGGATAAAGCAATATAGGCCAGCGCAGAACGATTTACCGAACGGGGGGCGATCAAGGACAGGGCGCCGTTCTCGTCCGGATAGTCAATAGGCGATCATCGTGAATAGCCGAGTGATGTTTATACCTTCTGGACTAGCGGGAACATTTGACTCAAAACATACAGTTCTAGATGCTGCTCGGCAGTTGGGAGTTGACTTAGATAGCGTATGTGGAGGGCGCGGGGTCTGCGGCAAGTGCCAAGTGGTCCCGTCCTTTGGCAATTTTCCTAAGTGGGCTATTACTTCCACAGTTAGTTCTCTAAGCGAGGTCAATTCCACTGAAGAATTGTATTCGGGGCGTCGACCGCTAGAGCCGGACGGTCGCCTCGGCTGTCAGGCATTTATCCAAGGAAATCTTGTCGTCGAAGTGCCACCTGGAAGTCAGCTACACGGACCGATGGTCCGCAAGGAAGTTAATCTACGGACTATTGATTTGGACCCCGTAAGTACCGTCAGCGTGGTTGAAATAGATATCTCGGAGATTTCAGATCCTCTAGAGAGAAAAGACCTGCTGAGCGCTGCCCTTTTAGAACAATGGAAAATGGAAACGTCTAGCGTCTCGGATTACGCATTAAAGCAGCTTGGTGATCTGGAGAGGTCCGAAACAATTCTTTCAGTTGCACTTAGGCAGAACGGCAAAAATTCAATCGTAGTTGCGGTCTGGGCTGGTTTTGAAACAGAGTCATACGGTATAGCCATTGACCTTGGGTCGACTACGATTGCAGGGCACCTCTTAGAACTTTCAACTGGTGAAATTCGCGCTTCGCACGGCTTGATGAACCCCCAAATCCGACTCGGTGAAGACCTGATGAGCAGGGTCAGTTACGCAATGATGAATCCCGACGGCGGCAGGGCGCTTACTGACTTGGTAAGAGGAGCAATAAACGACTTGGTCGGAGAACTAGCCATAATTGCCCAGATTCCACTTAACAAAATCGTGGAATTGATACTGGTTGGTAATCCAGTAATGCACCATTTATTTCTGGGCTTGGATGCAACACCCTTGGGGCAAGCACCCTTCACATTGCAGATAGCTGAATCTGTTCTTGTAGAAGCAACCTCCCTCGAGTTGATTTGCGAAGCAGCGTATGTGTATGTCTTGCCATGCATAGCTGGCCACGTCGGAGCTGACACCGCTGCAGTCGTACTTGCTGAAGATCCGATGAACTATGATGGCCCGCTCCTAATTGTCGACGTGGGAACCAATGCGGAAATTATCCTGTCTGTCGACGGTAAGCTTTTTGCCGCATCTAGTCCTACCGGCCCAGCATTGGAAGGAGCTCAAATAAGCTGTGGCCAACGAGCAAGTAAAGGTGCTATTGAACGGGTTCGCATAGATAGCGAAACGCTTGAGCCTAAATTTAAAGTCATTGGTAGCGACCTCTGGTCTAATGATCCATTATTCGATGAGGATATCAAGGGGTTCGGAATCACCGGAATTTGCGGCTCCGGTATTGTTGAAGTACTTGGAGAAATGTATTTAGCTGGGCTTATAGCTGAAGATGGCTTGTTGTCCGACGTTCCTAGTGGAATAGGAATAGAAACATCCCGTGTTTTTCGAGAAGGCCGCACTTATTCGTACATGCTGCATCATGGTTCAGGGTCTTCACAGAATCGCGATATCACCATAAACCAGTCCGACGTTCGCGCTGTTCAACTTGCTAAAGCAGCCCTTCGAGCCGGAGTGGATTTGTTAATGGAGCGAGCAGAATTAACTTCGGTCAAACAAATTAGATTTGCAGGAGCTTTTGGGAGTCACATTGACCCGTTGTACGCGATGATTCTCGGACTTATTCCAGATTCCCCACTGTCAGACGTTGTATCTTCTGGCAATGCTGCTGGTGCAGGAGCAATTATTGCCTTGGTATCTGGACAGGCTAGAACTCAAATCGAAAAGCAAGTTCTGGAAATCAATAAGATAGAAACTGCGATTGAGCCGAGATTCCAGGAGTTATTTGTAGCTGCGTTAGCTATTCCTCATTTGAAAGCGAGCACTACGAACCTCGCTTCTGTAGTGACATTGCCCCCAAAAGCCAAAGCTCAGGCTTCGAAACGCAGTACAAGGCGATCGCGGTAATAAGACTAGCGTGTTAATCGGGAGGCACTTCTATGACTGAATCAAAACCACGGCGTTCGGGCGGCCGGGCTGCTCGTCAAGAGGCTCGTTCTCAGAGAAAGGACGCCGTTGCGCCTTACCTTGAACGAAGACTAAAACCAGTTGAGGTAATCGACGAAGCTGGTTTAGTTCAAATAGAAGAGAACGCAGAAATTATTCTTTCTGAAATCGGTATTGCCTTTCAGGACTTCCCATCAGCGCTTGGTCTTTGGCGAGACGCCGGAGCAGATATCGATGGCGATATCGTTCGATTCCCTAGGGGCCTTTGTAGGAAAATTATTACTGATTTCGCCCCAGCTAGTTATGTCCAACAAGCGCGTTCTGCAGACAGATCAGTAATGGTTGGCGGTAATGCCACTGTTTTCGCGCCGAATTATGGCTCTCCGTTTGTGACTGATCTCGACTCCGGTCGTCGTTACGCAACTCTTCAAGATTTTCAGAATGTCGTAAAACTGACGTATCAGTTGCCACACCTGCATCACAGTGGCGGAACGGTTGTGGAACCAGTCGATATACCAGTGAATAAAAGGCACTTAGATATGGTTTATGCGCATCTGCGTTACAGCGACAAGCCGTTAATGGGATCAGTTACTGCACCAATTCGGGCACAAGATTCTGTCGAGCTTTGCCGTATCGCATTTGGAGGATCCTTAGATGACCGCACAGTTCTTACAAGTTTAATAAACGCATCTTCTCCCTTGAGGTGGGATGCGACAATGCTAGGCGCTGCAACAGTTTATGCTCAGAATAATCAAGCTTGTATTATGTCACCGTTCATCCTTGCCGGAGCTATGTCGCCAGTTACCGTGGCCGGCCTGGCTGCTCAGGCCTTGGCAGAAGCTCTGTCAGGGATGGCGTACTGCCAGCTAGTGAGAAAGGGTGCTCCTGTCGTCTTTGGAACTTTTGCATCGTCAATGTCAATGGCAACCGGCGCCCCTACCTTTGGTACGCCAGAAGGAGCAATGGCTACATATGTAATGGCTGCCCTAGCGCGAAGATTGGGGGTTCCATTTCGCTCAGGTGGCCAGCTCACGTCATCGAAGACACCAGACGCTCAAGCCGCTTATGAATCGGCTGCGACTCTCCTCCCGACCATGCAGGCGGGCGTTAATTTTGTCCTTCATGCTGCAGGCTGGCTTGAAGGTGGATTATCTCTAAGCTACGAAAAACTTATAATGGATGCAGACCAGCTGGGTATGATGGGGGTTTATGCCGGCGGTGTAGATATGAGTGAGAATGGCCAAGCTATGAGCGCTCTACGCACAAATCCCCATGGACAGCATTTCCTTGGTAATAGCCATACCCTACAAAATTTTGAGCACGCTTTTTATCACTCAACAATTGCAGACAATAACAGCTTTGAACAATGGAGTGATGAGGGTTCTCCTGATGCCGCACAACGAGCTAACTCGATATGGAAACAAATGCTCAAAGACTACGAAGCTCCAAAGATTGATGATGCGACTGATGAAGAAATGCTCGAATACATTACAGTCCGCAAGGACTCAGAACCTGATGAAATTGGTTAGTAAATGATAAGAACATCTGTATTGAGTAGTCGCTGTTTATATTGTCCATATCTATGAAAGTCTAACTATGAAGTCTAAAACGTATGACTTTGTAATTGTGGGAGGTGGCTCTGCTGGTTGCGTTTTAGCAAACCGTTTGAGCACTGACTCCTCTCACGAGGTCTTGCTCATTGAGGCTGGCAGACCTGATTATCCCTGGGATTTATTTATACACATGCCAGGTGCTTTTGCTTTCCCGGTTGGATCTAAATTCTATGATTGGCGTTACCAATCGGAACCGGAGCCATTTCTTGATGGGCGCCGAGTAGCGCATGCGCGTGGGAAGGTTCTCGGCGGCAGTTCGAGTATTAACGGTATGATTTTCCAGCGCGGGAACCCGCTCGATATGGAGAAATGGGCGGATGACCCAGGCATGAAGTCATGGGATTACGCTCATACTTTGCCTTACTTTAAACGAATGGAGCAATCAGTAAGTGCTGATAGCTCTCGGAGAGGAGGCGAAGGTAATTTAATTTTAGAAAGGGGCCCAGCGAAAGGCCTGCTGTTCGACGCTTTCTTTGCTGCATGCCGCGAAGCCTCGTTGCCAATGACAGATGATGTAAATGCATTTAAACAGGAGGGCTTTACGACTTTCGATCGGAACATTCATCGAGGTCGACGTTTAAGTGCTGCGAGGGCCTACCTGCACCCAGTCATTTCCCGTCGAAACCTAACTGTTGTGACACGAACGCAGACCAACCGGATTATCTTTGATAAAAATCGTGCTGTAGGGGTCGAGGTCCAGCGACGATGGCCATCTGGACAGTTGCGCGCGACTGAACGAATTCTTGGCAACCACGTCCTTATTAGCGCTGGCGCATTCAACACTCCGCACTTATTAAACTTAAGCGGCATCGGGGATGCGGGCTCTCTTGAGCCAATTGATATACCTGTTGTTCATGAGTTACCAGGAGTGGGTAAAAACCTACAAGACCACCTCGAGGTTTACTTACAATACAAATCTTTGCTGCCAATTACCGAACAAAGGTCACTTTCAAAGTGGCGTTGGCCTTCAATTGCCATTCAGTGGCTAAATCGCTCAGGTCCAGCTGCGACGAATCACTTCGAGGCTGGCGGATTTGTTAGAAGTAACGACGAAGTGCCGTACCCGAACGTAATGTTTCATTTTCTCCCTCTAGCTGTGCGATATGATGGACAGAAGGCTCCGGTCGACGATGGGTTTCAGGTTCATGTAGGTCCGATGAATTCTGATAGTCGTGGATCAGTAATTACGACCTCATCATCGCCTGCGGTGAAGCCCAAAATCAGTTTTAACTATCTGAGTAGCGATAAAGATCGAAAAGAATGGATCGAAGCTATAAGGATAGCTCGCTCTATTTTCGAGCAACGAAGTTTTTGTGGCATTAATGGAGGTGAGATTTCTCCAGGACCAGACGTTGTTACCAACGAACAAATTCTAAGCTGGGTGCGCTCTGATGCAGAGACAGCGTTACATCCTTGTGGAACTGCAAGGCTCGGGGTCGGCGCTGACTCAGTTGTTGATCCCAATTCGATGCAAGTGCACGGGCTAAAGAGCTGTTCCGTAGTGGATGCTTCGACGCTCCCCCACATCACAAATGGGAATATCTATGCGCCAACTATGATGGTCGCCGAGAAAGCTGCAGATTTGATTTTAGGTAATACTCCATTAGCGGCAGAAAAGACAGAATTTTATAAGCGCTAAGAAAACTATGGAGTTTTCTTCTCAATCCAGTTAACGTACTCCCAACCAAAGCGTCCTTTGATGCAGAGGTTCCCATTTGTGACGTCGTGATCAGCAGGCGAGGTTACTTTAACTATCTGATTATCTTGAGTGTGTAGTTCTAAGTTGCACCCTACTCCACAAAAGGAGCAAACCGTAGTTGTTACCGTTTGGTCATCAGGCCGCCAGTTCGAGGCCTCACGTAAATCAAATTCTGTCTTAAACTGCAGGGCGTTTGTTGGGCAAACAGCTACACAATTACCGCAATAAACACAGTCAGATTCAGGAAGCTCAACCTCAAATTCTGTCGAGACTTGGGTATCGAAGCCTCGTCCGCTGAAGGCTATAGCGAACGTATTTTGAGCTTGCTCTCCACACGCGTCTACACACTTATAACAAAGTATGCATTTCGAGTAATCGCGAACATAGAGTTCGTCTTCAATTTTGATTTCTGTGGATATGCGGGTAGGGGTTTCATAACGATCTATATCAACACCGTAATCATCAAAGAGGCTGGTAATTTCTGGTGCCTGCGATAAATCGTTAGCTGTCGCCAGGAACTCTAAGATCATCCGACGACTAGCCTTAACGCGATCGGACGTCGTTGAAATATTCATCCCATTTTCTACTTTGCGAGAACAGGATGGGACTAACGTTTTAGATCCTTCCACCTCGACGACGCATAGTCTGCATGCATTCGCTGGCTCAAGGTTTTCAGACCAACAAATAGTTGGTATGTCGACCATCATTTTGCTACTTGCCTCACGAATCGTCATGTCCTCTAGAACATTCACTTCTTCACCGTTCAAAATGATTGAAATCTCTGCAGCTTCATTGTGAATGTCAGTCATTTGAACCCCATAGAAGACCGGATGATATTGCGGACTGAACGGCGGTAGATGCAGTGTGTCCAAGTCCACAAATCGAAGCGTCTGACATGGCGTTCCCGATGTCCGTCAATAGTTCTATATTGGGCTTTTCCGCGCTTGTGGTTCGTTTAATTTGCAATAATTGCTCGTGTTGCCGCATCGTGCCTATGCGACAAGGGACACATTGCCCACATGACTCATTTTTGAAGAACTCGGCCACCCGGATAATAACATCGAGAATGTTTACTTCTTCCCCCAGGACCATGACGGCTCCGGAGCCCAGAGAAACACCATGTGCTTGCGCTGCTTCTGTAGATAACGGCAAGTTAAAATGTTCTGGTGCTATTAGCGAGCCGGCTGCTCCGCCGAGTAAAACAGCCTGCGTTGTGGTTCTTGAGCCACCCGCCAGGTTAATAAGTTCGTTTATTTTGATTCCGAAGTCAGCCTCGTAAAGTCCTGGTTCGTGCACGTCCCCAGACACACAATAGAGTTTCGTTCCGGGCGATTTCGGTGTTCCTTGATTTTTGTATTTCAGCACACCCATGGTCAAAATTCCCAGCACATTCATCAAGGTTTCTGGATTGTTGACCACTGTTGGGCGACCAAACAACCCGCTAGTTGTGGGGTAAGGAGGCTTCGACCGAGGTTCCCCGCGATAACCCTCGATTGAACTAAACAGCGCTGTCTCTTCTCCGCATATGTACGCGCCGGCCCCTTTCCTAACCTCGATATCAAAGGAATAGTCACTATGTAAAACCTTATTGCCTAATAGATTTGCTCGACGCGCTTTGTCTAGAGCCGTAGACACGCGCTGAATTGCTAAGGGGTACTCCGCTCGAATATAGATCCACCCGATTTTAGCCCCAACGGTCACTCCTGCGATTGTCATAGCTTCAATCAACGCAAATGGATCTGATTCCATGATGACACGATCTTTGAAAGTGCCCGGCTCGGACTCATCGGCATTTGCTACGATGTACTTTACATCTACTGATTCTGCGGCTACCGCTGCCCACTTGGCGCCCGTTGGGAAGCCCGCCCCTCCTCGTCCAGTCAGACCAGATTCAGTTACTGCATTGATCACCGCCTGTGGACCCATCTGGATAGCAATGGACAGAGCTTCATAACCACCGCTATTTTTATAGGAACTTAAGCTGTTCGGATCGATGCGACCGACGCGCTTAAGCAAGCCATCACCTTTCGATATTGTCCGGAGACTAGAATCTGAGTCGCCATTACCCGTCGAATAATCTGGACATTGCTTCCCCTGAAAAAAAACCGCAGGAGCGTTGGAGCACAACCCAAGGCAGGCGCTTCTTTCTGATTCTTGTCCTTGCTTTTTAAAATCTGCTAGGAGTTCTTCGCTGCCGGCGACAGAACACAATGGGTCTACGCAAACGTGAGCAAGATAATCTGATGCAATAGGGCCGTCAGTTCTGAACAAGTCATAGAAAGTGGCTACGCCATATATTTCTGCCTCTGAGACCTGGAGTAACTCTGAGATATACCACACCCCAGCGGGAGAAATCCAACCACTTTCCCTCTGCAGTGCGTGCAGCGCAGGAAGCAGAAAGCTCCGTGATTCTTTGATCCGACTCAAACCACCCCTAACCACGCGGTCGCTTCGTATGATGACCTCGGCTTGTTTAACGACAGCATCAATAGCCGTAGCTTCAGCTACTGTCACAGCAGTACGAATGGAAAGTGGTTTCGTCATTTACATCGACACTTCATCTACGAATTTATCGATTCGAACTGCGGATGCCTTAAATTCTGATGTGCCGCTCTTAAGATCCCAATGATCGTTGGTTAGTAGATTTATATCCGCTATTTCTGGAAAGTGAAAAGTAGAAAAAACAAGACCAGCTGGCAGGTTGTCGACCACCTTTGCAGTCATATTTATGGAGCCTCGTTTCGATGAAACTTTGACCATGTCACCGTCGGATATGCCAATAGCTTCTGCGTCGATGGCGTTTAGATCAATAGTTTGCCCAGTGCGGATCGGCGATGGATAGTTGCGCGATTGCACACCTGTATTGAACGAGTCAAGAACTCGACCGGTTGTGAGGCGTAAAGGGTAATCTGGATTTAAGTGTTCTTTAGGTCCCTCATGAAGTGTTACTGAGAATGGTGCCGCTTGATGGCCTCCGAGATCCTTTTCCCAAAGCCACTCATGAAGGTATTCAGTTCCTGGGTGCTCGGTCGTCGGGCATGGCCATTGAATGCCAGGGCCTTCATCTAAACGCTCGTAGGACATACCAGCATGCATCGGAGAAAGCGCACGAATTTCATCCCACACCTGTTCAGGTCGTCGGGCAGGCCACTTAGCTCCAAGACGATCTGCGAGTTCCACGATGATATCAAGGTCATCTTTAGTCGAGCTTATTCTTTGTACGGCTGGTCTTACTCGCTGTACTCGTCTCTCACTAGATGTAACTGTGCCGTCGCTCTCTGCCCAACCGACACTGGCAGGAAACACAACATCTGCCATTTCAGCGGTTCTCGTGAGGAAGATATCTTGAACTATTAGAGTGTCAAGTTCTGAAAGTGCCTTTCTAGCTGACTTTGCGTCAGCTTCAGATTGCGCCGGGTTCTCACCGATAACGTACAAAGCGCGGAGATCCTTTCGGTGCATGGCTTCAAACATCAAAGTTAAATGTAAGCCCGGCTTAGGGTTAATCTTGGTGCCATAGAGGAGTTCGAACTTCATGCGAGCATGATCATCTGTGATGCTTTGGAAGCCGGGCAGTTTATCGGGTAAAGCGCCCATATCGCCCCCGCCTTGCACGTTGTTTTGACCGCGGAGCGGGACTAAGCCGGACCCCCACCTACCAACATGGCCTGTCAATAGAGCTAAGTTGCATAGGGACAGTACATTCTCGACAGCGTTGTGGTGTTCCGTAATACCGAGTGTCCACAAAATTTGCGCCGTCTTTGCATTCGCGTAGGAATGGGCCAATTCTCGTATCGCATCGCCCGGGATCCCAGTGATGAGTTCGGCACGTTCTAGTGTGTACCAGTCGACGCTTTCCTTGAATTTCTTGAAGCCAGTCGTAGCGCGTTTGATAAAAGTCAGATCATGTAAATCCGCATCTATAATTTCTCGTGCCATGGC
Source organism: Actinomycetota bacterium (assembly GCA_002731665.1). Next base: position 4,645 of record PCCJ01000068.1, on the reverse strand, counting down.
GTTAGCTAAGGCAATATCAGTTCCGATGTCTAGACCGAGCCATAGATCGGCAAATTCTGCTGACGCCGTCCGCCTCGGGTCAATAACAAAAAGCTTTGCCCCTTTCCTAAGTGCTTTTAGGACACGATGAAAGTAGATCGGATGTGCTTCGCGAGCATTGGAGCCCCAGAGCAAAATGACTTCAGCATCTTCGACTTCACGATACGAGCTTGTTCCTCCACCTGCTCCGAACACTGTCGCCAGACCGACGACACTTGGAGCATGTCAAGTTCGGTTGCACGAATCAATATTGTTGGACTTGATCACTGATCTCATGAATTTCTGAGCTGCGTAATTCATTTCGTTGGTACTTTTTGAACAGCTGAATAGTCCAATACTGTTCGGGCCGCTTGATTCAAGCGTTGCTGTCAATCCCCTGGCAGCATGGTCAAATGCCTCGTCCCAGGTAGCTGTTGTAAGTTGCCCATTACGTCGTATCAGCGGATCAGTTAAACGGCTCAGGGGCTCGACCGCACGATTCTTCATGTACATAAGAGTAGCCGTGATTAGGTTAAACCTATGCTGTTTAACGGATCCATAATCGGGTTTCTTAAGTGACGGGTGTTTGTTAGGAAACTTGCCAAACGGAAACGTGTTTGGATGATTCCGAGTTGAAAGTATTATTTAGCCAATCCTGATGGCGTTCCACCAAATCAAAACCTGTTGTACTAGCCATCTCGTCAATTTCTGGAGGAGTGCAATAGCGCAAGAGGTATGGATAAAACTCATTTCCATTTTTGGACATCTTAACGAGTTGTCCCGAAATAGTCTGGTTTAAAGGGTCGACCTTAACAGCGTCAAGAAGTAGCTGGTCAACTTCCATTGATCTGACCGACACATGGTCTGTTGCTTGCGGAACTGGGACAAATGCTTCAATTACAAGCTTCCCTCCGGGTTTCAGCACACGCGCACATGTCCGAATGCATTGTTGCTGCGACTCCTTTGTGGTTAGGTTGAAAAACGTGTTAAAGCCAATCAGGACCACCGAATACGAGTCGGCTTCGAGTTCGCTGCACTTCGACATGTCGTCATGGATAACGGTAATATTCTGAGCATCAGGCTTAGATCGCAATAAGTCCAACATAAGCGTAGACGAGTCCACTCCTGTAACTTTTAAGCCCGTTTTATTTATGGCTATTGCAAGCCTGCCGGAGCCGATTCCCAGTTCGAGAACGGGCCCACCAAGGGCAAGTTCTGCAACTTTTCGCGCCACATGCTCAGGGTCGCTTAAATTCTTTGCTCTGGCGGAATCCTCGTCGCCGTACCAAAGATCGTAAACAGCTGCGTAAGAATCTCCGTATGTACTCACCTCATAATCTTTCATCGATCGTTTCGTCTTGCTATCTCATGAGATACCGCTGGAATTACATCGTGTAGATTTGCGATGACTGCGTAGTCGGCTTTTTTCACCATGTTCGCTTCAGGGTCGGTATTTATTGCGAGTATGGTCTTTGAGGCCATGGCTCCAACCCAATGTTGAATCGCACCGGAAATACCGCATGCTATATACAGGTCGGGGGCTATTCGTTTGCCAGTTTGTCCCACCTGATCAGTATGGCTTCGCCAGCCATTGTTAGTAACGGCACGCGAGCAACCCACTTTCCCGTTTAACAATTCTGCAAGTGTTTCGAGTACATCAAAACCTTCGGCTGAGCCAACTCCTCTGCCCCCAGATACCACGACTGCTGATGTTTCCAACGATTGGCCTGCTGGCTTCTCTGTACGTTCAGTTACGAGGGTTTTGATGGCTTCACTATCGAGTTCGATTTCATGAAAAACAATTTCGAGCGGTTCTGGAGTTTTGGACAACTTTGCTTCGCACGAATGTAGGGCGAAGCTCACCATGGGTAATGTTGTCTTCACAGAAACTTCCTCAATCAATGAGCCTCCCCATTGAACGCGACTAGCTTGCCATGGCTCACCGACCATTACCGAGAGGCAGTTAGCCACGAATGGTGCGTCGAGGATCGCTGCAACATTGGCCATGACCTCATGGCCACGGTCCGAACCGCAAGCGATAACTGCGACAGGTTCAACCAAAGAGGTTATTTGAACTATTCCTTGCGCCCAGGCTTGTGGGCCATAGTCTTGAAGAGAGGAATTAGTGAGATAATGAATTACATCCACTCCGTGTTCAGACCAACCCGCCGCCAAGTCTGCATAGCGAGGATCAAATGTCACCGCCTCGAGAGTCCCATTTACTTGGTTTGCCAAGTTCCGTCCATGTGTCAGTAACTCATTAGTAGTTTCTGTTGCGTCCGGTTCACAACTATCTATAAGTACCAAAATGCCCGACATCTAAACCAATCCCATTTCTTCTAACAGATCTACGACAGCTTCGGCAGCGTTACTATCTGTTCCGAGAATTACTGTCTCTTTAGCCACTTCAGCTGGTCTAAATAGGCGCAGCCGACATTGTTCTCCTGGCTCGGAGTGATCTTCGATCACCCTCACAGGTAGCTTCTTTGATGCAAGTCTGCCCTTCATGGTGGGATAGCGAGGCAGGTTTATGCCTTCTTTGACTCCGAAGGCGGCCGGGCCCGTGACTCTGTAGACCTCAACGCCTGACAGAGTTTCGCGTCTGGCTACAAATCCTCCCTCTTCTACTTCAATACCATTGATAGCGTTAACTATCGGGCGACCGAGAAGGTGAGCAGTTCTAATTCCCGTCTGGTAGCCACCAGTATCTGCAGCTTCGTTACCAAATAACAGTAAGTCGTAGTATCCAGACTCATTTTCTAAAGCCTTTACAGCCGCCGACAATGCACGTGCAGTGCGCTGAGGGTCCCAATCGTTTCCACTACTATTTTCAATCTGCACTAAAGAGCTTGCCCCGACACTGGCCGCGTACCTTAGTTGTTCTTCTGATGCGCTTGACCCTGCTGTAAGAATCGTAACTTCACCGCCATATTGTTCAGAAAGCTGAGTTGCGGCTTCTATAGCGCACTCTTCGTGTGGGCTCATAGTGAAACCCAAGTGCCCTGAGTCGATATTTTGCTCATCTTCTGTGATAATTATTCGCGCCCCGGGTGCAGGGACACGTTTGACACATACCAGAATTCGCATAACTCCCATTTCGCTCAACTCACGACACGACTTCGTTTAGCTAACAGCGCATTCGAGCATCTTCGCTATCGTATAGCGAAAGATTCCTACCGGTGGCAGCTACGGTTATTGGATATAACTCATTTTGGTATAGAACCTGCAACGCCGTTCCTGGGATGCATTTATCTATTGGCAGGTATGCCAATAGGACGTACTTTCCTATCGATGGTGCGCTTCCCGCTGTGGTCACTCGACTGATACGGCCCTTGTCATCTAAGATTCGATCGCCATCTAAGGTCAATATAGGCTCGTTGCCCGATCCGGTAGGAAACCGTGCATACCCGGCCGAGCATTTGTTGCTGTCCATCGTTAGGGCACACAGTTGCGCCACTGGTTTAATTGCACGTGCTTTTTCGTAAGCCGTCTTACCTATGAAGTCGGCTGCTTTGACTTTATTTCTATCGAGACCTGCTTCGACAGGGTTATATTCGTTCTCCAACTCCGACCCCATTAGTCTGTACCCTTTTTCGAGACGGCCACTCGTTCCGTAGACAGCTGCTCCGATAGGGCGTAAGTCGTAATCTTTGCCTGCTTCCCATAAGGCGTCCCAAAGAGCCAACCCGTGTTGAGTGCCAGTGTAAATTTCGAAGCCAGCATCGCCGACGTATGAAATCCTAAGCATGTCTACCGGTAACCCTTCCACTAGCAAAGATTGACTTGTGCCGTATGGAAAATTGTCTTGATCGAGCTTTGACTCGGTAACCCTTGAAAGGAGGGCCACTGCCTTTGGACCCCATACGCCAAAAGTGCAAATTGCGTTGGTTTTGTTTTCTAGGTTGACTGATGCGTCTGCGGGTAGATGTGAGCGAAACCAATACTCGTCGCGACCTCCATCAAATGCCCCAGTAATAATGCGGAATAAGTTTTCTTGGAGTCTCACGATTGTCAGATCTGACCTAAAACCGCCGGATTCATTAAGGACTGGGGTGTAGATCGACTTACCTACTGGAACATCACATTTATTTACGACCATTTTTTCTACAAACTCGAGAGCTCCTATCCCGCTCGCCTCAAAAATCTGAAACGCCGATAGATCAACGAGTCCTGCGTGCTCACGCATATGTAAATGCTCGGCATCAGACAGTGGGCTCCACCATCGCTCATCCCATTCATGCGTTCGTTGAGGCACGTCGTAATTTGCAAGTAGGTCGCTGTTGGATTGGTACCAATGCGGGCGTTCCCAGCCACCTGCTTCAAAATAAAAAGCTCCTAAATCATCTGTGCGCGACTTTACAGGCCCGACTGTTATGTTCCGGCGGGATTTCCATTGTTCGCGCGGGTGAACGATTCCATAGGTTTTGTTAAAATGTTCATCTGCTCGAGCCTCTATATGGTTTACATTTCGTTGTTGCGGGTAGAACCTAGACACATCAGTTCCGTGTGGATCGGTTAACTCGGGATAGCCGTAAGTCATCCACTCAGCAAGTAGCTTGCCTACTCCTGGGCCCTCTTTAACCCAAACGGCTGCAGCTGCCCACAGATTCTCAACTTCGACAGTCGG